>NZ_CP011097.1:0-324031 GCF_000955905.1 Candidatus Nitrosotenuis cloacae | reverse complement strand
GCAAACAGAAACGAGAGAAAAGCAATTTCAAGAATCATTCAGCTTACCGAGGATCAGAGTGCGATGGTGCGCTCTTGTGCGGTGGGGGCTTTGGGTTATTTAAGAGCAGTCGAGGCATCTTTTGCAATACAAAAATGCCTAGATGATCCCAACATTGAAGTCATAAAAAGTGCAATCAAGTCCGCAATAGACATCAAGGACAAGATCCTAATATCAAAACTAGACGTGCTTGCAAAACAGAGCGATCCTGAGATAAGCAGGCTTGTGGTTTTTGCCAGAAATAATTTGTAAGTGGACCGGGAGGGATTTGAACCCTCGATCTCACCCATGCCAAGGGCGTATCCTACCAGTCTAGACGACCGGCCCACAAAACCAGAAATAGATCTGGTCGTCTTTCAAGTTTTCAGATTGATTATTAACGTTTAGCTGGAGAAAAGAAATTTGATTATCATTTAACATAAAATATTTAACCGTCATGTGACAGGTCTTGATGTGGTAGTAGAAAACAAGGCGACCATTACTTATGTTCAATTACTAAAAGAAGACCTAGCAATTTTCAGACTAGTTCCAAATGACGGAGTAATCCCAGAATACAAGGCAGGACAGTTTTTGACAATTGGGATGAATGTACCAAGTGAGGGCAAAGTAATCAGAAGAGCATATTCCATTGCATCACACCCAGAGAACAAAAAATACATCGAGCTTGTAATACGTTGGGTAAGAAAGCCACTTCCCGGAAGACTCACGACTCAATTGTTTAATGCAAAAGAAGGAGACGAAATAACTTGGATAAAGCCAACAGGCGCGGCATTACTAATTAATGATAAACTTCCAAGCGGTGAGAAAGATGAGCGCAGAATCATTTGCCTTGGCGGAGGAACCGGCATTGCACCATTTGTGAGCTTTGCACAACATCTCCATGCAACAGGCGATAAAAGAGAGATAGTAGCACTACATGGCGCTAGCTATATTGATGAGCTTAGCTACAAGGAGCTTTTCACCAATCTAGAAATGGAAAGCATTGACAAGGGACGCGACAAGTGGAACTTTAGATACAGAGCAGCAATTAGCCGACCGCAGGAATGGTTCAATCGTTCTTGGAGCGGACAGACAGGAAGAGTAGAGACATTTCTAAGATCAAAGGATGGGGAGCCATCACCACTAGAGCAAATGATTGGCGAGCGAGTAACTCCGCAGAACACGATGTTTTACATTTGTGGCTGGCAGGGAACAATCGATGGTTGCATGGATTATCTTTCCGCAAAAGGATTTGTCACGGAAAGAAACAAGCGCTCAGACGGCGGCTTTGAAGTCAAATACGAATCATACGGATAACTCAAAAGTAATATTGTTTGGTTTTGTCCCAGCATCGGGGACGTAGGTTAGCTTGGTATACTGCCAGCCTCGGGCGCTGGAGATCATGGGTTCAAGTCCCATCGTCCCCACATTTGAAATAGAGCCAAAAAGTACTCAATTCGTTTGAGCGTTGCAATCTATCTTGCACATCTAAATCCATTAACAAACGCACATGTGGAAATCATCAACGATCTGAAAAAAGACAATGTCATAGTGATGCCGGTTGTTTTTTTGGATGATGGTACAGAGATTAACAGCAAGAGCTTCCCGTTTAGCTATGAAATACGAAAGAAAATGCTAGTGTCGGTATTTGGCGATTCCATTCGAGTTTCATCAAACTATACATTTCACGCACCATTCTACAGATATTTTCCTCCGATCATATCGCCATATTCATGGAAACTGCGCGCTCAAATTCTGAGCGGAGTAGACAAAGACTATTACACATACACTGGCGATAAAACAGAGGGACTGATGCTCAAAGCATACAGACTCAATCCGCGAATAGGCACAAGAAAGGCAATCTCTGCATCATCTGTCAAAGACAAACTATACGAATCCGTAAAGGGAAACCAGAGCAATTGGAAAGAAGATGTTCCAGAACAGGTTGCAAAAATAATTGAGGAAAACTGGAATACTATAGAAAAATATGCAAACTCCCAAGACATGACCACACGAATTGCCGGAATGAAGTTCCCAAAGGCCGGCCTCAAGACAAGATAGATTAATGCCATATTTGAAAACAGGCTATGAAATTTGACATTTCTGAATTTGTTTGGTTTGATGGCAAGTTCATTCCACTAAGCAAGGCAAATGTTCCAATCACCACACATGCGATTCATTATGGAACATCCATCTTTGAGGGAATCCGTGCATATTGGAATGGAAAAAACCTCTACATCTTCAGACTAGACGACCACATCAAAAGATTCCGCCAGTCGGGAAGATTTTACTCAATTTCACTAAATTATTCCAACAAAGACATAGCTAATGCGATGATTGGACTGTGCAAGAAAAACAAGATGAAAAAGTCTTGCTACATCAGACCATTTTACTTTGTTGGGCAATATGGAATCAATTTGCACGTAAATGAAAGCGCCCCAACCCATGTTGCTGCATTCATGTTCCCGTTTGGCGATTTGTTTGATAAGAATGGAATTAGTGCAGGCATATCGTCTTGGAGAAAATTCAGTGACCAATCCACTCCACCTCTTGCAAAGATGGGCGGAAACTATCTGAACTCTATTTTGGCAACCCAGGAATGCAAAAGAAATGGCTACGATGAGGCAATCTTGTTAGACTTGCACGGAAATGTGAGTGAGGCGCCGGGCGAGAATATTTTTGTTGTAAAAAATAATACTCTCATGACACCACCGCTAGAATCATCTGCGCTAGAGGGAATAACACGCGACTCTGTGATGCAGATTGCGCAAGACCTAGACTATAACATTGCAGAAAAGACCATCACGCGCAGTGAGATCTATTTGGCAGACGAAGTATTCCTCACTGGAACCGCTGCGGAGATAACTCCAGTAACAAGCATTGATGGTAAAAAAATTGGCTCTGGTAGACCCGGAATTGTCACAAAAGAGGTTGTTTCTTCATATTTGGATATAGTATCTGCAAAAAACGACAAATATTTCAACTGGCTAACGCCGGTGTATTAGCTTGAAAGTAGCACAAATAGGAGTCGGTGGGTGGGGCAAAAACCACGCCAGAGTCTTATCCCAGCTTGGAGCACTGGTTGCAGTCTGTGATGCAGACCAAGTCAGAGCAAAAGAGACTGCGCAAAAATACGGAGTAAACCACTACACTTCACTTGATACGATGTTGGATTCTGAGGAAATTGACGCAGTCTTTGTTTGCACACCAACAATTACTCATTTTGATATTGCCACAAAAATAATCCAGAGAAAAAAATCAGTATTTGTGGAAAAGCCAATGACTTACAAATCTGACGAGGGACTCAAACTATCAGAGCTTGCCAAAAAAAATGATGTCATACTAACATGTGGCTATATTGAGCGATTCAATCCAGCAGTTGAAACAGTAAAGGAATTTGTAAGATCAAAAAAATACGGTGAGCTCATCATGTTAGAATTTCACCGAGAAAACAGAATGCCACTTCACATCAAAGATGTCGGAATCATTTATGACACATCTGTTCACGACATTGATACTGCAATGTGGCTCTTTGATGATACTCCTCAGGTAGTGTTTGCAAGGTCTGGCAAAATAAGACATGACCATGAAGACTTTGCGACAATCATGCTCGGCTTTAAAGACAACAAGGTAGCAGTGATATCATCAAACTGGATAACACCATCCCGAGTGAGGCACTTTAATGCAGTGTGTACAGATGGGATAATCTCTGGGGATTTTGTAACACAAGAAGTCAAAATTGAAAAAGACCAAGGCTCTGAAATACCAAGAAAAGAAAAACAAGAACCACTCACAGTAGAGATCAAGGCATTCTTAGATGCGGTAAAATCAAAGACCACACCAAGGGTACGGGCAGAAGAGGCAGTAAATGTAACAAAAATAGCAGAAGCAGCATTATTATCTAGCCAAAAAGGAGTTCCAATCTACCTAGATCTAAAATGAACAAAAAAATGATGGACATGCTCGTATGTCCAATTGACAAGCAATTTCCTTTGGAATTATACGAAACGCAATCAAAACAAGAGGTAGTTTTGGAGGGTGCTCTGTTTTGCTCAAAATGCTCCAGATTCTATCCCATTATAGAAGAGATTCCAATAATGCTGCCGGATGAGCTGCGAGACAAAAAGCAGGACATTGCATTTTTGGAGAAGAACAATAAAACACTGCCCCAGAAAATAATTAAAGACGCAAATCCATGGCATCTGTAGTTTGGTAACCAATTTCGTATCAGAAAAGGCAAAAATTGGCAAAAATGTCAAGATTTGGCATTTTGCATATGTTGGAGACAACACCACGCTTGGTGATAATGTAAAGATAGGCTCACTTTCACACATTGACTATAATGTTGAGATTGGTGAGAACACCATGATAGAGGGGCTTGTCTACATCCCACCGCTTTCAAGAATTGGTAAAAATGTCTTCATTGGCCCATCGGTTTCCCTAACAAATGATCCATATCCGCCAAGTCAGAAAATGATTGGAGTCACCATAAAGGATGGAGCCATCATTGGATCTCGTGCAGTCATAAAGGCAGGAGTAACAGTTGGGAAAAACAGTGTTGTTGCGATGGGAGCAGTCGTAACAAAGGACGTTCCAGATGACATGGTGGTAATTGGCGTTCCTGCCAAAGTAAAATACACCAGATCAGAGTATGACAAAAAACAGGCAAAATGGAAGTCTTAGGCCCTGATCTGTTTTTGAAATATCTTGTTTTTCAGTTTAGTTAGAACCAAAACCCAGAACACCACCAATACCAAAGCAATCGCTGCCTTGATTATAGATGCAATGAAAAAGTCCAGATGATCGCCATATCCAGAAACTGAGATTTTTGAGACTAGTGTTACTAGTATCCCACCACCTGCAAGGATCAGTACCCACATTATTCCAATGAATGCAAAAATCAAGAGCTGGGCCAAATTTGCACTCCTGAAATAATGGCAGTAATGATTGCTAGAATTCCTGAGAATATTGCCAGCTTGAATATGGTAAAGCCAATCTGTTTTTCGGTAAGCGGCTTGCTTGCAACAATTAGCCTCACCAGTGTGATTGGTGCATCGGATTCCTTGGTTGTAGTGATTTTATGATCATCGGTATGTGTGGTAGGTCCCTTGACCTGCCTGTGCTCAACGATTCTCTTTACGCTGGACAGGAACAAAAACGAGTTGATTATTGCCGGCAAGAGTGCAATTGCTGCAATCACCTCGACGCGTCCAATTATCGCAATTGCCCCATATGCCGCTCCAAGGACTAACGCCCCAGAGTCACCTGGAAATATTCTGGCCGGAAACTTGTGGTATCGATAAAACGCAAGCGATGCAAACGCAATGGGCAGCGTCATTATCGCAACGGTGTAATTTTGCAAAATAAACAAAACAATTGCAAGAGAAAAAGATGCGATCATCATGAATCCACTTGCAATCCCATTCATCACATCAATGGAGTTAATCGTGTTTCCTGTAATTGGAATCATGAATAGTATCAATCCTAGATATAATGCGGGAATTTTCACCTCGCCAAATAACGGGAATGCTAGATTTGGCTCGTATGCGCCAAGAGCTACGATTGGTATTGCTGCACCCACCAAGGCAAGCGGCTTGAACCACCCACTCATTACTCTTCTATCATCGATAAAGCCGACAACAAATGCAATCGATGTAGTAATCAAAAGCGCAGCAAGCCCTCTTGTGTTGATTTGTTGTGGCAAAAGAAAATAGAGAGATATCTCAGATATGATTATTCCGGCAAGAATTACAGGACCGCCAGGCCTTGGGACCATTGCACCACCTATTCGGTTTACGTCTTTTACTGCCCAATTTTTTTTACTCAGGGATTTTATCAGTGGTGGGACTAGGCCAAAAACAACAAAGAACGCAATTGCCGATGAAACCAGCCCTGCAATGATATAGTCTTGCAATTATCTCACTTTTTTGAGTTGGGATTTAATATTATCTGCAATGGTTGGGCCGATTTTATCAATCTCTGCCAGCTTGTTGATTGGGATTGTATGCAGATCCTCGATTGTCTTGATTCCATGATCGTACAGTTTTCTTGCACGCACACGCCCAATTCCGCGAACTTTGACCAATTCCACTAGCTCTTCTTTGATTCCATATGCGATTCTTTTGCGTATGGTGTCAAGCTCCTCTAGTAGATCTGCCCTATCGACGAGTTTTGCAAGCTCATACAAACAGTACACAAGCCAGTCAGCAGTATCTGCCATTCGGTGCATATCCCCTGATTCGATTCCAAGGTTATCAGAAAGATGGATTTCCGATGATTCAGATATCCAAGAATGTAGTGCCAAAAGACTCCTTGAGCAATCATATTCCGATATGGATTCAATCAGCTCAGACGATTTGTTCTCAATTAGTGTCCCAAGCGTCTCATAGTCCTTGTTTCGAAGGGAAAACTTGGGGAAAAACTCCTCACAACTTGAGACAAGATGTAAAAATCCTAACGTGTGTCTTTTATTTTCAGAAACTGCTTCTAGGCCTCGCTTAAAGTAAATCGCAGTGATTGGGTCGATATACAGCATTGATACTTTTTTGCCAAACTCTGTCGCTGCAAATCTTTCTGCTTTTTGTACGATGAGATTCTCTCGGATTAGGAATTTTTTTGCAATCTCTATTGAGAATTTTAGTGTGTTTTTTCTTGTTTGCAGTCCTGCCAAGGTTTTTTGGAAAAACTCAAAGATCTGCTCATCTTTTATTCCTGGATTTGACACCACATGACTCAGTATGTGTATTCGCAGTGCCTTGTCATCTGTAAGCTGGGATTCGATCGGCTCTGGTGTTCCATTGATGTAATACTCTATGAGGTCTGAGGCATTTGAATTACCAACGATTATTGCCTCACCAAACTTGTCATATTGCGGCCTTCCAGCCCTTCCGCAAAGCTGCTTGTATTCTAGAATGCTAATTGGCTTGTTTGTGCCTTCCTTTACATCATACCTTGCAATGCTCGATATGACAACGCGTCTTGCAGGAAGATTCACTCCTGCTGCTAGAGTCGGTGTTGATGCCAAGAGCTTGATCTTACCATTTCTGAATTCCGTTTCTATTATTTCTCGGCAGTTTTGGTTTAGGCCCGCATGATGAAACCCAACTCCTTTTTTTAATAGTGTGGACAGTGTTTTTATCAGATCAGTATGCTCGTTGTTGTCTAGGATTTTTTGTGATATTTCCTCTAGGTATTTTTTCTCAGAATCTGTCAGAAATTTTAATACTGCATCAGATCCCTTTGCAGCAAGCGATGCGGATCGTGTCCTTGTTTCTGCAAAGACCAATGATTGGCCTCCATTTTTTATTGTATCAAGGCACAGATCTATTGGCGGGCCACGTATGCTGGACTCGATTTCATTGGAGTCACCATTGTTCCACAAAACAGATCCGCCATCAAAGACTCCCTCGGTTAGTGGAACCGGTCTCCAATCACTCAATACTAACTTGCAGCCAAGCCATTCTGAGAGTTGATCAGAATTTGTTATGGTTGCAGACAGACCTACAATTTGTGGCTTTGATTCAAGCTCCTTTAGTTTTGTTAGAATAACTTCAAGTGTAGGACCACGATCCTTATCGCCGATCAGGTGAACCTCGTCTGCTATCACTAGGCCAATTTTATCAATCCAGTCCACCCCATGCCGGATTATGGAATCCATCTTTTCATTGGTCAAAACAACAATGTCTGCACTTTCAGATTCCTTGTCTACTGAGTCAAAGTCGCCAGTTGAGATTGCGGCCTTGATCTTTCTTCCAAGGTCGATTTTTTCCATCTTTTTGAATTCAGAGAACTTTTCCGCAGCAAGCGCTCGAAGTGGTGTCAGATAGACTACTTTGCCTTGTTTTGTGCTCAAAAATCGCATCATTGCAAGCATCGCAACGAGTGTTTTTCCGCTAGCGGTAGGGGCTGCAACCAGAATGTTTTGCCCCTCCAAGAGCCCTGCCTTTACTGCATCTGCCTGTGGAGGATAGAGTTTTGTTATGTTTTGCTCAGCTAAAAGATCTTGTGCAGAAATTGGTAGTTCAAGGTCCGCTATTTTCATACACGATTATAGTGACCAGGCTTGGATTCATAAATTGATGCTTCCCGGAGCATTCTTCGAATAAAGTTCCTTGCCTCTTCTTCTGTAAACTTGGCAGTCTTGGTTAGCTCTTTTACAAAGAGTTTTTCTTCAACTGGTGTTTTGCTGTCACCTTCAAGGGATTTTAAGACGTCCATGAAGAGTTGCAGTTTTGATACCTCGCTGTGGGGTCTGCCCTGCAACACTCCAAGGTCTACTTTACCAGTATTGACATCAACTCCCGCATCTTCTAGCATGCTTTGAATCAGAAATATCGCACGTTCTGCATCTTCGGCCTCGACTTGGTCCTTCATGAGCAGTCTTGCTCTTGCAGTTGCAAGTCTTATCAGTCCACCAAGCTGTCTTGGGGTTACTGTGATCATTTCTTCGGACTCGACATTTCTCATCTTTAGATAATAATCAAGAATTTTTTCTTCTGCCTCTGAGGTCAGTGTAGGATCCGATTTTTTGCAATATGCCAGATACTTTGTAAAAATATCAGGATCGATTAGTGATCTAGTGTCGGTTGTGGATTTTTTGTGCAATCCAATGATGTGCTGTGCTATGTTTCGGTCTTTTTCTTTTGATGGTATATCTCTTACAACAAAGATGAGATCAAATCTTGTCAATAATGGAATTGGTAATGCTACGTTTTCTGTGATATTTTTGAATGGATCGTATTTTCCATACATTGGGTTTGCCGCAGCTAGAATCGAGGTTCTCGCGTTTAGGGTAGCCACAATACCACCCTTTGCTATACTTGCTGACTGTTGCTCCATTACCTCGTGTAGTGCACTTCGGTCTTCTGGCTTCATCTTGTCAAACTCGTCAATGCATACCAGTCCTTGGTCGCCCAAGACCACGGCACCTGCCTCTAACATCATAATTCCGGTCTTGTCCCTAACCACGGCTGCAGTTAGGCCTGCTGCGGTGGAACCTCTACCGGATGTATACAGACCTCTTGGCGCAAGTCTTGCACAAAACTTGAGCATCTCGGATTTTGCAGTACCTGGATCTCCTACCAGAAATACGTTAATGTCTCCTCTGATCTTTGTGCCATCGCTCATCACCCTTTGCATGGCGCCAACCATCAACAGTAAAATGGATTCCTTGATGATCGCATGGCCCTGAATGTGTGGTGCAAACGAGTTTATCAGGCGCTCATAAACATCGGTGTTTCTTGCGAGTGATTTGATTATTTTTTCTTCTTCCGGCGAGATCTCTTCTCGCTCTGATCGTCTGGAATTCTTGCCTCCACGGCCGCCCAAAAACTCGATGTTATTACCCTCTATTCTTAATCGGTGTAGTCCACTGTTGACTCGAGTTCCTGTGATTTGTTCTTGTTCGATTCGAACTATACCAGTAAGAATTATTCTATCTCCAGGGCGCGCATTATCCACCAAGTCCTGCTTTATTGTCACATCAACATAGTGAGGAAGCTGTCCTGGCGGAAGATCCTCTGGAAGCTCTTGCAGACGGATTATCTGAAAGTCGATGAACTTGCTTTGCTCTGGATCTAGTCGGATGTCACGGTGTGCACATTTTTCAGTAGAGCATTTGCTTGGGGTGTAAATGTTGAGGCCTCGCTCCAGTGGAACCTCAGTTGTGTGGCCTTCTGGACATTTGTATACCACGTTTTTTGCCAATGGTTTTACCTCAGAGGAGCGCACCACCATGCCGGAAACCGAGGTCATCTTGCCAATTACTTCGGCATTGATTTGTCTGAGGCTTCTCTGAATTGGATAGTTTGCAATCCTTACTCGAATATCATCTGAGATTTTTGTTGCATAATCTGGAAATCTCTCTTCTAGGATGTTTTTGATTGCGCCTGAAAATGCATACAGTATCTCGTCGGGCTCTAGGTTGAATTTTATCTCAATGTCTTTGTGGGATACAATGTCGTTGTAGTCAACTACGATGAACTTTGCCTGCTTTGCCATCATTCGGTCGATTTCTTCTACATACTGGAACGCGCCAGACTTGTCCTTAAATGAGGACAAAAAGTGCTGAACCTGATCAATTGTTGCGCTTCTGGACTGGGTTTCTAGTGTCATTTGTTATCACCAAAGATTTGTTCTAGGAACTCGGTGCTGTGCTTGTGAATTACATTATACAAAGAGCGCTCCTCAATGGATAGTTTTTTTGCCAGATCTGCAGTCAGTTCCATGGAATTTGCACGTGGTATTAGCTTGCCAAGTCTTTTTCGGATTAATGTGTTCAATAGGGATTCGAGTTTGTCACGTTCTTTTTCAGATTGCCTTGCCATGTAGCCTTTTACTTTGATGTAAAAGTCTGGCTCTAGGTGTGATAGTTCTTCACCTTGAAAGTTTTCTTTTGATATTGATTGTGTTAGCTCTATTCCCATGTCTTGTTCTTGAATTTCTGCATGTGTTTCCGATTCGAGAGTTTGTGCAATCCAGCGCGGCATGTTGATGACCTCACCTTGTTTGCCAGTCATTACAACATTTGAGACATTAATCTTAAAGTCATGATTTATGACAGTCTTTACGTCCTCTACGCCATAACCTATCGTGTATACCTGCAAAAGCTCGTTTATTTTCAATGGTTATCAAACTTGATTCAAGGATTTAATGGATACGATCGATCAATAGTGTTTACAAATAGCTTTGATCATTTGATCCTCAGGCGTGATTTATTAATAATGCAATCCAAGATTTATCAATGACAGATTCCATAATGTGGGTTGAAAAATACCGCCCGCAGAAAATAACGGATCTGGTAAACCAAAAAGAAATCGTAGGAAGCCTAACATCATTATTAAAAAATGTCTCAGAGATTCCGCACTTGTTGTTTTCCGGATCGGCGGGAGTTGGCAAGACAACACTTGCGATTTGTCTGTGCAGGCAAATCCTAGGAGATGGTTGGAAGGAATACACGCTTGAGCTAAATGCATCAGATGAGCGTGGAATCGGGATGGTAAGGGAGCGAGTCAAAAAATTCTCCAGATTTGCAGGCCTCGATAGTAATATCCCATTTAAGATAATAATTTTGGATGAAGCCGATGAGATGACCTCGGATGCTCAGACTGCCCTGCGTAGAATCATAGAGGACACCGCAAAGACATGTCGATTTATCCTCATTGCAAATAATGTCTCAAAGATAATAGAGCCAATCCAGAGCAGATGCGCAGTATTCAAGTTTACAAGAATTGCCGAAAAAGACGTAATTGTGCAGATAAAAGAGATTGCAAAAAAGGAGAAAATCAAGTCAGACGAAGAAGGCCTCAAGGCAATCTATGACTATACCGAAGGCGACCTAAGACATGCAATCAACCTATTGCAGGCAACCGCAAGTCTTGGTGCAATAACTGAAGAAAACGTCAAGGCATCTGCCGGACTGACAAAGACCAAGGATGTGGATGAGGTGCTCAAGATGGCACTTGCAGGAAAGATACTTGATGCCAGAAACAAGATGATTGAGCTGATCAAAGTCTACGGCATGTCGGAATCGGATTTTCTCAAATACATCAATGAAGCAATGTATAGAACAAAGCAGGCAAACATCGTGGAAATATCAGAGACAATCGCAAAATACGATTTTAGAATTTTGTCTGGTGCAAATCCAGAGATTCAGCTTTCTGCACTATTGGCAGAGCTGAGCAAGTTTGGAAAATAAGCGCAGAGAGAGGGATTTGAACCCCCGGATGCTTGCGCACACAGGCTCTCAAGGCCCGCGCCCTACCGAGCTAGGCGACCTCTGCAAAATTCGATGAAAAGAACTGCTTAAAATTTGTTTAAGTAAAAATCAAAAAGAAAAGAAAAAAGTTGTTTTTCTTTAGTCGTGTGCGTGTGGATTTTCTCCGCCTTTAAGGTTCATGAAAGTTCCTGCTGCCTTCTCATGGTGCTCCAAGTTTGATTGATCAACCTTGATAGCTAGAGGTGGGCAAACTGAAACGCAAGCCATGCACCAGATGCAATCATGTTCTCTGATTGGATCTGCCTTGTCGGTTTTGTCCAAGCGGTGTTCTTTTTCTGAAGATCCAGTACCTGCAAATGTCTTTCCAACAACATCTTTTGCTGGAATATCCATCTCAGTTCTGTACCACTGGAAAACTTGTACTGGGCAAGCTTCAATGCATGCGCCATCTGCTACACAAGAATCCCAGTCGACTGCGACCATTGTACCACTAACTCCCAATGGAACTTGTGTTTCACCGCGAGCTGCATATGCTGAGATTACTGCTTCATCACTGAAACATTCAGCATCGCTTCTACCCGGACCCCACATGAAGTGATAGTGCTCACCGTCACTGTGGAGAATTTTTCCAATTGGTTTTAGTCCTTGTGGGAAATGCTCATCTATTGGCATACGACTGGTCTGACGGAATGTTATTTAAATCTAAACAAAATTAGTGGAAACTAAATTATGAATTTGCGGGATCTGTAAAATTATAACACTGTTTACGGTGTGATCGCACCTTTACGTTCATATCTTTTTGATTACAAAATTGATAGTTGGATATTTACAAATATGATGTGTATAGGAGCCCAAACATCGGCATTTACAGCAAGGTAAATGATAATTTTCTTTTTTTGCCAAATGGATTTGCAGACACAAAGGCAGATACGTTAGCTGAATACCTCAAGGTACAACATCTGTATACATCGGTTGCAAGTACACGTGTTATTGGCATAATGATGGTCATGAACAATACTGGGATATTGCTGCCCAGCCTGTGCTCGCAGTGGGAAATAGACTTTATGAAAAAATCAACCAAGCTAAATGTTGCAGTTCTAGATACAAAACACAATGCACTAGGAAATCTAATTGCTGCAAATGACAAAGGTGCAATTGTATCTCCAAAAATTCCAGCCGAGATGGTAAAAACAATAGAGGACACGCTTGGAGTTGAGGCAATCCAGAAAAAAATTGCTGGATATCACCAAGCAGGAGTGATGGTTTGCGCAAATAATATTGGCGGAATAATCCATCCGGAAACAGACGAGGAAGACATCAAATCAATTTCTGATGTCCTAAAAGTAAAGCTAGAGCCTGCAACCATAAACGGTGGAATCCCATACATTGCATCTGGCATTTTGGCAAACAACAAGGCAGTAGTTGTAGGACATCTAACAAACGGTCCTGAAATAATGATGCTCACACGTGCATTTACTGAATAAATGATTTCGGATTAGAAAGCAGTGATTCTATTTGTGAGGTGGCTTCTTTGCCATCAGACATGTTTTTTATGATTACTTGGCCTGCTGAAAACTCCTTTGGGGCTATGATGATTGCAAATTTGGAATTGGATGCATTTTCCATTTGTTTTTTAAATGACCTTCCAACAAGATCGATTTCAATTTCCAATCCTTGGTCTCGAAGCTTGGATGCTATACTCATTGCAGGTTTTGCCATTTCGTCATTTACAAACAAAACAGAGATTTGATTTGTTGTTTGTGTGGTTTGGAGTCCTTGGGCTTCTAATGATAGAATAATTCGCTCAACGCCGCCCGCAACGCCGGTTGCTCCAATGTCATCTCGTCCAAACGCCTTTGGTAGGCTATCATACCTACCGCCACCCACCAGTGCACCCACTTCGGATGAGGTATCAAATGCCTCAAAAACAACTCCCGAGTAATAATCCAGTCCGCGAACAATACCAAAATTGATTCGAATGTTTGTCACACCGCGGTTTTTCAGAGACACAAACAGTTCTTTTAGCTCAGTCCACGCAGCAATTTTGGATACATCAAAGGTAGATTCTACGCTCTCAGGTGAGCCTTTTACTTTGGAGAATTCAAGAATTTGTTCCAGTTTTTCTTTTGCGTATCCTTTTTGTGTGTATTCTGATATGATCTCGTCTTTTTTCTTTTTCTGGATTTTATCAATTGCACGGAAAATATCTCCAATTGTTTTAGGATCTGTGGATTCAAAGATCTTTTCTACAACAGCCTCGACTAGCTTTCTATGTGAGATATCAATTGTTATGTTTTGCAAATTTAGTTTTGAGAAAAACTTTGATGTGAATTCAATTATTTCTGCATCGGATTCAAGGCTTGGCTTGCCATATACTTCCAAGTCCCATTGGTGAAAGTATCGGTATCGTCCCTTTTGTGGCTCATCATACCTCCACACACCACCAAATGCAGAAATCTTTGCAGGCATTTTTAGTGATTTTTGCTCAACTACAAATCTAGTCAGGCCGACAGTGAAATCAAAACGCAGTGCTATTTCTCTGTCTCCTTTGTCTTTGAAAAAATAGATCTCATCGCGTATTGCAGGTCCGCTCTTTGCCTCAATTACCGATACCATCTCTAGTGGAGATGGGGACATAAAATGAAAGCCAAATGATTTTGAGGTTTCAAGAAATTTTTGTCTTACAAATTCAATTTTTGACTGCTCGGCTGATTCAAAATCCTTCATTCCCCTTGGCAGATTCAACTTGGAAAAACTTTCGTGTTAATAGATTTAGATGTTGCTCTGAATCATTTTGTCATCTATTAATAATAGAAAATTCAACTTGTACCAGTTGAGCTACAAGAGTCTAGAGCATGCAACAGATGCAATTTTTGAAGTGACTGCACCAAACTTGGAAGAAGCGTTTGTCATTGCAGCAAAATCGGTAATAGAGACAATTTTGGATGTCAATACCATAGAGGAAAAAGAGGAAAAAACACTCGAAGTATCCGGCAAGGATCTCAGTTATTTGTTGTACAACTGGCTTGAAGAACTGATCATACTTACCATAACTGATGGGTTTGCAGCAAAAAGAATCACCGTAAATATAGAGAAAAATGCAGAATACAAAATTTTAGCAAGGTTTTGGGGTGAGCAAATAGACATCAAAAAACACCACTTCAAAGTAGAGATAAAGGCGCCAACATTTCATGAGATGGAAGTAAAACAGGGCGATACTATCTACATGAAATACCTGCTAGACCTCTAGAAATTAATATTTCAAGCAAAGATTACATTCTATGGAAGATCCTGAGCTGGAAAAAATAAAGCAAAAAAAACTTGCAGAAATGCTCCAGCGGCAACAAGAATCTATTGCACAAAGCCAGGTTCAGGTACTGGATCTCAATTCTGCTAACTTTGATGGTGTGACATCGCAGGGATTGGTCCTAGTTGATTTTTGGGCAGAATGGTGCGGACCATGTAAAATGATGCATCCAATATTTGATAGAATGGCAAAAAAATATCGCCACATCAAGTTTGCCCGGGTAAATGTTGATCAGAATCAAGACATTTCCATGAAGTTTGGTGTTCAGGCAATTCCGACTTTTATAATGTTCAAGGACGGAAAGCAAGTAGAGCGAATGATGGGCGCAGTAGGCGAGCCAGGAATCCACATGGTTGCAAAAAAGTATCAGACGTAGCCGTAGGATGCGTCTTTTTTTCTCTGTATTGCAACAATTTCATTAAATGTTGTTTGCTGCTCAGGGCTCAGCTTGTGCAGGTATTTTTCCAGGATTATTTTTGCCTCACGTGAATTTAACATCGAATAAAATACATCTTCTTCTGCGATTTGGCGGCCGATTGTTGCATCTTGGATGGAACATGCGACTTCTTGGCCCTGTGTTGCAACATCGATTGATTTTTTGCCATCTTGTAGCTGGTGAACCTTGCCAATTTTTTTGCCATCAGCATTCATGATGTTGATTTTTTGCCTTACCTTGCCGACATCTACACGTATGCCAAACACTGCGGGATTGCTGTTTCTGAAAATGTAGCCTTTGAGGAACGTGAATTTACAGATTGGAGTAAGCTCTGCAAATACCGCATTGTCCTCATTTGCAGTGTCCTCATCTACCCATAAAGTGTAGGTGTCAATCAGACTGTAGATCACCTGATCGTTGAATACTTTGATGTGGCTGTTTTCTGCCTCTTCTTGTGCGTCTGGCAGTGTCTTTACATTAAATGCCAAAATAACGCCGAGGTGCCTGTCGTTTTCCTTTATGGCCTTTGCCTCCATTACATCACGTCGGTTTACATGGCCAATGTCGGCCTTTGCGACTGGAACCTGCTGGCGCCTGAGCATCTCGGTTAGTGCCTCAAGTGAGCCAATTGTATCGCATTTTAGTATGACACCGTTTGTTTCGGTGTTTACAAAGACCGATTTCATCTCAGACTCAATTATTTTTTTGAATTCCTCTATTTTGGACTCGTCACTTGTGACATACAGTGTACTGCCAGGCAAGACTCCTTCCAGATCAGGTGATGCAATCTTGATTCCAGCGGCTGCCTCTACTTGGTCTACTGGCTTGAATTTGTCTCGAGGATCCCGCATCTCATCTAATGGTTTTGGTAAGAGTAGCGCCTTTGGCTTTGTCACAATTACGGAATCACGCTTTGCCACTACTACCGAGTCGCCTTTTTTGATCACACCATCAATTAGGATCATGTTTGCAGTGGTGCCAAGTCCAACCTCATCGTTTACTTCTAGTATGATTCCCCGACTCTGCTTTTCTTCTTGTTCCAGTCTTTTTTGCATGTACTGTTGTGTCAGGCCAACTAGTACCGTTAGCAGTTCTGGTATGCCAACACCAGTCCTTGCACTGACTGGAACAATTGATACTTCCTTTCCAAAATCCTTTACTCGATAGAATGCCTCGGACTGAAATCCAAGAATGGATAAAGTTCCAACAACATTGTAGAGCTGCTCATCAAGCATTGTCTGGATGAACTGGTCCTGTTTTTTTATTGCCAGTGAAACGTATGGTGTGTCTGCTGGTTTCCAGCCAGATATCATATCAACTTTGTTTAATGCTACAACAAATGGAACCTTTCTTGCCTGTAAGATTTTTAGAGACTCGTTTGTTTGCGGCTGAAATCCCCTATTCGTATCAACTACCAGTATGGCAATGTCTGCAGCCGATCCTCCACGGGTTCGAAGATTTGTAAAGACCTCGTGGCCTGGTGTGTCAATTACCAAAAGCCCAGGAACTTCGTGCTCTGTCTTTGTTAGTTGTGTGTATAATTGTCCGCACATCTTTTTGATGGTATCAGTTGGCAGAAAACTTGCTCCAATGTGTTGTGTGATTCCTCCTGCCTCTCTTCCTTGAACACCCGTTCCTCGGATTTTATCTAATAGTGATGTCTTACCAGAATCTACATGGCCCAAAACGGCCACAATTGGCTGTCGAATTCGCAACGCTGCTCACTCGAACACTACCTTTGCTTCCTTTTCAAAATTTTCTTTAGAGTCAGATGCGTGAATGATATTATCAGAGATTCCAAGGCCAAAGTCACCTCGAATTGAGCCTGGTGCTGCCTCGTATGATTTGGTGGCGCCAACCAAGATTCTAGTAGTTGCAACTGCATTGTTTCCTTCTATTACTGCCACTACAACTGGACCGGATGTGATAAAATCGACCAGCTCGCCAAAGAATGGTTTTGTATTGTGCACTGCATAGAATTCCTGCGCTTGTGTTTTTGAAAATGTGAACATTTTGAGCTTTAGAATCTTGAATCCTTTTGTCTCAAATCTTGCAATGATCTGTCCCACTAGTTTTCTAGCTACTGCATCTGGTTTTACTATGAATAATGTTTGTTCGCTCAATTTGTTTCAGAAATTATTTCTTGATAATTCCGCCCTTTTGGTATTTCTTGGTCCACTTTAGAGTTCTTGGGTCTCGCTTCAGTACCAACATGTTCTTTTTGCATTTTGGTGAGCAAAACCACAGTACTGTGCCGTCATTTTTGACAAGCATGGTACCAGAGCCCTTTGCTACTGGTCTGTCACAAAAACTGCATGGTTTAACGATTAGACTCATTTAATCACCTAATTTTTTTGGCCTCGCGTTCTGTCTCTCGGAGCATCAAAGTATCAGACATTCTAACGGAGCCCTTGACATTTCTTGTCAAGATGCGACCCTTGTCTCTGCCTCCAAGAACCTTAACGCGCACTTGAGTGATCTCTCCCGCAATGCCGGTCTTGCCAACCAGTTGTATTACTTCGGCTGGCACTACTTCGTCAGTTTGGGGAGTGCTCACTAATTGCCACCTTTAAGTTTCTTAATTGAAGCTACTACTTCTTCGACAATGTGGTTTGCGTCGCCAGCATCCAAGATTGCAGCTGCTGCAGAAGTCACGTCAATGCCTAGTGCTTTTCCAAGCTCTTGCTTTGATGGGACAAATGCATATGCGGCGTTTTGCTCTTCACAGATAATTGGAAGATGTGCTACCACCTCTGGTGGCTCTACATCTTCTGCAATAACTATGAGTTTGCTTATTCCGCGCTCAATGGCTTTGGTTGCCTCATTGGTGCCTTTTCTGACTTTGCCGCTGCTTGATGCAACTCTGACTGCTTCCAGAATTGGATTTACAAGATCAGCTGGTGTCTCGAATTTTACATAGTAAGCTTTACCCAATTAAATCACCCGTAGGGATCATCTCCATTCCTTCAGTCGTTTGGAATCGCCTTATTAGTGTTATCAGCTGACAAGCATGGACTTGATTTTTTTGATATATTTTGACATTGTCTGCTCCAGTCTTTGTTGCGAGTCGGCCTCTGCATAGATTCGAGCAATCGGCTCGGTCCCACTTGGCCTAATCATTACCCAATTCTTATCATCAAAGATCATCTTGATGCCATCGGTTGTGTCATAGTTTTTGTGTTCCTTTTTGAGTGCATTGATGATTTTTGTTGCTTGCTCTTTTGTGCAAGAAATCTTGTCCTTTGTAGTGTATGATTTTGGTATGGAAGTGATTTCATCCGTCATGGATTTACCAGAGCCTGCCAAAAGATCCAGTGCCAATGCAAGTGTCATTGCACCATCGCGAACTTGGTTGTGCTTGCCATACATGAATCCGCCATTTTCCTCAAATCCGATCAATGCTTTTTGAGGCACCATTTTTCTCGATACTTCTACGCTTCCGACCTTTGTGCGAATTACTTTGGATTTTGTTTTTGCCGCTAGTTCTTCAATGGCCGAGCTTGAATTAAGGCAGGTCACTACTTTGGATTTTGGATGTTTGTTTAGAATGTGATTTGCCAACAATAATGCGGACTTGTCACCCGTTAGGATTTTTCCTTGGTTGTCACAAAATATGCTGCGATCACCATCACCATCAAATGCAATGCCAAGTGCTGCCTTTGTTTTTAGAACTGTTTTGGATAGTTTTTGCAGGTTTTGTGGTGTTGGCTCTGATCCCCGTCCTGAAAACTGACCGTCAATTTTTTCATTAATCAGAAATGTTCTGCATCCAAGGGTTTTGCACAGGTTTGGTGCAGCTGCTGCCTGTGCTCCATTTCCCAAATCTAGCACAACTGTAAGTTTTTTTGATCTTATTTTTTTGTGGTTTACTTGCGACTTTATTCCATTAATGTATGTCGAAATTACTCTTGATTCTGTTCCTGTTTTGCCAATTTTTTTGAATTTGGGCCATTTTTTCTCAAAGTAGATCTGCTCAATTTTTGTCTCGTCTTCTCGTGAGATCTCGACTCCATCACTTGCCACGGGTTTGATTCCGTTGTATTGTGGTGGGTTGTGAGATGCAGTAATCATTATTCCGCCTGAATAGCCAAGCTTTTTTGTAGCATATTCCAGTGCAGGCGTCGGCACAAGACCACCAAGATTGCAATCAAGTCCAGAATAATTCAGGGTAGAGCATATTACCTTGGCAAGTATTGGGCTGGAATCACGACCGTCATATCCTACAAGAATCGGACCTTTCTTGAAATAAGCAGCAAGTGAAAGCGTCAGATCATGGACAAACTGCAAGGTAAAGTCTTTGCCAAAGACGCCACGGACTCCGTTTGTTCCAAAAAGCTTGCCCATTGATTCTGGTTTTGTAGGGTTAGATTTGTGCTTTGTTGGAATAGGGTTTTTTTGCAATAAAAGTACCAATTCCAATAATTATCGCGGCTGCGGCTAGGAATAGAATCCAATCGTATCCAATCAGAGTAACTGTTTGACCTGAAAACGGTATTAGGATGGGAAATGAGCTGCCGATTTTGTCTGATAGAAGTACATCAAACGAGACATGTGTTAATACAGATGCAAGCGATATTGCTCCAAGCCGGTAATCCCTTTTTCCTAAAACATACATCATTATTGGAACTGAGATTACTGCATAAACAAACGAGTGCCCCATCCTAGGGATTGCCTCCAAATTCAAGAACTGGATTAGATGATCTGCATCAAGTGCAATTGGAAACAAACCTGCAATAATCAAATATCTGACACTAAGTGTTACGATGCCAGCTATCATGCCAAATACGATATGACCTACCACATGCTCAACAGAGATCCCACTTACCTCAAGTGGATTACCTATCAGATACGGCGTTGGTAAAAGATTGCCAGCGATCGGCAACAATCCAATCATAGAAAAAGCAGTGGCAAGTCCGGCATACAGTCCACTGGCAGCTAGAACGAATTTGGGCAGATTCAATCTGTTTTTTGGTTTTTGTTCCCTCAATTTTTAGGAAGAGGTCTTGGCGGCTAGCCAAAATGGTAAGCAATAAGTTTGTGTAGAATTTGAGCATTGATGCGGGGGTCGCCAAGCCTGGTCAACGGCGTAAGGTTTAGGCCCTTATCTCTTAGGGGTTCGTGGGTTCAAATCCCACCTCCCGCACCATTCTGAATCATACTAAACCAGACCTAAGTTAATAAAGTGAAATTGTAACACAACTCCATGAAAAAGATCCGAATAGGGATTACAGTTGTGGGCAAGGACCGCGAGGGTGTGGTTGCGTCATTTACAAATTTGATTTTCCAAAAACAAGGCAACATTGAGAAGGTAAACCAAAACGTCATCAAAGGATTATTTGGGATGCACCTTGAGGCATCGTTTTCTCGTGAATTTGATGTAAAAAAATTCGACCGTGAACTACAAGACTTGGGAAAGCAGCTTGCAATGGAAGTAAGCGTATATCATGAAATAAACTCGGACAAAAACATTGCAGTCTTTGTCACCAAGGAACCACACTGCCTTGAGGCACTGTTAGCTGCAAAAAGCCAGCTAAAGGGTAAGATCAGCATTATTGTTGGAACCGAGAAAACATTGGAATCATATGCAAAAAAGGCAGGAATTCCATTTGTCCTAGTGGATGAAAAAGAGCAGCAAAAAGCAGAAGACCACCTAATTGAGGTTTCACGAAAATACGACATTGATTTGGTGGTATTAGCAAGATACATGAGGATAATGACTCCAAACTTTGTTTGGCGTTATCCACATCGAATAATCAACATACATCCATCTCTGCTTCCTGCATTTCCCGGAGCGTTTGCATATGCACAAGCATTTGAGCGAGGAACAAAGATAGTTGGTGTGACTGCTCACTATGTCACAGAAGAGTTAGATCAGGGACCGATAATATTTCAGGACTCGTTCAAAGTTGATTCTGCAGATACACTGGAGACCATAAAAGAAAAAGGCCAAGAACTAGAGGCGCAGACATTGCTAAAGGCAGTCAAGATGCACCTTGAGGGAAAACTGGAAGTCTCTTGGAGAAAAGTCTACACAAAATGACAGAGATTCGCAGCCTGACTGATCCCATTATTCGCAAAACAAAGTCAAAATCAGCAATCATACCGATAGGCTCACTTGAGCAGCACGGCGCTCACTTGCCAATATCTACGGATTCCGACATAGTAACCGAGGTAGCAAGGCACGTTGCCAAAAGATGCGGCCTGCTATTGTTTCCCACCATACAGTACGGAGTATCATTTGAGCATGCCCCATTTTTCAATCTGAGCATCAAAGACAAGACCTTGCAGAACTATTTGGTCGACCTTTGCGTTTCCTTGGGACAAAACAGCATAAACAGAATCATCATACTGAATGGCCATCATGGAAACCAGAATGCGCTCAAATCACTTGTCAGCAAAGTTGCCAAAATCACACATGAAAAGACAAAGGTGTTTGTGTTTTCTTATTGGAGATTCATGGACAGGGAATTTGATCATGCAGGATTTGTTGAGACATCACTCATGCTGGCATTAACAAAACAAGTAAAGATGAGACTTGCCAAAAAGGGGCTCACCACTCAAGACATGACCACATTACAAAAACAACATGTCTCAAGATTAGCATCAAAGCAGTTCATCAAGGCAACGAAAAACGGAATCTGGGGAGACCCCACAAAGGCGACAAAAAAAGACGGACAAGAAATTTTTTCCGAAATTACGCAAAATCTCTCCAAAACAGTGTCAAAGTTGATGCACTGACTAAGACTCTATTGTTCACTACTGAAACTTTAATATATTAACAGCATAGGGGATCCAATAAGTGAATTAAATGTCAGTTGACATGGCAGTAAAAGTATTGGACGAAAGCATCGACAAGGTAGTTCTAATCAAGCTCAAAGGCGGCAAAACCATCCGAGGTAACCTCAGAGGTTTTGATCAGCACATGAATCTGCTACTCGACAGCTCAGAGGAAATCCCAGCTGAGGGCGAGACAAAAAGCATAGGAACCATAGTTGTGCGTGGAGATAACGTAGTAATGATATCTCCCCCACCAGCATAAGTGGTGTCTGATTTATGACTCGTGGAACTCCATCAATGGGGCTTTTTACAAGAAAAAAGCCTCACATTAGATGCAGAAGATGTGGAAATAACTCGTATCACAAGAGACATCACAGATGTTCAAGCTGTGGCTTCCCAGATGCAAGAATTCGAAAATATTCTTGGATTAAATGGTACGCCTAAATGGAACTAGCTCTAGTCATTAGTTCTTTGGCCGGGGCTGCAACTGCGGCGACAATTAACAAATTTCCAAAAGGCAAAAACAAGATGCCTTTGATTGGCGCCAACTCTCACATTAGAGCACAAATTGACTCATTACGAATAGAAAAAGAGATTTTACAAAAAACCATTTCACGATTATACGGCGAGCCGACTACACTCACCAAGGTCCAAGTTGACAAACTATTATCAAAATACCAGTACCAGCTTGGTATCATACTGGCTAAAATAGAAAAACTAGAACAGGCATCAAAATATCCAGACCTTGGCCCACTGGGCGATGGCCTGATGAGCCTGATGGACCAAAAACTATCTGCGCTGGATAAAAGACTGGCAGACATTTCATCAAAGATTCAGATAGTCCAAACCGTCCAATTAGAAAAACCAGAAACAAAGAAAGAGGAAAAAATCGAGGCCAAAGTGGAAAAGCCCATCATAGTACAACAAAAACCTGAAATTGTAACTACACAAAACATCGAGGAACTAATCAAATCATTTGCAAAGCCAGGAAAAAGAATAGAGCTTGCAACACTAACTGAGATCCCAGATGCTCCAATACCGCCAGTAGAATTTGAGACAAGAATAGAGTCAGCAGTGGATACGCCGGAAATCCAGATTCAAACCCAGGCTGAAATCATATCGCCAGTAATTGAGGCAAGACAAGAAATCATACAACAAGTTGCAGAAACAATTCAGCCCCAGGTAGCAAAGCCATTTTTGAGTGAGCCAATCAACATTGAACAAAAAATAAAGGATGAGCCGCCAAAACTAGAATTCAAACAATCAGAGCAGGAAAAGAAAAAGCCAAAGATGAACATCCCAGAACCAGAAGAGGTTGAAGACGATGAGGATGACCTTGATTCCATTAAACGCGAAATAATGAAGACACTATCAAAATTAGAGCAGGCCGAGGTAGAGTAATTGTCATTTGATGATGCCATTGAGGCATTATCCAAGGACGCACTAAAATTTGTAAAAAACAATTCTGTTTTGGGCCTTGGTAGCGGCCGGGCGGCAACTGCATTTGTAAAAGAGCTTGGAGTCCAGATCAAAAAGAAAAAGCTAAACATCCATGCAGTACCGACATCGTTGCAGATAAAGTTGGTTGCAGAGCAGGCCGGAATCCGCTTGATTAGTGCGGACCAGATAGAAAAGATCAATGTCGTGTTTGATGGAGCGGATCAGATAGACTCACAAAAAAACCTGATCAAGGGCGGAGGTGGTGCCCTACTGCGAGAAAACATTCTGATATCATCTGCAGAAAAAGTCGTGATAATGGCAGACGAGTCAAAATTTGTAAAATATTTCAATCGCACCGTACCAGTCGAGGTTCACCCATTTGCAAGAAACACGGTCAGAAAATTCCTTCAAAAACTTGGCGGCAAGCCGCAGATTCGCACAATAGAGCGTGGCTATCCGTTCATTACTGAAAACGGCAACATCATTTATGATTGTGATTTTGGCACAATAAGGTCACCAAAATTGCTTTCCGGCAGGATAAAGCAGATTTCAGGCGTAGTTGAGGCTGGAATATTTACGCGAAAAGCAGACATAATCTACAAGGCAAAAGAAAACGGCAAGTTTGAGATTCTAAGATAGGTTTCGCTGAACCATCTGCCCATGACCTAGTTTTCCAACAACTTGCATGTTCTCAGTCACTAGCTTGCCCCTGACCATTGTTGTTATTGGCCAGCCCTTTAGATTCCATCCCTCATACACCAAATAGTCCGAAAACGATCCAAAGAACTCGGAGCTTACGGTATGCTCTTTTTTCAGATCAACTAGTGTGATATCTGCATCAAATCCCTTTTGGAGTGAGCCCTTGCCAGACAGGCCAAAGATCTTTGCGGCATTTCCACTGGACAGATGTGCAAGCTGTTGCAAATTGATCTTGTTTTTGTTTACACCCTCGGATAGTAATATTGGCAGAGATGTTCCAATTCCTGGAAAGCCTGCAAGAGAAGACCAGACATCTTGTCCGACTTTGAGCTTGAGTCGATTTGCCACATGATCCGTCCCTATGGTATCAATGTCACCGCTGATCATTGCGGACCAGATCTTTTCATTGTCAGAGTGGGTTCTGATTGGCGGCATTACCTTTGCAAGATATCCGTTTTGCTTTTCATATGACAGTGTCAGGTAATGCGGGCATGTCTCTACAAAAATTTTTGTTCCCTTTTTTTTCTCCTGAGATATTGTATCCAGTGCTACGGCAGATCCAATGTGCACAAAATACATGGTTGTGCCAAACTCTCGTGCAATTTCACAAACTTTTTTGATGCTTTTTGCCTCAGAGTCCGGCGGCCTGCTTTGCGACCATGCTGCAAGACCGTCCTTTTTGTCCTGCTTTGCTTTTTTGATTCCGCATCCGCACATTTCATAGTCTTCCGCATGAACCAAAACAGGGCAGCCAAGGCTTGCCGCATTTTTGCAGACCGATCGTATTGTGCTGGTTTCAAGCTGGACTGTACTCTCAAAGAGGTTTGGTGAGCCTGGGTCCATGTCCATGTAGACGTGACCGACCTCGCCTCCAAGATTCATGTAGATTTTAAACGATGTAATTCCATGCTCTGTGCAGTATTTCATATCGCCTGCCTGCTTTTCATCAAAAATTGTTGCATGTATTGTATAGTCGACATAGTGGGATTTTTTTGATGCATTCAGCTGGTCCTGCAGATGTGTGTGATATGGCCTGCCAAGCCTTAGCATTCGCATCATTGTTGTGACACCGCCCAGTGCCGCTGCCTTTGATTCTGTTCTTGCTGCCTCACCTATTGGGGAATAAACCCCATAGTGGACGTGTGTGTCTATGATACCCGGAATTGCGACCAGTCCTCCTGCATTGATTTTTTTATCACATGATGGGACATCGGTAGTAAAATCAATTATCTTTCCGTCATCAATTACCAGATTTCGCTCAACCATTCCTTTGAGAGTGATTGATTTTGCATCAACAATTACACAATCTACGGTCAACTATACTAATTGGAAAAACTCTGGCTATTATTCTTTGATCTCTACCAACTGGTGTGATATGTGATCTGTTTTTGAGTGAGCTTGTCCAGTCTTACATCCATTGAATGTAATGCATCAAGTGCTATTTGCTCGTCAATTTCTTGTGGGACCGGATAAACTTGGTTTTTCATTTTTTTGTGGTTTTTCAGAATGTACAGTATTGAATATAGCTGGTTTGAGAACGACAGTGCCATGATTTCCGGTGGATGTCCCTCTGATGCAATCAAGTTTGCCACGCGTCCTTTGCTGACCAAATAGATTTTTTTGTGGTTTGGTAAAACACACTCATCAAGGTTTGGCCTGACCTGTCGTACTTTTTGTGATAAAAGGAATTTTGCGTCAATCTCCACATCAAAGTGGCCGACGTTTCCCACCACTGCACCATTCTTCATTGATAGGAGGTGCTGCTTTGTTATGATATCTCGCATTCCAGTGCATGTGATGAATACATCACCTATCTTTACTGCCTTGCTCATTTGCATTACAACAAAGCCGTCCATGTGGGCCTCTAGTGCCTTGATTGGATCTACTTCGGTTATGATGCATTTTGCACCCATTCCTTGGCATTTTTTTGCCACACCCTTTCCAAGCCAGCCATAGCCGGCAACTACTATTTTTTTTGATGTAAAAAGCAGATTCATTGCCTGCAGGAAGCCATCAATTGTGGACTGGCCTGTACCATACTGGTTGTCAAATAGCATCTTTGTTCTTGCATTGTTTACTGCAATGATTGGATGATACAGCTTGCCTTGTTTTGCCAAAGACTGATATCTTGTTATGCCAGTTGTGGTCTCTTCTGTTGCGCCAAGGATTTTGAGCTTTGTCTTGTGGGCCTTGATGGTGAGATCCCCGCCATCATCTGTTATGATGTCTGGTTTGTGTTGCAGTACCATGTTCTGGCACCAGTCATATTCGGATTTTGATTGGTTTGACCATGCAAAGACTTGGATTCCTTGAGAATCTAGAAAAGCTGCAATGTCATCTTGGGTTGTAAGTGGATTTCCTGCACAGCACACCACTTTGGCCCCAAGCTCTTGTAGGCCCACCAACAAAACGGATGTCTCTTTTGTGATTTGCAGGCAAACTCCAAGCGTTGCTCCTTTTAGCGGTCTTGATTTTTTTAGTCTTGATACGGTATGGGTTAGAATTTGCATATGAGTACGAGCCCACATGTATTGGGCCTTGCCTTTTTCTGCCAGAGTATGGTCTTTGATTTTGCTCAATTACGGTAAGATTGGGTTTAGTGTATGATTAATGATTTGCTAAAGACTAGAAATAGAACTAGGTTTTTTGGTATGTGAGGGCTGGTGGCTTAGTGGTATAGCGCTGCATTCGCAATGCAGAAGTCGAGAGTTCAATTCCCTCCCAGTCCACTATTTTATGCCAAACTATGCCATTTTCTCAATCTAAATACAAATTATTTTTTGGATTCCATCTCTTCAGCATAAGTGAGCTACCGGTAACAGAAACCGAGCTTGCAGCCATGGCAAGACCAGCTATTGCAGGATACAGCAACCCAAGCCCAGCAACTGGAATCAGCAAAATATTGTACAAAAAGGCATAGGCAAGATTCTGCTTTATTTTCGATATTGTCTTTTTGCCAATATCAAATGCGGCAAGCAATCCCCCAAGATCGTTTCGCACCAGAACTATTTTGCCTGCCTCTATTGCAATATCCGTGCCAGAGCCGATTGCAATTCCAATGTCTGCCACTGCAAGTGCGGCAGCATCATTAATCCCATCACCTATCATTGCTACCTTTGATCCTCCTTGCTGGAGTTTTTTTACCACGTCTGCCTTCTCAGACGGCAGAATATTTGCAATGGTCTTGTCAATTCCTATCTGCGATGCTATGGTGTCTGCTGTTTTTTGATTATCTCCAGTAAGCATCACAATATTCATTCCTCTTTTTTGTAGCTGGTCTACCACAAATACGGCCTCTTTTCTTGGCGTATCCAGTATTCCAATCACACCAACTAGCTTGGAGTCAATTGAAACCAGGATTGCAGTTTTTCCCTGCTCCTGTAGTTTTGTGATTATTTCCAGTATTGCATCTATTGCAATTCCTGATTCCTGCAAAAACCCCGGACTACCGACCAAAATTACGGAATCTCCACGTAATGCCTTTGCACCCTTGCCAGAAATGACAGAGAAATCATCAGGTGAAATTACGGAAATGTTTTTCTCTTGAGCTTTTCTCAAAACTGCTTTTGCAAGTGGGTGTTCAGAGTTTTTTTCCGCAATTGATGCAATCTCCAAGATTCTCTCTTCAGTGTATGATGAATCAGCAGAAACAATATCAGTTATCTGTGGCTTACCTTCAGTCAGAGTACCTGTCTTGTCAAACACCACTGTGTTGATTTTTCCCAAAGACTCTAGCGCCTCACCGCTCTTGAATAAGACACCATGACTTGCACCCTTGCCCATTCCGACCATTACTGCAGTAGGCGTAGCCAAGCCTAGTGCGCATGGGCATGCAACTACCAGTATTGCGACTGCTGGAATCAATGATGCTGCCAGATGATGCTCGCCATGAATGGTAAAAAAATACCATCCAAGAAATGTCACAACAGCAGATGCAATTACAAAAAATGCAAAATAGCCAGATATCCTATCCACCATCTTCTGCATTGGTGGTTTCTTTCCCATCGCATCCTCAACTAGTCGGACAATCTGCGAGAGCATAGTATCAGATCCTATTTTTTCCGCCCTAACCTGCAACATACCTTCCTGGGCTATTGTTCCACCAATCACAGAATCACCCTGTTTTTTTTCAGTGGGTATTGATTCTCCAGTTATTGCGGATTCATCCACGGCTGAATGGCCAGACATTACAATCCCATCGACTGGGATTCTCTCGCCGGGCCTCACAATTATGATGTCCCCCAGTCGGATCTGCTCTATTGGAATTTCCAGCTCGGCCCCATCTTGGATGATTCGTGCAGTTTTTGGCTGCAGCTCGAGCATTTTTTTTATCACAGACGAGGTCTTGCCCTTGGTCTTGTTCTCCAGATATTTTCCAAGAACTACAAACGTGATCACTAGCGATGCTGCATCATAGTACAGGTTGTGCCATTGCGGTGTGGGAAACGTATTGTATGCAGAAAATAGGTATGCCGCACTAGTTCCAAGAACAACCAGCGTATCCATGTTTGCGGATTTTAGCTTGGCAATCCTGAATGCACCGGAATAAAACCTGCTTCCTGAAACAAACTGGACAATACTTGCACACACAAACACGGCATATGCCGAATAATCACTACCAGCAAAAGGAACAAACGACAAAAACTCTGGATAGCCAAAGATCATCACAGGTATTGTAAGAAAGACCCCAATTCCTAGGAGTTTTTTGAGCTTTTTTGCCTCCAGCTCTTCTGCAGACTCGGAGAGGTCTTCAGACATTATGGCATAGCCAGACTTGGCAATCACGCTTCGAATATCAGATAGCGATATCAGAGCAGAATTATACTGCATTACAACCTGACTGTTTCCATAGTTTACCGATACATCATGTACTCCTTCAGTTGTCTTTAGCTTTTTTTCCAAGTTTTGCGCATCAGATGAATCTGTAATTCCTGAAACCTTTAGTGTCAGTCGCTCATACACAACAGAATATCCCGCATCATTTACTGCGCTTTCTATTTTGGATAACCCTACAATATTTGGATCAAATTCGACTGATGCCTTTTGTGTGGCCAAGTTCACCTCACATTTTTGGACACCGTCCAGCTTTGATACAAAGTATTGAATTGAGTTTACACATCCAGCACAGTGCATTCCACCTATTTTTAGTGCGGTTCGCCTCAGCTGTTTTTGCTCTGCCATGATATCCCTACTGGAAAACCATAGTTAAACAGAATACTTTACAATTGTAAATAGGCGATGCCTAAAATTCGTAAAATATTCCCAGTAAACATTATAGGTCTACAAATCAAATTCACTCCATGAAGGTCTTTAACGGAAAACAATCAGCTCAGGATTACATGTCTGCACATACTTTGGCGTTTTCAACACCAGAGCTTACGCTGATGCGCTATGCGTTCTGGCTAGGTGATATTATCCCGGACCCAAAGGACAAGGACAACACCATACCACGAATTCTGGCATACATTGAGGAAAAAGACTTTGCACCAGTTGAGATCATAGACGATGAACACTATGAGCCAACAGGAGCAGTAAGAATCACAGGTACTTATGGGAATGTCAACAAGGTGACTGGTTCTGATGTCAAGTTTTGCTCAGAATGTGGCTCCAAGATTTCGGCTTCTGCCAAGTTTTGCACCGAATGCGGCGCAACCCAGGATTAGAGAATCTTTATCTCAAATCACTATACTATATCACCATGGCAAAGAAAAAGGCGGCCAAGACTACAAAATCAAAGAATTGGGATTCTTTGTGGGCAGAATACTCGAATCTGCTAAAAAAATGGGCACAGAACTTTGAGACACTCAAAAAGACAAGCGGTGAGATTCAATCAAAGTACAATGAGGTAATGCTCAAGGCAGCAAGTGAGTCCAGCGAGAAGACCATCAAAGAGTTTCATGAAAACTGGCAAAAGGCAATGAACAATGCAGCACTAGAAGCATTCAAACAGTTTGATAGAAACTGGGAAAATGTCACAAACCAAGCAGGAATGGACCAGCTAAAGGCATATGGCGAATTAATGAACAGCTTTGCAAAGACCTGGCAAAAAATGTGGCAAAAATAACTTTTTTATTTTTTATGTTTTAGTTCCGCACTTTGTGCAGAATTTAGCACCAGCTCGCAAATCAGCTCCGCATGATCTGCATCCGCCAGACGATACAGATGATTTTGGCATCAATGATGGATCAGGTGATGGCAGTGTTCCAGGAGATGAGAATCCTTGCTGTGCAGATACTACAGATGGCGGCCTGCCAGGTGTTTGTGCAGGCATCACTGGTACTCGTCCCATTCCAGGCATTCCCATGCCAGGCGAGCCCATTCCCGGCATCAGTCCAGGCGATTGTGTTCCACCCATGCCGCCAGCGCCAGCTCTATCCAGTGCTTTTTTGAGCTCAAAGATTACCTTGACTGCCAAAAACTCTAATGCTGAATATGCGACGGTATAGTCACCAAGTTTTTCAAAAAACTCTTTTTCAGTCATCTTTCCTTGCTTGAAGAGATTGTTTGCATCCAAGAATGACTCGTAATATCCTTGAGAATCCTTGAACAGATTGTCTAATTTTTCTGCTAAAAGATTGAGTGTATCTACTTCGCCTAGTGACATGTCAAAAATCCATTCAACGGATATTAATTATTTGGGATCGAAAAAGAAAAGTTTAGGCGTTTGCAAGTGCGCGCTCGATCATGTTTTTGTATGATTCCTTTGATGCGGCGCCTACTTGTTGCGCTACGACTTGGCCTTTGTTTAGCAACATTAGTGTCGGAATTGAAAAGATGTTGTATTTTGCTGCCAGCTCGTTTGCCTCATCGACGTTTACCTTGACAAACTCTACCTTGCCATCATAGTCTTTTGCTAGCTCTTCTACGACTGGTCCTACCATTCTGCATGGTCCACACCACTCGGCCCAAAAGTCTACAAAGACAGGTTTGGCAGAGTCAACTACCTTGGTCTGCCAGTCTTTTGCGTTTGAAATGTGACCTAGTGCCATTTTAATCAAAAATGCTTCATCTAATCAGCCCTAAATATCTTCAGGTCGAATTTGGATCAAACAACATATACTTTAATTGGATCTGGCCTCGATTGCAGAATATGAGCGCTGAGCTTCGCCTAAAAAAACTACGGGGATCAGGCGGATTTGTAATGGCTCAAGTAACAGACGATCAGCAAAGAAAGGGAAATCTTGGAGGGCCTGACCTGTTCTTAGCACCAATTGGAAGGCTTGATGTTCAACTAATTTCAAAATATTTCTGTAATACTTGTGAGAAAGACTATGAGGGCGGCCCAAAAATAGAGTTTGAAAATCCAAATGAGGAGGTAGCCCAGAATCTAATCCTAAAAGAGCGTGGACAGTACATCTGCACCACATGTGGCTCCACCATTGCCGAATACAGGGAATTCCAAAAAGAGGGAGAAGTTGGCCTTGCAAAACCAATTGCACCAGAACAACCAAAGGTCCCAACCATTTCATTTGAGCAGTCAGCACCATCAGTTACCGCGGAACCATCATCACCTCAAATATCACAGTCAGCGAATTCTACATTTAGCTCAATTACCGGCATGTCAGTGTATGATACTAATGCAAAAAAGGTCGGAGTTGCAAAGCAGGTCGGAATTAATTCATCGCACCAAGTTGTCCTAATAGTTACCAAAAATGACGGATCCGATCAAACAATAGAGTGGGCAAAGATCAAAAAAATCGGCGAGATCATTCTATTAGGTGACGGATCAGAGTCAAGTGGACTGACATGCAAGTGCGGCTTTGAGAACAAGGCCGGCTCTAAATTCTGTGAAAGCTGCGGAAACAAGCTATAGCATGACAAAAACAAAGAGCATCATAAAGGACGTAATTATTGTCGCAGTAGGTGTTGCCGCAATTTGGATTGGACTGCAGGTAGTCTTTGGGACCCAAAACCCGTTTTATGTCGTGTCTAGTGGAAGCATGATTCCTGTTTTACAAGTGTATGATGTTTTGGTGGTAAATGGAAACGAGCCATTTGAGAACATACAGATTGGTGATATCATTGTGTTTAACAGGCCAAACGGACATGATAGAGTAATTGTGCACCGAGTCGAGGCAATACTAGATGATCGGCAGGAATCAAAAACAATACGCACAAAGGGTGATGCAAACCCAATTTCAATTCCAGGAACTGACTATCCAATTACTGAAGAGGAATACATTGGTGAGGTCTTTTATGTGGTACCGCAAATTGGCTATGTCACAAGAATTTTGGCCCCACCAATCAACTACATCATAATTGCAGTCATCATTGGTATAATGGTAGTAAAACAGTATTCCGGCAAATCAAAGGAGAAAAAAGAGTCAAAGATAGAGACTGAGATGCCGAAGGAGAGCCAAGCCACAACTGAAGAATTTGCAAAGACAGATGACAACACCTATTCTGATGTTGCTCCAAAGGATCCAGATCTCACCCTAAAGGATGAACCGGAAAAAGATACAAAATAAAATTCAGGATTCTTTGAGTCCAAAAATACAAGGGTCTTGTCATTATCACATTATTGCATGATGAATAATTAATGATGCTCATGATTTTTGCAATTTATTTTATGATCCTAAAGACTAGGTTTTCCGAATTTGATCAAATGTAGAATTCAGGATGTACTTTCTTACAACCCTCACACAGTCATGTATGACGGCTTTGATGTCTTCAGAGGAATTCCCAATCAGTCGTACAACCAACCCAGAGTCTTCTGGTAGAAATGAGTAGCCACCAATTGTCTCAACATTATCCAAGATTACGTCTATATCAGTTGAGATTTGTTCTAGTTGTTCCTTTTTTGTTATGATGTAAAGGATTCCAAAAACAGACTTGGTTCCTAAAACTCCAATTTGGCTAAATTGCTGCTCTTTTGGATCAAGTCGGGCAGAATCCATGAATAGAATTTTGCCGCCTTTGTTTTTTGCAGTCAACCTGAGATAACATAGATCATAATCAAACAATTCCCCCATGGCAACACGCCCAGGAGTTATCACCTCTGAATATACCAATGTAGAGTCGAATCCTGTAGTTATTTGCACTTGCTGGAAATATCTGGATTTTTTGTACGGAATGATTTGATCTGGTAGAAATTCAAGATAGGAATTATCATCCACATCAATGTCCACAAACTGGGTTGCGTAGTTGGAATCCATTTTGTAGATTCGTGTAGCGCCCTGTGTGGTGATGTTTGCAATTCCTTTGTTTTTTACCGATATTTCGATGTGATATCTATCACCTTGGAGAATTCCTCCTGAGGATGACATCAAAAACAGATAAGCCATTGATGGATTTGCGACATCGTAATGTAGCGCTTTTTGCGTAAGGAGTGGGGCCTTGGAATATTGATGTATCACTATGGTCTTGTTTTTTGTTTGGTCCATCTCTAGTGAGATTTTCAGAATGCCTGTTTTTTCAACAATATTGGAATCATCTTGTAGGTATTGCTCAAACTCTGCCGGTATTTTTTCCAGCTTTCCTAGTGGAATCATGTGTAATGCGCCTTTGGCAATTCCTCAAAAAGCAGATCCTCTACAATGTGACTGACTACTTGTTCTATGCCGGTGTCATTCTTGCAATTTACAAACACGTGCGGTTTTCCTTTGCGGAGTGTTTTTGCATCCCTGTCCATGACTGAAAGGTCGGCATTGATCAGTCCAGCAAGATCAATTTTGTTAATCACCAGCAGATCACATGATTCTATTCCGAGTCCTCCCTTTCTTGGATACTTGTCTCCGCCTGAGACATCAACTATGTAAATAAAATAATCCGCCAGAGCCGGACTGAATGTGGTCATTACATTATCACCGCCGCTTTCAAGAATTATCAAGTCAAGCTCAGTATGCTCTTGCTCGATTTCCTCAATTAGTGCCAAATTCATGGAGGGGTCTTCACGTATTGCAGTGTGTGGGCATCCGCCGGTGGCAATTCCAATTACCATGTTTTCAGGCAGCAATCCCTGCTCTGTTGCCAGGTTTTTTCTGATTCTGTTTGCATCTTCTTTTGAGATGACATCATTTGATATGACACAGATTCTATAGCCACGCTTTGCAAGCACTGGAACTATTTTTTCAATCAGCATGCTTTTTCCAGAGCCAACTGGGCCGCCGATTCCAATTCTTGGGATTCTTTTTGGCATTGTCTTTCTCCTTATGTTATGAACATTTTTGCTTCCATTTTTTCATGGTGCATCTGAAAAATGTCCGCTTGTGGCGAGAACTGCCAAATTTGATCATATGGTTTTGAGATGTACTTGTTTACTTGTTCACTGATTATTGGCTTGAGTGAGTCTAGTATTTGCTGGCTTTCAATGTGCTGTATTATTCCAAGGCGCAGTGCAGCTCCGACTATACTCACTCCAAATCCATAAAACAACATCAGACAAGCATTTTGTTTTGATATGCCAAATGCTTGTGCGGCAACGGAAAAAGATACTGGATATGTCCCAGGGGTGTGAGATTTTATGATTTCATTGTGATATTGTGTGATGAGCGGGTTATTCCCAAGTGCTAAGACACACTTGATGAGCTGTCTTCCGGATCGCATCGATGCCTCTCGCTGCTCCTTTACCAGTTTGATTTTGCAAATAATATCATCAACCAACATGACACCACCAAGATCCCCATGAATTGCAAAATCATATGCATTTGCAAGCGCTACACAGTCGGCAGGCCCCACTTGCTGCAGATAATACGTTTGAATCAGCTCTTTTACGCCATCTGCATTGATTACCATCTTTTGGTGGTATAGGGTTTCAAGCCCATTTGACATTGTATAGAGCCCAGCTGGGAAGAAAGAGTCAGATAGCTGCATCATACTGAGGCTGGAAAAGTCAGTGCTCATGGACATTCATTGATTTGTGAGGCTGAAAAATTTTCTCCTCTATAATTAGCTCGATTTTATCCACATAGTCCCGAAATAGCGTCCTAAACAGATCAATTTCCCCTTTATCATGAATAGGAAATGAGATAGAATCAGCCTCCAAAGAGACAGGCCTGTGCAGATTGCCTATGATGTGCCCAATTAGGACGAGAAGTTTTGGCTCAAGGCCTGCAAACCTTACCAAGATTGTTTGCTCTGGGATTTGTTGTATTAGGACTTTTACATCATCACCATAAAACACGTCTCCGTGCGCCATTTTTTTGCCACCATCAAGATTAATCCCGATTTGTGTGCCATCAGATGCTTTTTGCTTTAGTCTTGTTTTTTCAAGATCATAGCGTGAAATGCTTACTGTCTTGTAGTTTTCATTGTATGAATTAGACTCGAATTCTTTTGCAAGCTCAGGATTCTCAAAAACATTTCCTATAATTTTTTCAACCTTAAGCAATGATCAATAATAGAATTTTGTAAAGTTATACTTTTTCTCTCTTAGAATTATTAAATACAAGATCCATCAAAACAAAGCATGTTTTTGACTCCAAGGGAGATAGATAAATTACATATTTTTTTGGCAGCAGAGCTTGCACGCAAGAGAAAAACAAGAGGCCTCAAGCTTAATCATCCAGAGGCAGTTGCCATTATAACTGATCATATACTAGAAGGGGCAAGGGACGGCAAGTCCGTTGCAGACTTGATGAGCTCCGGCAGAAGAGTTCTAACAAAGAATGATGTCCTGCCAGGAGTGCCGGAAATAATCCACACCATACAAGTCGAAGCTACTTTTGATGACGGAACAAAGCTGGTCACAGTCCATGATCCAATTGTGTGATGCATATGATACCTGGCGAATATTTCATCTCTGAGAAACCAATAATTGCAAACCAGGGAAAAAAAACAATCACAATATCAGTCAAAAACACCGGCGATAGGCCGATTCAGGTTGGCTCTCATACACACTTTTTTGAGTCAAACAAGGCCCTTGAGTTTGTGCGTGAGCAGGCATATGGATTTCATCTCAATATCGCATCAGGCACATCTATTCGATTTGAGCCGGGCGAGACAAAAAGCGTCGAGCTAACAGAATACGGTGGAAAAAGAATCGTTTTTGGATTTAGTGGACTGGTTAATGGACCATTGTCTGAAAAGAAATCAGATGCACTAGAGAAGGCCAAAAAGGGAGGATTTCGGGGCGCATGACACTAGAGATTCCAAGAAAAAAGTATGTGGATCTTTTTGGCCCCACCATTGGAGATAAGGTAAGGCTAGGAGACACGGACCTAATCATAGAAATTGAAAAGGACTTGCTCAGGTATGGAGATGAGGCAGTCTTTGGTGGGGGAAAGAGCATACGTGATGGAATGGCACAGGCAAGTGGCACTAGCCGCAATGATTCAGTGGATCTGGTAATTACAAACGCAATTGTGCTTGATCCGATCCTTGGAATAATCAAGGCAGACATTGGAGTCAAGGATGGAAAGATTGCAGGTATTGGAAAGGCTGGCAATCCAAACATCATGGACGGAGTTGACATTATAATATCATCAAACACCGAGGTGATTTCTGGCGAACATTTGATTTGCACCCCCGGTGCGGTGGATACGCACATTCATTTTATTTCTCCACAGCAGACAATCGACGCAATTTGTGGCGGTACTACCACCATGATCGGTGGCGGAACGGGTCCGGCAGATGGGACCAATGCAACAACATGCACTCCAGGAAAATGGTACATACACAAAATGATAGAGGCTACAGAAGAATTTCCCATGAATTTTGGATTTTTGGGAAAGGGCAATGACTCCGAAGAAGCATCACTGATTGATCAGATACGGGAGGGTGCGTGTGGGCTCAAGCTGCACGAGGACTGGGGTACCACGCCAGCAACAATAGATGCGGCACTACGAGTTGCCGACAAGACAGATACCCAGGTTGCCATACACACGGACACACTAAACGAGTGTGGCTATGTTGATGATACCATAGCTGCAATTGCCGGAAGGGCAATTCACACATACCACACAGAGGGCGCAGGCGGAGGCCATGCCCCAGACATTATGAAAATAGCGAGTGAGGCAAACATCTTGCCATCATCTACAAACCCCACCAGACCATTTACGGTAAACACACTTGATGAGCATCTTGACATGATGATGGTCTGTCATCACCTCAATTCTTCCGTTCCAGAAGACGTCTCATTTGCCGAATCAAGAATCCGCGCAGAGACAATAGCTGCAGAGGACATACTTCATGACATTGGCGCACTAAGCATGATGTCATCGGATAGTCAAGCAATGGGCAGAATTGGCGAGGTAACAACTAGGAACTGGCAGAGCGCAGACAAGATGAAAAAGATCTCAGGGAGGCACCAAAATGAAACAGGTGACAATGACAATTTCAGAGTAAAGCGTTACTTGGCAAAAATAACAATCAATCCCGCAATAACTCATGGAATATCTGAATATGTCGGATCCTTGGAGCCAGGCAAAATAGCAGATATCATAGTCTGGTCTCCGCAATTTTTTGGCGCAAAGCCAAAAATGATAATCAAGGGTGGAATGATTGCATATTCCTTGATGGGTGACCCAAATGCATCAATTCCCACCACAGAGCCAGTCTATTACAGGCCGATGTTTGGAGCATTGGGAAAAGCAAAGCAAGCGATCTCCTTTGTATTCACATCAAAACTTGCACTAGAAAACGGCCTTGAGGACAAGCTTGGTGTCTCAAAGAAATTCCTTGCAGTAAGGAATTGTAGAAACATTGGCAAAAAAGACATGGTTCTCAATGACACCACGCCAAAAATAGAAATCGATCCAGAGACGTATCAGGTAAAAATTGACAGCAAAATAGCTACAACAAAGCCAGCCACTAGTGTGCCACTTGCAAGACTATACAACTTGTTCTGAATCATCCGCGTAATATTTAGCGAAATGTTTTGACTTTGAAAATATATCTTAGGATCTATTTTGGGATTTTAAAGACCCGCTTGAAATAGTCCGAGTTTTCTTTGCTCTCTTCTGCATCCTCTTTTACGTTTGCCAGATTCTTTGCCAGGTTTTTCTTGTAGCCAAGCTGCATTTGTCTTGCAATTTGGATTCTCTGTGCCTGTGGTGAGCCTGCGCCGTGCATGGATTCAGTCAGATAGCCAACTGCGTTTCTGCCAAGTGTCATGTTCTCGATTAATCTTAGAATTCTCATTCTGTTTTCGACATCTGTTCCCTTCCTTCCAGCCAAGTATTTTTTGAGGAGTGGTCCGGTTGTCGTATTTCTAAAGTCTTGCTCAGACGGTAATGTTACAACAAGGCCGCCTGCGATATCCTGCGCTAGCCTTGAGATTTCATATGGGAATCGAGTAACATTGTGCTTGCAGACATTTGCCAGCATGTCGTCATTTAGCCACACGCCTGACTTCATTTCTTGTGCTTGGTATGATGATGAAATGCCTGCAGCAAAGATGGACTCGTTTAGATGCGTCATCTCTACTAGCTTGTCGCGAATGTGAGACACGTCTGGAATTCCATTATAGTCAGAAATGGCAGCTGCTGCGCCAATTAGTACATCGCCAAGGCCTGTCTTGCAGACATAGCTTCTTCTGTGATAGCATGTGAATCGCTCAACTAGCATTGCTGCAAACTCTACCTCACCATTCATGAATATGAGATCATTTGGAATGAACACATTGTCCAGTATGACCATTGCCTCTTGGCCTGCAAACTGTGAGTTACCTGCATCAATGTCTCCCTCCTCCATACTTCTGGTATCACATGATTGACGTCCGTAGATGTACGTAATTCCAGGAGCATCTACTGGAATTGCACCTACAATTCCCCAGTCCTTGTCTTTTTCTAACAGTCGTATGGTTGGCATTATTATCATCCAGTGTGAATTGATTACACCTGTTTGGTGAGCCTTTGCGCCAGTAACGTATACGCCGTCGGCTGTTCTTTTTGTGATATGGACGAACAGATCTGGGTCTGCTTGCTCAGATGGTGCCTTGCTTCTGTCTCCTTTGACATCAGTCATTGCGCCACCGATTACAAAGTTCTCTTCTTGCATCTTTTTGATAAAAGCTAGTAATCTTTTGTGATAATTGGTGTGATGTTTTTCATCAATTTCAAATGTTGTGGAATGCAGCGAATTTAGCGCATCCATTCCTACGCATCGCTGAAAGCACGTTCCGGTAAGCTGACCAAGCTTTCTTTGCATTTTGTTTTGCAATACCAGATCATTTGCAGATTCCGCAATGTGCAAGAATCGGTTTACTCGTTTTCCGGATATTTTGGACATTGGGGATGCCAAGTCTTCTTCGCGTGCTGCCAGATCATATGTTTCGGCAACCGCGTTAATTGATGGCCGAATCATTGGGTGCTCTACTGGATCTTGTACTTGCTCCCCAAAAAGATAGACAGTGAGTTTTCTTCCCTTAAGACTTTGGATGTAATCTTGGCCAGTCTTAATTGCCATGTGAATATCACATCGAACTGGTATAAATATTGACTAGCGATCGAACGATTGCAGCATTGGCACTAGTTTAAAAACGAAAATTCAGTGTTTGAAACAGTTTTTGATGTGATCGTTTGTCATCCCTACTGCTTGCATGAACGCATAGACGATTGTTGTTCCAACAAAGCTAAAGCCTCTTTTTTTGAGGTCCTTGCTTATCATGTCAGATAGAATAGTAGATGGTGGAACATCAGACATATCCTTGAAATTATTCTTAATTGGCATATCTTGCACAAAATCCCAAATGTACCTATCAAAGCTATCAAACTCTTGCTGAATTAGCAGGAATTGTTTTGCATTGTTTACTGTGGATTTTATTTTGAGTCGGTTTCGTATGATTCCCTCATCTGATAAGAGTCTGGCAATGTCTTTTTGCGTGTACTTTGAGATTTTTTTGGGATCAAAATTATCAAATGCTGCTCTGTACGTTTTTCTTCGCTTTAGTATTGTAGACCATGATAGGCCTGCCTGAGCACCCTCCAAAATCAGCATCTCAAAGAGTTTTTTGTCATTATGTACTGGAATGCCCCATTCGGAATCATGGTATTTGATCATCTCTGGGCCTTGCGCCCAAGTACAACGATTTTGGGGTTTTACCATTTATTTTGCAAATCTCTTTTTGTATATTATGCCAACTATGGAAGCACCGATGAACGGAGCGCTCCAGTAAATCCACAGGTCGTTTAAAACCCCAGTAAAAACTGCAGGAGTCAGCGATCGAATTGGATTCATTGATGCTCCCGAGATTGAACCGAGGAAAAAAACATCCAAAGAAACGGTTCCGGCAATAATTGCGCTAACAAATGCCGGTGATAGTTTCTTTATGTTGGTTGCAAGAAATATGGCCCCCATTAGAAATATAGTGGCAATGATCTCAATTCCAAAGAAAAATCCTACTGGATAGGTATAGTTTGGAGAGTTCAGTCCTAGTCTGGCATAATCTCCAAAGACGTATTTTACAAATAGAGTGCCCAAAAATGCACCTATTGCTTGGGCAGAAACATACAGAATGATTTGTTTTGCGGTAATGTATTTTGCAATAAAAAATCCAATTGTTACTGCAGGATTAAAGTGTGCCATGGAATATTTCCCAAACAGAATTATCACCAAGAAAATACCAATGAAATGCATTGCAGAAATAAAACTAATTCCCAAAACTCCACCCAAGCTTCCATCATATACGATAGAGCCGGTTGCGCTGACAAGCAAGCCGAATGTCCCCACCAGCTCGGCAACAAAGATCTTTTGACTTTTAGTTAGGTTCAGAGTGTTTTGCATAGCTCCTGAACTCTTTTTTCTATGGTATCGCGGATCTTGCGCACATCTTCAAGCGGCTTTCCCTTTGGGTCCTCAATTGCCCAATCAAACACATTTTTTACAAACAATGCTGGGCACGATTCTCTATCCATACAGCCCATGTTGATTACCTTTGATGCTTCCCTTATCATGGAATCAGTGATTGTCTTTGGGGTTTGTATGGTGATATCAATGCCAGATTCCTTCATTGCCTGTATGGCAAGTGGGTTTATTGCACCAGTTGGCTTGGTTCCCGCGCTGTATGGTTCATAGCCTGTGGGTGCATATTTTCTGAAAAATCCCTCTGCCATCTGGCTTCGTCCGGCATTCTCAACGCACACAAAAAGAATCTTTTTTGACATCAAAAACTTGATATAAATCCTAATTTATATAAATTCTGATTTATATGAACTCGATATTACTTCTCAAATGCATTTGTGAAGACACACGCTTTAGTATCCTAGAGCTGCTGCAAAAAAACAGCGAAATGTCAGTGAATGATCTGGTGAACAAGCTAAAAAAAGACCAGCCGCTAGTGTCACACCACCTTCGCGCACTAAAAGAGTGTAACTTGCTAAAAACAAGAGACAGCGGAAAGATGACAATGTACAGCATTGCAAGCAAAGACGTATCAAGACTAATTTCTGATATCATCAAGACCTCGCAAAAAATGGCATCATGTTGCGATATGCCAAATTGTTGTTAGCTATTCTTTTAGATGCTTTGAGGCCTTTTTTGCTTTATAGAATATCTTAAAGCCACTCTTTGATGCCTTTAGTGTCTTGACAAGCTTGACTGAGATCTTGGCAATTTTAAAAAAGCTCAAAAACGGAATTAATGCAATCATTACTACTTCATGCCAGTGTTTTCGCATGAATAATCTCCAGTTGTTTAGTTTTTTGTATTTTAGATACAAATCCAATACCAACAACCCAAAGAAAACCCAAAGCAATATCTCAAAGTGAATTTCATATTCGTGTGGAATATGATATGGAGCCTCCTTTAGTAGAAGTGATTCTGGATGGAACGACACAAATCCAACAAAATACACGGCTGCCATTATTAGCAGTATAAAGTCAAGTGATTTTGCGACTAGTCCCTTTTCGGCCATGATTCTGATTGATAAGCAAATCATTTCTATTTTTGTATGCGTCTCAGGCAGTGCTCAGACCTGAATAGGGGATTGTCCGAGCACGCTTGAGCACACATGGCACATTTTGGTTGGCTAAAAAATCATGTGCTGGTATGGATATCACACCCAAACTCATAGGGGATTCTAAGCTGGTTTGATTAGAAATCAGCTAAGTTGTTGAGCCCACCTAATATCGCATGTATAACAACAATGAATATGCGAATAGATTCATGCAAAAAGTGCGGAGTAGAGTTGCGCGAGTATGACAATTCAGAAAGATGCAATGCTTGCGGAAAAGAGTTCACCCAGTTCGTGTGCGTAAAATGCCAGACTGTAACCGAACCACAATACCACATTCACAGAAATGTTGTATCACTGGAAAATGCACTAAAAATAGTGGTATGATGAAAGGTCTTCCGAGACACAGGCTAGGATTTTATTCGTTTGTTGGTGTATTGGTTGCCGCAGTAATTGTTTTGACTCTAGTCTCAGGATAATCCGATTCGAACATCCAAGACCTTGCAGCCATTTCCTTGTTCCATTACAAGAACAGGATTCATGTCAAGCTCTTTGATTTCTGGAAAGTCCGTCAATAATGCTGAGAGTCGTTGTACCAGTTCCGATAGTTTCTTCTTGTCTGCCGGCTTTTCTCCGCGAACTCCTTCTAGCAATTTTTTTGTTTTGATTGAATCAATCATGTCGTCGGCTTCTTTGTTAGTGACTGGTGCCAGTCTGAATGTGACATCCTTTAGGACCTCGACGTAAATTCCGCCCATGCCAAGCATAATCACTTGGCCAAATCCAGGCTCTTGCTTTGAGCCAATGATCAGCTCCTTTCCGCCCTTGACCATTTCTTGGATCAACACCCCTTTGATCTGCGCGTTTTTGTTGTATTTTTTTGCGTTCTTTATGATAACATCAAATGCATCTCTTACTGCCTGCTCGTTTGCAAGACCTACTTTTACTCCACCAGCATCGGATTTGTGAATTATTTGTGGTGAAGCAATCTTCATTACAACTGGGAATCCTATTTTTTTAGCGGATTTTACTGCGTCTGCGGCAGTCTTTGCCAAAATGCTTTGAGGCAACGGGAATCCATATGCACGGAGTACCTCTTGGCCTTCCTCTTCTAGTAGGTTTGTGCGCTTTTGCTTTCTAACAGAGTCAAAGACTTTTTTTGCGGCTGCCTTTTTGGCAGGGAATTTTGTGATTGTTCCTTCGGATGTGTTTAGCCACTTGCTGAATCGAAGCATTGCTCGTAATGCACGAATTGCCCCTTCCGCATAGGTATAGTATGGAACGCCGCCATCAGCTAGAATCTGCCTGTTTGTAATGCCCTCATCTAATCCCATTAGAGAGGCAAGCATTGTTTTTTTGTATTTTTTAGACATTGATACGATAACCTTGGCTAATTCATCATAGTTTAGGGTCGCAGATGGCGTGCACATGGCAATTACGGATCCGACATTTTTGTGCCCAAGCACATTATCCAAGACACCGCTGAATCGATTATAGTCAGCATCGCCTACAATATCTACTGGGTTTCGCGAGCTGCCCCATGGTGGAATCACTGCGTTGATCTTTGGGCGTATGTCCTCAATTGATGCCATCTTGATTCCGTATTTAGAGCAGGCATCAGTTGAAATGATTGCAGGGCCTCCTGCGTTTGATACTATAACCAAGTCACCCTTTAGTGGTAGTGGCTGTTTTGAGAATGCTACTGCATAATCAAATAATTCCTCCATGGTATCAACTCGGATGGCGCCGGACTGGTTCAGAACAGCATCATAGATTTCGTCTGATCCCATCAACGCGCCAGTATGAGACATTGCTGCCTTTGCGCCCTCTGGGCTTCGGCCTGATTTTAGAATGATTACCGGCTTGCGGTATTTTTTAGTTATTTGCTTGCATACTCTGAGAAATTCCTGGCCGTCTCCCATGTCTTCCAGATACATGACAATTACCTTGGTCTGGTCGTGTTCTGCAAGCATCTTGAGCAGATCAATTTCATTAAGATCTGCCTTGTTGCCCACACTCACAACAGCTGAGAATCCAATTCCTTGTGCGCTTGCGTCCTCAACCAAAGCAGCGCAGATGGCACCACTTTGTGAGACTAGTGCGATTTGTCCTGACTTTGGTGTAACTTTGAGAAAAGTGGAATTCATCATTGTCTTTGGGTCCAGATTCATCACCCCAAGGCAGTTTGGGCCAATCATGCGAATGCCGTATTTTTTTACAATTGTCTTTAGCTGCTCTTCTAGCTTTTTGCCTTCTTCATTTACTTCCTTGAATCCCGCTGTTATGACGATGACGCCTTTGATCTTTTTCTTGCCGCACTCTTCTAGTACTGCTGGCACGATGTCGTTTTTTGTCACCACGACTGCCAGATCAATTGGTTCTTTGACATCAAGCACTGTCTTGTATGCTGCCATATCAAAGACCTTGTCTCGGGTTGGAGAAATTGGAAAAATTTTGCCCTTGTATCCTTTCATGATATTTGATGTAATGGTACGGCCGACACTTCCCTCCTTGTCAGATGCGCCAATGATTGCAATAGATTTTGGTTCTAAAAGAGAAGTCATGTTCTTGGCTCCGCTGTTTCGTAAATAAAGTTATTCTTGCAAAATCTAGATCTCTAGCTGCCAAGCATCTTGCCGGCCAAGTTCTGAGCTCGCGGGATCCACACTATCTTCAGATTTGGAATCTTGCCCATTAGCGACCAGGCCTTTCTTGCGAGCTCGCGCAATGGTTCGGAGTTGATTGCAAACTCGTGGTTTAGTTGCGATACAGTGTTTTTTGAATCAGAGTATATTGTGATAACATCATTTGATTGGGCAAACTTTTCCAGAACCGAGATTATTCCCAAGTATTCTGCCTGGTTGTTTGTTATTCCCGGCTTTTTCTCATAGAAAGACTCACCTGTTTCCTTTATGAAATAACCATATCCCGCATTGTCGCCTCCAGAGCCGTCAACGTATGCGCTAAGTTCCATCCTTGTATAGCCTCGTAAGATTAACCCCTAAATTAACAATAGATACGTAAACTACTGCAGCTATCAGATGCGTAATCATTGAAGCTGCATATGGTTCATAATTAATGGTGAGGAGATAATACTGCAAATACCACCTTATGGCAATGTATACTATTTCGCCTGAGCCAACCGATGTAATTATTTTTAATAGATCCTTTCTGAGCCTGGGCGAATCAATTTTGCCAGACTCGGTGAGGTATTTCTTTCTGTTATCTACATAGAATAAGGTTCCAAACGTGGAATAAAACACAACAAGATCCACCAGTAAAGTATAGCTGCTGTTCAGATAGTCTTCTTGCTCCGCCAAAAGCTGAGCAGTCACCGCAGAAAAGATCACGGCTACTATAATAGACAAGAACAGGTTTTTGTTTAGCTTGAGATATTCCACATATCTTTTTTGCATAAGAGATTTTGGAAAACATCACAGATAAATCTAGTCTGCCAGAATCAGGCGATCACGAAAGCCACAAATCAGTCTAGTTAATGCTCAGTCCAAAAAAACTTCCAGTGCTTATGATATTGTACATGATGTCAATGCCAATTATGATACTCAGTGAGCCAACCGAATAGCGCAGGATTTTGTTGATTCGATCGGAATAAACCGTAAATGAAAACGGCAGTCCTATTGCGCTGCTTACCAGCATCATTCCGATTATCGAGCCAACCCCAAAGACCAGAATGAATGATAGAATGGTTTCCAAATTATGTAGAGTCGAGAGCGCCAAAACAACAAGGCTTCCACTTCCGGCTAATCCATGTACACACCCGATAAGATATGATCGGTGTCCGTGAGTGTGCTCTTTATCATGAGTATGGGGATGTGTGTGGACTAGATCGTCATGAGTGTGAGTGTGGATGTGTTTTTGTTTTAGGCCCCGTTTAAGATATGTAAAGAATCCAAGGGTCACAAGCATCATGCCCACTCCAAACTCAAAGTTACCAAACATCGTATCAGGAATACTCATCGAAAACACAAAGATCAGCAAACTCACCAAGACCAGGCTAGAGGTGTGTCCTGCCCCCCACAGTGCACCAAGAATCGAGCTTCTCAGAGCACCCGAGCTGATTTGTCGAAAACGCCTAAGTGAGCTTTTTTGTGCTAGTTTCGAGTTTTGTGTTGCCACTGCAACAACATGATCAGGCTCAAAGGCGTGTGAGAGTCCTATCAAAAACCCAGATACCAGCACGAAAAAGGGTGTTGCTGTTGGCAGTTCTTTGATTAGTTCTTCTATCATGATTATTTCCTCAAGCAGGCTTTAGGATATAGTCCGAGATTTTAATTGGAGTATTCAGTACAATCAGTCTTTTGGTATTATCATCCAGTGTTATCTCAAATGACATTTGTTGCAAGGTCTCTGGAACTCCTATCATTACTTGTTCTGGGTTTAGTAGAATGGATGCGTTTTTTTGGATTTGCTCAATTGATTTGCCCCCCTTAAGCTCAGAAACAACTAGTGCGGAAAATACGGTAATGGCTTCGTTGATGTTTATTCGAAGATTTCGGTCCAGCTTGTCCTTTACCATACTTATGAGATTGGTAAAGATCTGCTCGTCTGCTTTGCTGGAATACTGAAAAGTTCTTGTAAAAGGAGAAACATCTGGTTCCCCCTTTACGGTTATCTTGATGAGAGTCAATCTCGCTTTGGTATTTTTGGACGCGGAATATCCTTATTAAAGTGATATGTGTTTCCGGTTCCACGATATTCGTGCGGTCGTACAGGGTCACCATTTTCCAAGCCTCTCTTTGTTAGTGATAGTCCAGCCAAGAGTTCTATGATCAGTCGTTGTCCTAGTCCAGATGTGATACCACCGTTGTAGGAGCTGCTATCACTCACATCATATGCTGGAGCTACTTCCACCAGGTCCATTGCAAACCTGTCTGGATCAAACGATTTGGATAGTAATCTGACCATTCTCATTCCCTCCCTTGAGGTAAGGCCGTTTGGTTCCGGCTCACCAGTTCCTGGTGCATAAGATGGATCAAAAGAGTCAATGTCCCAGCTAAGGTAAACTGCATCAGTGCCATCGTTTGCCCTGTCGGCGATTTCTTTTGCAATCATGTCAATTCCCAATTCTTCAACATCAAGCATGGTAAACCACTGGAAGTCCTGATCCGACATCCACTTGTACAAGTCACGTCCCGGCCAGTATCCACGCGGACCAACCAGTGTGTAGTTCTTTCCTTTGAGGCAGCCCATCTCCATGATTCGTCTGATGTGTGCTCCATGGTCGTACTTGTAGCCGGTTAGTCCTTGAGGTGCACAATCTGCGTGAGTATCAAAATGAATCATGCCAATGTTTTTGTATTTTTTAGCAAAGGCGCGAACGTTTGCAAATGTTATAGAGTGATCCCCGCCCAACATTACGGGAATTCCTTCCTCATCGAGAACCTCTTTGACTTTTTGAGTCATTCTTTTGTGAGATTCAATTACATCACCTGGTGAGACTTGGACGTCTCCATAATCTACTGTTTTGAAGGTTCCAAATGGATCCGCTCCTGTTTCTATGTTAAATCGCTCATATGGTGGAGACGGAATGGTAGATGCCGCACGAATTGCTCGCGGGCCATAACGCGCTCCAGGACGAATAGTAGTTCCAAAATCAAATGGCTCACCAATAATTGCAACATCTGGCTTTACCTGGACTAGTTCCTTGTGGGTCCTGATCCAGGGCAGATGTAGGAATGTGTTGATGCCAACAAATGGTGCAACATCGGCACCATTGTAGTCCTCACCATAAAATTCCATTCCCATTTTTATCATCTATATCATCGCACGCAAATAATTAAACATTCCAAGTAAACTACGTATTTTATTTGTCAACTTGACAAAAACATATAGAGAAACAACAATCAAGTATGTGTAATTTACTTTTTCTTGATTACATTTTTTTGATGCAAAAAATTATTTGCAAAAAATATTGTAAGAATTACAAAAAATAAAATCAGCTCCATTTCGGAAATAATTTTACAAAATTTTTATACTTGATAGGGTACTATATCACATGGCCAGTGTCAGCTCAAAAGAAGATATTGAGAGAGAGTCAAAAAGAGTAATTGGCGCACTTTATGGAAACGTGACTGATTTTAAGGTCAACGAAACATTCCAGATTCCTGAAAAGGGACCAAGGCAAGCATGGGATGTTCAAGTCAGATTCATGCTAAACGGTCTAAAATATACAGTAGATCTTGAAATACAGGAAAAAGACGGCCAAGTCACAAATGCAAGACTGCTAGATACAATGACTCCACTTTAATTTTTTTCAATACTTTGTGAAGCCAGGCTGGAAAAATTCGGCATAGTTAGAACCTCTTTTGCTACTTTGATCTTATCAGATAGTTCGTTGAGATAAATGTCAGCAAACTTTGCAAATGTAGGCACTGATTCAGGCTTGCTGTTTGATTTGAACTTGGAATATTCTTCTTGGAGCCACTCAAAATTAGACTCTTTTAGTCGAATTACATGATTCTGCGCATCAAGCTTTGATTCAAAAAGATTTGCCAGAAAATAACTGGTAAACCGGCTAAAGCACCTAACGTGGTATTTTTGTTCGTATTTTTCCTTTAGTTCTTTGTAGTTTTCCTTGAGCCACTCATCCACATCCAATCGAATAGTAATGGAATTGTAGCGTCCCGACAGATCCAATCTAATGTTATGCAGGTTTACGGTATAGTATCCGCGCTTGACTTCATTCATCATGATTATCAGAGTGCTTGGAAGAAACATTCCCGGATAATACGTATCTGTGATGTTGTGCAATCTTGTCAAAAGATCAGGCTTTAGTCCAATTGTTGAATATCCTTTGCCTGGCATACGGCAATATGGAGTCGAAGTTTATATTAATTTTCATATAGAATTGTGAAATCAAAAAAATTCTTGTTCTAAAGATTTAGCTCATTACTAATTTTGGAAAAAGATAATGCTCAAAGCTAAGATGAGTTATTTCTTTTTGAGGTCTCGAATTATGAGAAAAACTATCCAAAGTGAGGCAATTGCTACGGTTCCCACGCCTAATCCTACGGTAAACGAATCGCCAGGCTTGAATTGAGTGAGGCCGACGCCCAACAAAATCAGCACAATTGCAACTAGGTTTTGCTTGCTTACCATTGAAAATCAAAAGTGGCGCCAAGCTAATAAAACTTACAATACAATATCATAACAAGTTGAAAATCTCACAGATATGATGATTTTTGGATGATAGCTAAAGGATAAATCATTAACACAACTAAACATAAATGATTTCCATGTTTTTTCGAGCTACAAAGACTCCAGATGATCTTATCCGTAAAGGAATTTCTCTTTCTAAAAAAAACAATTTCAAAGAAGCAATAGCATATTTTGATAAGATCATAGATGCAGATGCAAAAAACGGTGCCGCATGGTTTCGCAAGGGACTAGCTCTAAGAGAGATGGGAAAATATGAAGATTCACTGACATGTTTTGATAAAGCACTGGAAATTGATCCAAACAATTCCGATGCACTATACAATAAAGGGTTGATACTGGGCAAGCTTGAGAAAAATGAAGAGGCGATAACTCTCATTAACAGAGCCATAGAGATGCAGCGAGATAATTCGGTGAGCCTATACTATGATGGGGAGGAGCTAAAAAAGCGTGGCAAATATGAGGAGGCACTATCATTTTACACCAAGGCCTTGGATAATAATCCAAAAAATGTTCGTGCCCTAATCGCAAAGGGCTATGTGCTGGACTTGCTTGGCGTACCACCAAAAGGCGTTACGTCTTTTTTTGACAAAGCCTTGGAAATTGATCCAACAAATGTGGACGCTTATCTTCACAAAGGTATCTTGCATAATAGAATAAGAAAATACGAGGACGCAATAGCATACCTTGGTAAGGCACTGGAAATAGAGCCCAAGAATGTTCGCGCCCTATACAGTATGGGTGTTGCTTTACATCATACAAAAAAGCCAGAGGAATCAATCACATATTGCAACAAAGCCCTCGAGGCAGACCCAAGACACGTCAATGCATTGTGTACGATGGTTTGGGTTTTAGCGCACCAAGAAAAGTACGAGGCCGCACTGATTTATTGCGACAAAGCACTCGAGGTTGAACCGGGATATGGGTACGCACTAAGCTACAAGGGTTATTTGCTTTTAGAGTGCGGTAACCTAGATGAGGCCCTAAAATACTATGATCTGGTGCTGGAAATCGATCCAAGCAACATGAGGGCCATGCATTACAAAAACAAGATACTAGGTAAGATCAAAAAAAAGAAAAAACAGAATTTCTTTGCAAGATAACTAGCTAAATTGCTGAGCTCTTGCCACCAGCTGCCGCAGACTGGAAGTGCTTGAGGTCCTCACCCATTATCACGTCTTCCTCTGGTGGAACATACTCGTTGACATCGTGTCTTTCTTTGCCAGGCCACTTTTTCTGAGTAGCAAGGGCCACTATGATAAAGAGCGGGAATGAGATCATTGGCGGTATCATGGTGTCCAGGCCTGCCCACTCTACTGGGATGACAAAGAACATCAATAGTCGTATTGCGGATCCAACAATTAGTGATACTATGGCTGCTGGCATGTTTGATTTTTTCCAGAACAATCCCAATGTCAGAGGAGCAAGTGCACCTGCAAATACAAGATCAAATGCAAGAATCAGATATACTCCAGGCTGAGGCATAAGATAGCCAAGTGTAAGTGCAGATAACATTACAGGTATGACAGCTAATCTAGTAATCCACAACAGCTTGGAGTCGTTCCAAGATTCTTTGCCTAGCCAACGTTTTCGGATAATTCTTTGAAGCAGGTTCCTTGAAATAACACTAGATACAGCAAGCAACCCACCATTTGCAGTAGACATAGAAGCTCCAAGAACGCCCATAAGAATTGCCGCGCCAATTGCAAACGGCATGTGATTCATAGCAAGGTCTGGTAACGCATGGAATGGATCCTCCAGTCCCGGCAAAAAGTGAAATGCCACAATTCCCAGCATGCCAACTGGCAATACAGTAAAGAACGTAAGTCCTGCTGCCATAAATGATCCTCTACGAGCAGTCTTGGGGTCTCTTGCAGCAAACACTCTTTCCATAAAGTCTAGCGCAACGATATCTCCCAATCCCAATGCCAATATTCCGGCCCAGTTGATCAAAGCACCATTGGCTACATCAAAGAGTCCAGACAGATCAAGATACGCAGGCGGTGCACTTGCCAGAATTGTATCAAATGCAACTCCAGAGAATCCTCCTGCAAAGAAGATGAATGCTGCCCAAAATGCACCAATTGCAAGATAAATTTGGAAAATATCGGTATATGCGGAAGCAAACAATCCTCCCGCAATTGTATATGTCAAGACAACGAGTGCAGCAATAATAATTCCCCACAGGAACGGTATTCCCAGTGCGGTCTCCAAGATGAAGCCGCTTGCAGCAAAATTTCCAGCGACTAGTATGGTAAAACTAATTATCATTAAAATGCCAGACATTCCTTCCGCGGCATTTCCGTATCTTCTGAAATAGTAATCAGGCAAGGTGAACATGGACATTTTGTTGATCTTTTTTCCATAAAATACACCAGTCATTAACAGACATATTCCCAGTCCGATCGGTATGACGACACCTGCCCAGAAACCAAATTGATAGATGAGTGCAATAGCACCAAGAGTCGAGTTACCATCGACTGCTTGCGCCACAAGCATTGTTCCAACCATGGCAAGTGGCAGACTTTTTCCTGCAACGATTAGTCTTCTACCGCTTTTTTGTACTAGCTTGTACGTCAGGCTTCCGACAATTAGTGAGACGGCAAGAAAAGCAACTACTGCAATGCCATAACCATTTACCTCGACCACAGAACACGAATAACTAAAAATTATATAAATATTATAAAAATCAAGTATTATACGTTTTAGAATTAAAAAAGAATAGAAAAAATGTGTTTTTAGAAGCAAAAAAAGCAATAATTTGCAAAAAATTACGTAGTATACGTTCCACAAACAAAACTAGCCAAACTTATTGAGATCAAAAATAACGATCAAAGAAAATTGATCTCACACAAATTCAAATTTTTAACAAAATAAAATTTTTCTCAGATAAGATTTAATAATTTTAGAAATATCTGCTGAGGATGAAGTATCCTGGACTGCTCGAACATGATGTAGCACGAGTCGAAGAGTCCAGAAAATTAAATTTGGTTGTAGGCGGAATTGTTTTAGATGTAATCAGAACATGTCTTGGGCCACGAGGCATGGACAAAATCTACATTGATGTTCTAGGGGATGATACCTGCACAAAACACGGTGGCGCATTCTTAAGAAAAGTCGATCTAAAGCTTCCAGCTGCAAAAGCCATCATAGAAGGAGTCAATGCAGTAGATACTCATGTAGGTGATGGAACTATCTCTGCTGCAATCTTGATTGGAATGTTGCTAAAAAAATCAGAAGAACTAATGAAAATTGGAATAACTCCTCCAACAATCATCAGAGGCTATGAAAAGTCTTTGGAGTTTGCACTTGATATACTTGATGAAATTAAGAGAAAAGAAGACATTACAAACAAGGAAATCATGCACAGACTAGCCACTTCATGTCTTGCCGGTAAAGCAATCACAAGTTTGGTGCCTGAGGAGATCGACATTGCAAGTATAATTGTGGATGCGGTGTGTAGTATTACTAATTTCCAGAAAAAGGAAATAGACGTAGATGACATAAAGGTTGAAGAAAAGGCTGGAAATGCAAATGGTATTCAGCTGATAAGTGGAACCGTAATTGACAAAACCATTGATAGTTCCGCCATGCCAAGAAGCATAGAAAACGCCAGGATTCTGTTACTAAACGAGCCTCTGGAGATGATGCGAACCAAGACAGACGAGCAAATCCAGATTAATTTGCCTGAGCAGATGGCACTTTTTTTGGATCAGGAAAAATTTGACATACGTGCAAAAATAAAAAAAATCATCAACTCTGGAGCTAATGTGGTAATATCCAGAAAAGGAATCAACGATATTGCCCGGGAATATTTAGCAAAGGCAGGAATCATATCAATACGAAGAGCAAAGATGAATGATCTTTTGTGGCTGGAAAAATCTACGGGTGCAAAAATATGCAAGAGCCTAGATGATATCTCAGAGGAAGAGTTAGGATCTGCAAAAAAAGTATATGAAAAAAATATTGGTGGCGATAAAATGTTGTTTGTGGAAGAATGTCGCAATGCCAAGTCCATTACTATTTTGTTGAGATGCAACTCCAAGCGTTATTTGGATGAGTTTCACAGAGACGTCCTAAACGCAGTTTATGTTCTGAGAAACTTTATTGAGAATCCATTTGTTGTTCGTGGCGCAGGCTCTACTGAGGCAATCATTGCAAATAGAATAAGAAAGCAAAGCACTACAGTTGAGGGACGCGAGCAAATAGTGATCGAAAAGTTTGCAGACGCAGTAGAGGAGATCCCCATAACTTTGGCAAAAAACGTAGGCATGGACCCACTAGATACGCTAACCCAGCTGAGATCCAAGTACGCAAACTCTCCAAAAAATGTCCTAAAATGGTACGGCATTGACTCTGAGAAAAGAAAGGTCTCAGAAATATCACCAGATCAAATAATTGAGCCCGTGGTTGTAAAAGAACAGGTCATCAAAACAGGAATAGAGGTAACCAACATGATACTAAATGTAAATGACATATTCATGAGAGATGAAATTGACAATACACATTGCCATATTGATGGAACTGTTCATGCACACCACGATGGCGGAACGGCACACAATCACTTTGAACAAGAAGGTCTAGAACAAAGACAGATGCATCATTATTACTAAAAATATTGCAAAAAATTCGTTGGTATAATACGTTTAGTGTTTTGTTCATGAAAATTGTATAATGTGGGATTTTTGTGAACATAATTCGTATAGTACGATTAATTGTAAAATGCAAAATTCATTTTCAAGAAAAGCAACATTTTTACATAAAAGAAAGTTTCCTTGTAGCATGAAAGCAGTAAAGAAAATTCTTGTTGCAATTGGAAACGAGTCCAGCTTAAACAGATGTTTGAATGTTGCAATACCAATTGCCAAAGGCCTTGATGCATCAATTACTGGCATTTACGTTCTTGCTCCACTTCCAAGAAACTTTTATGTTGCTTTAGAGCAAAAATGGAGAAAAAATGAAAAAGAAAATGCTCAGAAATATTTGGACATTGCCAAGGAAAAGTGCGAGCAAAAAGGAATAAAGTTTGATCAGATAATCTCAAAGGGTCAGCCAAGAGAAGTATTGCTAGAACATGAAAAAGAATTTGATCTTATTGTGATTGGCAGAGCAGACTGGGGATCCAAGTTACTGGGCAGCGTCTCAAATGGTGTTGTGTCCAACTCAAAAAAAGACATTCTGCTTGTAGCGTAACTTTACGCTAGATCTAAATTTATTGCACAAAAATTATTTATTTTATTTTGGATAAAAGTGCAGAATAAAGAAACGGCAAGATTGTAGTTATTTCTGCATGAATTGTGGTTTGTTTTGCATTCTGTGTTACCTTGCCCCATGAGATTGCCTCTCTGACAAGTGCGCCACTAAGGCTTCCATCAAATTCTTGTGCAGTGGTGACGTAGACAGCATAATCAAGGCCGTCTCGGTATTGGTTCCACCAAAGGGTATGATGCTTTGATATTCCACCACCCATCATGAATGCGCCGGACTTTTTTGCCTTGAAGACAATCGATGAGAGAAGCTCGCTGTCTGCTACCACATTAAGTTTGAAATCATTATGCTTTTGGGCAAACATCCAGATCTGGCTGCCTACTGCGCCATCCACTATTCCCGGCACCACTACTGGAATGTTGTTCTTGGCCGCCCAATACAGAAAAGAGCCCTCACCCAGATTTTCGCCTATCATTTTGGTAATGTCTGCAGTGGACATTTCCCTTTTACCTGACTTGTAGGCCGCCTCCAAGAATGCCTGCATCTTTTCCTCAATTATTGGGCCATAGCTGTCCATTGGTACAAGCACATTGCCTAGTCTATGGATATTTTTTTCCAATAATGCTGCATCGTCTAAGGTAAATGAGCCTTCCAGATAATTTGAGAAATATCTAGCAATGTCGTGGTCCAGTGCCCCACATGTGGTAATTACAACATCAAACATTTTTTTCTTGAGCATATCGGAAATTATTCCACGCAATCCGGTGGACGTGATTGCTGCAACAAATGAGAGGAACTTGACGCATTCCTTGTCATTAATCATTGTTGATAGAATTTCAAGGCCGTCGGCAAGGTTTCTTGATTCAAAGCCGCCAGACAGAGCCATTTGATTAAAGATACTCTGAATGTCATCTCCGTCTTTTATTGAAATGTCTTTTACTGCTCGATTGCCTTCCATCCTATTGTAGTTTGGAATGTAGTATAAATTTCTTGAAATTTTATGGTCGTATGGTTATCAAATAGCTTGTCGTTGTACTTGCGCCTAAAGATTTGGTAAGCTTGGGAAAAATTTACTTTTTTGCTTTGCTAAAATAAGTCTCAGACAGGTTTTGGTAGTATTGGTCCAGCTTTTTGTATAGTCGTTTTGGCTTTCTTGGGCCTTCCATGCTAAGTGCATACAGACACAAAACCGGAAACGCAATTGTTGCATCTGCATAAACTACTATCACATCTTCATGAGAGTCTTTTACTTTGCCCCAGCTCTTGCCTTCTTGCAGTGTTGCGCCAGAGAGGCCTCCGGTATCTGGCCTGGCATCAGTTATTTGGATGATATAATTTTGTCCGCCGTGGCCTAGGCCCAAAATTTGGTCCAACAATGGACCAGTTTGCTGTGCAGTGTTTTTTGGAACACCGCCGCCAATTTCCACAATTCCTGCCTTTTTTGAATTATACAGAATTGCAGCCTGCTCTATTATTTCTCTAACAAAGTCAACAGAGAACGGTTTGTTGGCAAGTCTGAGCGGTGCCAGATCAAGCGCAAGTGACGAGTCCTTTAGGGTTGAAATGTAAAGCGGAACATCGTAATCATATGCAGACACTACAAAACTGCGCTCTGGGTGAGTCGAGTGTTCTTTTGAGTATTTGCCCATCCAGTTTGCAAATTCTGCAGTAGTGAATGGTTTTTCAAACAAGTTATTCTCAAACATTTTCTGCACGATTGTATCTTGTTTTTTCAGAGTTTCCTCGCCTTTGATGTAGACGTCTCTTATTCTGACAATGTCTTTTTGATATAGGATCATATCATCAACCTCAAAATGCCCTTGTTTTACAGGCAAATTCCACGCAAAATGATCCTCATGATACAGATTAGAGCCAGTAGAGATTATCCAGTCAACAAATCCCTTTTCGATAAGTGCCTTGAATAGGCCTCCAAAGCCAACAGGTGTCATGGCACCCGCAATGGTGAGACAGATTGTCGCATCATCTTCAATCATCTTGCGGAACAGTTTTGCGGCTTCTCCAAGCTGTCTTGCATTGTAGCCGGAGCTTGCATAGATCTCCACTAGATCATCAATTTTCATGTCTGGATTTACTTCTATGTGAGGAATGTTTTTTCCATGAAAATTATGATAATCCATATTTGATGATCAAGATTAAACTAGATAATATATCTAATGTTATCTAGTTTGCCAAAAAAATTCTTAAACAAAAAATCATGCATTTGGAAATAATTGCAAAAAAAATTATTTGCAAAAAATCAATTTCTGCTCTGATTACATTTCTAATTTAATTTCCAAACATTTCAGAATCAGACAAAATTTCGTATATTACGTATAAGATCTCAAACGAGTCCGTCAAATGATTAGGTAAAGATTCTAATCAAATTTGACTTCTTCTTGATGTGCTGATGCACTACAGTGTGCACACCTTTCTGATGAAGTCTTAAAGTATACCATGTGGCATTGCTTGCAGGCCCTCAGCTCACTTAGTTTAACCATACTGCTCGAGTCCTTGCAGCCATACAAAAATCTTATTTTGTCATTACAAAGAGCAGATTAATCTAGAATAAGAGACTACAAAAGATTTTTCAAAGGCCACATACAGTGTAGGTGATGAGTGCGCTTTCCGATCACAGACGATCCGTGAGCAAAAAAACAATCACTGGGTTTGTGCTGCTAGGTATTCTTTCCGTTTTGATTTGGCTCGTTCCAGGCGCAATTGGATTTGATGCAGGCATTTCCTTGCGCCTTTTGGCAATAGTTCTGCTTTCCATATACATCGTACTTGCGTTTGAGATCGTTCATAGAACCGTAATTGTGCTAGTAGCTGCCACCATTGCAATCATAATTGGCATCACCACTGATCTTTTTGAGGCCGAGAAAAGCTTCGAGTTTGCTATTCATTCCATTGATTTTAACACGATAGGTCTTTTGCTTGGAATGATGGTCATTGTGACCATTCTAGCTGAGACAGGCATCTTCCAGTACATTGGAATCAAGATGAGCAAGGCATCCAAGGGAAACATGTGGAAGCTGCTAGTCATGATGAGTGTCTTTACTGCAGTGACGTCCATGTTCATAGATAATGTTACAACGGTTCTGCTTATGATCCCAGTCACCATTTCTATATTCAAGACTTTTCGCATGTCGCCGATTCCATTCATACTTGCACAGGTGCTTGCATCAAACATAGGCGGAACTGCCACACTAATTGGAGATCCCCCAAACATAATGATAGGCTCAGCTGCCGGCATTGACTTTAACACGTTTTTGATTCACATGGGGCCAACAATTGGCGTTTCGCTAATAGTATCATTAATCCTGTTCAAAGTGTTCTTTAGAAAAGATCTCAGGGCATCACCTCAAAACCTTGAAGAGATAATGAGTCAGGATGAAAAATCTTTCATCAAGGACAAATCACTTTTGGTAAAATCACTGTTGGTGCTGTTTGGCACCATAGCGCTTTTTGTCATTCATGGAATTTTGCACGTAGAACCATCAATCATTGCTCTTGGTGGTGCCGGTGTTTTACTCCTCATATCAAGAATAAAACCTGAAAAAATATTCCACGAAGTCGATTGGAGCACCCTCATATTCTTTGCCTGTCTTTTTATCACCATAAGTGTGGGAAGAGAATCTGGAATGATCGATGCGCTGGCAAAGGTTGCGCTAGGCATTACTGAAGGAGACCCATGGGCAAACTTTTTCATGATAACGTGGTTGTCTGCCATTGCAAGTGCGTTTGTAGACAACATCCCATTTGCAGCAACCATGATACCACTAATTGATGTGCTAAACCAAAATCCCACAATTGCAGCAGAATTCAATTATGCGATTAGCCCATTATGGTGGGCACTGGCTTTGGGAGTTGGTTTGGGCGGAAATGGCACACTCATTGGATCCAGTGCCGGAATAATTGCAATCGGCTTGGCAGAAAAATATGGCTATAGAATTACCTTTAATCAGTTCTTCAAAGTTGGATTTCCATTCATGATAATAACTGTCGCAGCAGGAAGTATTGTTTTAATGATAGATGTCATGTTAAAGATCTGATCAATTGAAAATTAGTTTGCATTATTTGAAAGAGCAAACACTGCAATCTAGTCCATCGTGATTTTAAGAAATATCAGTACCCCTGCAAGCTCGGCAATGTGCACGCCAAGCAAATATGGAAATATCTCATGCGAGAACAGCTGCGACATTGAAAAGTATGCATATGCACCAATGGTATTGTGCAAAAACAGCATCACGGAAAACACTATCATACCAAGTGGTAGTTGCGCCCGAGTTCGAACATACATCCTTCCAAAGACAAACATCAAAACACTCAGTACTATCATGTTTGCAATAGATACTCCGGATAGAATCGCTGATGTTTGCTCCATGTAGAAAAAACCACCGCCCCTAGGCTTATTTACTTTTTTCCAGTTTTTGGACGATTTCCAAAAACGAGTCCAAGTTTGCCTCCAAAAATGCTGAAATGAAAAACGTGACATTGTATTTTTCCCCAATTCTTGTAATGAGGTTGTTTTTTTCCAAGACCATCACATGATGAATGATTGCCTTATAGTCTATGCCAAGCTCCTTTGCGAGCTGGTTTGCATTTAGTGGTGTCTTTTGAATTGCCTGAATTAGTCTGAGCCTGTTCATACCGCCTCTTGAGCCGGCAAACACAAACCAAAGCAGGCGCTTTGCGTAAGGATCGTTTGCCATTGAGAAATAGGCCTGGCAGAAACTAGAAAAATGTATTTGTGCATATGCAAAATAATATTACCAATCATACATGATATCAGACCATGATGCTAAACTATGATTATCCTCTGTATAGGCCGCCATCCGAGGCAGACTCGCTTATTTTTCAAGTCACTCTTGGATGCTCATTTAATGAGTGCTCTTTTTGCGACATGTACCGCTCAAAGCAATACTCAGAGCGACCATGGGATGAGGTAAAGGCGGAAATTGATCTCATGGCAAAGGCACTGCCGGACACCAGAAGAATATTTCTGGCGGATGGCGATGCGCTTAATCTCTCAGTAGAATACATGCAAAAGATTGTAAAATATCTAAAAGAGAAATTCCAAAACTTGGAGAGAATTGCATGCTATGCAATGCCAATGAATGTTCTCAAGAAAACCCCAGAGGAGCTAAAACTATTACGGGAATCAGGCCTGGACATGTTTTATCTTGGAATAGAGAGCGGCTCTGATCTTATACTAAAAAAAGTAACCAAGGGTGCTACATCCACTACAATAATTCGGGCCTGCAAAAAGGCAAAGGATGCTGGCTATATCCTGTCCTGTATGATAATTTTGGGCCTTGGTGGCAAGACCCATTCCAAAGAGCACATCAAAGGCACTGCCCAAGTAATCAATGCATCTACCCCTCATTATGTTGGAGCTCTGACACTATACCTAGAAAATGGCATCAAGGACGAATTTCTAAATAAATTTGGCGAGCCGTTCATACCAGTATCGGATTCGGAGGCAAGAGAAGAACTGGAAGACTTGGTATCGCAAATAAATGTCAAAGACGAGGTGATATTTCGCGCAAACCACGGCTCTAATGCATACACCATCAAGGGGACGTTTCCACAAGACAAGCAGATGATGTTGGACAAAATATCATGGATGAGGCAGCACCCAGAAGTGGTCAGACCCGTAGGCCTTCGCGGTTTTTAATAGAAATTTACAGACTGTCAACTATCGGCCTTAGGTTTTCTGGCAGCTCAGGCAGTTCTGTGTGGGATGTGTTGTTTTGTATGATTTCAGGCCCAATTCTTCTCACCCGTTGCGTGCCAATCAAGGTGTCAATGCTTCTTTGTGCGTCTTTTTCTGAAAGTATGGTCTTAAGCTTCTCAAGTAATATGGCCTCGTTTTCGTATTTTTCTATGGCATATTGGACTATAGTCAGCTTGTCAGTGGATGATAGTTCGCTCAACTAACAGATCATTCTGTCTAGTGATAAAAAATCTTTAGTGCAATCAGCGCATGCTTTCTTGGCTGTTGAATCGATTCTCTTGGTTTCGGCCTTTGAATATTTTGGCGTGGTGATATGCTCCAAAGACAAAAAAGACATACGCCCATAAATACGCAATATCTACTGGATGCCCAGTATAGTATTGGTTGCTTTGTGATAGTATCTGATAGCCAGAGTCTGCCACAACAAAACAAAGCATTCCAACCAACAACAACAGCCACGTAAAGCTTACTTGTCCTCTAAAGAACAGTACCAGTCCTATAATGGTGGGCGCAAGACACAACACATCACCTATTGGATATGCCGCGAGCAATATGGTCTTAAATAATGGAAATGTGGATTTTGTGATTGCATAATAAACCAAGAATCCCATGAGCGGTGCACAGACAGATGCCGATATCAGAATGGTTTTCTTTGATATTGAATCCCGAAATGGTCCAAGATACATTATAGCAAAAAGAAAGTAAGCTGGAAATCCAATCATCCAGAAAAAGTCAGCAGACGATGGAAATGGAGCATTTTTGTATACCAGTTCATCGAGTGCCCAAATTATCTCACCTACCGACCAAGATACGGCAAATACTGCAAAAAAGACCCAGGCCTTGCCGAGGCTTCCAATATTGCGGTTTTTTATTGCCAAAGCTACGGCGAGTGCGGCAAACGGTACAACGGTAATTGCATTCATCATATCGGTTGCAACCATTAGGTTGTACTGATCATACTGCAATCCAGTTATCACAACTGAGATCACACCAAGACATAGTATCAGATACCAATTTGAGGATTTTATGGCTTGCAACTAGCTGCACAACACTTTGAGAAATCCGGCAATTGGTTTTTCTTCTTGCAAGTCTGCCAGTCTTTTTTGTATTTTTGCAGTTATGGAATTGTATCCATCACCAAATATTTCATAGAGTATCTCTCGAAGATATTCCGGGTGCTCGTAGCAATCAGAAAAATAGCATCGGTATTTTTTGTATAACCTATCGCCGACATCATCCAGAGCAAGCTTGCCAACATCCAGCAGTACACGCTCAACTACAAAACTAATCAGTGCCTTGCGGATATTTTCCTGTGAGTCAGATATCAACGATAGATACTGGAAAAATTACTTTAAAAGCATTGAGACGACAAAAGCAAGAAATACCTCTCTTGCACCATAACTGAAATCCTTGAGTGCAAAAAGCGCAAACGAATCCAAAGTAGAGGTAATTGCAAGAATGTTTCCGCATGATGCAAATCCTGCTGGAAATGTCTTTGGTGGCGAGATCCTAAAACAGATAGATGTAGTAGCAGGAATTGTTGCCCACAGGCATTCCAGAAAAAACGCAGTCACCGCAAGCATTGACCGAGTAGACTTTCTCAAACCAGTCTATGTGGGAAATGCTTTGATCCTAAATGCCAGACTAAATGCAGTCAAAAACTCGTCAATGGAAATAGAGGTCCGGGTGGAAGCAGAAGACCTAATCAAAGGTACCAAAACGCTGACTGGAACAGCACTAGTAACATCAGTAGCACTGGATGAGAATGGCAGGCCGACGCATGTACCCAAGCTTGCGCTAAAGACCAAAGAGGAAAAGCAAAGATTTGCCCAAGGAATCAAACGCATGAATCAAAGAATCAAAGAGAAAAAACGCAACAAGGCTAAGGCTTGAGATTTTCTATTTGGGATTTTAGCTGACTAACCTGCTTTTCTACGTTTTCCAGTCTTGTGTTTGTGTCAGTATTATCAGAATTTTCATTATCCATAGAGCCAAGATTTGTCATCTTTGAGATGCTTTGCTGTGCTACTGTTCCCCTGCCATTTGGTGTGGCTAGCTGGGCTTTTAGTGCATCCAGTTCTTGTTGTAAGGATGCGATCTTTGAGCTTTCTTGGTAGCTTGATGAGATTAAAAATATTGCAAGAGATATTGAGAGCATTGCCACGCCGAATGCCGCATATGTTATAGAGTTTTTCAACTCTACGCATTACGTGTGATTTCTATAAAAAGTTGAGTATAAAGTTCATAACTGCTCTTGTTACTACAATGCAAAAAACAGAATCACGCTCAGCGCGGCAATTATTATCGGGGTTATCTTTAGGTGAAAATTATTCAGATGCCAAGCGCGGTCTTTGCCTGAGAACTCGTCGGCGCGTGCCTGTCTGCCCACGGCAATCACATTATTCAGGATTAGCACATATGCAATTATCATGAGCTTATCAAAGATTGTCATGTATCCTAATGGCGGGAGCTGATCCAAGACACTGATATGGAAAAATATCAATGCCAATAGAGGTAATACCGACAGATCAGCAACAATTCCATAGTTTTTTGGAATAATATACGCAACAAACGATATGCCAAGAATTATCAGAATTGGAAAGATGGTTTTGAGAAAGGAACCCAATATGTCTCGCTGGATTGTATATTCTGCTACAAACTGCGAGTAGGTATTTTGGCCGTACTTGCTTTCCAGCACTTGGAAATTAGAGTCTATAATTTTCCATCCAGGTACGGTAGCGGACTGGTCTATTCCGGATGCCTCATGTACTGTGAATGTTGCCTTTTGTGTGGGCCATTGTGGTAGTGGTTCTATTTTGATTTGTAATGGGATCTTTTCAAATGGGAAATCACTAAAATCCATCTCGGATGAGAACTTGCCTAGCATTCTCTTTTCTATGATTTGTGGGTTGGCAAACTCAGACCTTGTCTCTAGAATTCTGCCATTTATGAAATCAACTTGTGGTGGTGGGTTTGCGATAAGATCTGCATCTGATGAAATTGAATACCAAAAGTCCATCTCGTATGTGCCTATTTTTTTGTCAATCTCGCCAATGTTGACCAGAGAGATTCCAATTTGATATTCCTGTGATTCTTGTGCATATGCCAAAGAGATTGGCAACATTACAAAGACAAGTAAGATTAGAAATTTCATCAATTAATTTTGGAGTTTTGCATTATAAAAAATCATATCATAAGGATCCAGATGTGATTTTTCGTTAGTCATCGTTTGTGATGGATATTGTTGCATAACTACCACCCTCCGATGCGGTGCTTAGGGTAGCACCTATTGGATCGGTGAGTGTGATTCGGAAGTTTTCGTTTGATTCTGATACAGAATCCCTAATGATCGGTGGTACTGGTTGAGAATATTGTGTCACGCCAGCAGGTATGGTAAACACCATGTCGGCAGGAAATGAAACATAATCACCATTTGCATCGGTAGTACCAGTACCCCTTGTGGCAGTGCCAGGAGTATCTGTAATCTTGAACTTTACAGGTGTTTGCGGAGGAGTATCAAGGAAGATAACCATTTCCTGTGTAGGTGTAGGATTAACGTTTGTCGTCCCCTCTTTAATAGCCGCGCCCCAAGTTCCCAATTTAGGCAAGTTTTGGTTCAGAGTTGGCGGAGAACTGGAATCATCATCTATTATCGTTACAGTTGAAACTATTTGTCCTCCAATTCCGGCACCGGTTATACCATAGAGTACTAGTGTGAATGTTTCGTTTGATTCTGGTCTAGAATCAGGATAAATCATCATCGGTATATTGACAAATGTTTGGCCAGCTGGAATTGTCACTGTAGTGCTAGTAGAGATTGTAAAATCATCAGTATTTGCATTTGGAGTAGTGCCAAGAGACATAGTAGCAGTATTCGGCAGTGCATAAATCCTAAATGTGACAGGCGATGTAGATGGGGAGCTTAGTGATACAGTTATGCCAGACGGACTAGGTTTAGAGCTAGAATCTGTTCCCTCTAGAATAGATACTTGAGGATGAAGGGATATCGATCTTGATGGTTGTGTAGTGCCATCATCGTTTTTTATTTCTACCAAAGCAATGTTGTTTTCAATCGTGGCTCCTTCCGGTTTATTTATAATCACAACAATCCCCTCGTTTGACTCAGATAACGAATCAGCTTTGACGTAGAGAGGTATTCCAAGCTGTGTTTGTCCTGGTGCAATAGTAGGTCGAGTCATTGCTTGGTAGCTGCTCACATCATCAGCGGATGTTGTGATTGGAAGTATAAGACGGTCAAATGAGACTGGAGTTGAAGATGATGAGCTTAGATACACGTTAGTCGTAAAGTCGGTATAAGGATTAGTGGAAGATGATGTTGATGTTCCTTCATTTTTTGGATAGGGGGAATTAATTGATAGTGTTGGGAGTGCAGAGCCAGATGTGCCGGTAGTTCCAGTTCCTGTGGTTCCGGATGCGTCATCGTCTGTTATGGTTACTGTTGCGGTACCGTCAGATATGGTGGCACCTGTTGGGTTGGATATTGTTATTGTGAAGGTCTCGGTTGATTCTGATATAGAATCTGGAAATACTGTCGGTCTAATTATGATACTAGTTTGGCCTTCTGGAATTACTATAGATGCTCCTGAAGGAATAGTGGCATAATCTCCTGTGTACCCAGATAGCTTACCAGTAGCATCACGTGTTGGTGTACCAGCTATTGCTGTACCATCGCTTGTTGTAAATGAAACACGTATTCCGCCTGAAGGTGCAGGAGCAGATGAAGTTATTGTGAGGCTGAGACCAGGATTTGTTCCAGTTCCCTCGGTTACTGTTTTGTCTTCTATAGATAGTGTTGGGAGTGCAGAGCCAGATGTGCCGGTAGTTCCAGTTCCTGTGGTTCCGGATGCGTCATCGTCTGTTATGGTTACTGTTGCGGTACCGTCAGATATGGTGGCACCTGTTGGGTTGGATATTGTTATTGTGAAGGTCTCGGTTGATTCTGATATAGAATCTGGAAATACTGTCGGTCTAATTATGATACTAGTTTGGCCTTCTGGAATTACTATAGATGCTCCTGAAGGAATAGTGGCATAATCTCCTGTGTACCCAGATAGCTTACCAGTAGCATCACGTGTTGGTGTACCAGCTATTGCTGTACCATCGCTTGTTGTAAATGAAACACGTATTCCGCCTGAAGGTGCAGGAGCAGATGAAGTTATTGTGAGGCTGAGACCAGGATTTGTTCCAGTTCCCTCGGTTACTGTTTTGTCTTCTATAGATAGTGTTGGGAGTGCAGAGCCAGATGTGCCGGTAGTTCCAGTTCCTGTGGTTCCGGATGCGTCATCGTCTGTTATGGTTACTGTTGCGGTACCGTCAGATATGGTGGCACCTGTTGGGTTGGATATTGTTATTGTGAAGGTCTCGGTTGATTCTGATATAGAATCTGGAAATACTGTCGGTCTAATTATGATACTAGTTTGGCCTTCTGGAATTACTATAGATGCTCCTGAAGGAATAGTGGCATAATCTCCTGTGTACCCAGATAGCTTACCAGTAGCATCACGTGTTGGTGTACCAGCTATTGCTGTACCATCGCTTGTTGTAAATGAAACACGTATTCCGCCTGAAGGTGCAGGAGCAGATGAAGTTATTGTGAGGCTGAGACCAGGATTTGTTCCAGTTCCCTCGGTTACTGTTTTGTCTTCTATAGATAGTGTTGGGAGTGCAGAGCCAGATGTGCCGGTAGTTCCAGTTCCTGTGGTTCCGGATGCGTCATCGTCTGTTATGGTTACTGTTGCGGTACCGTCAGATATGGTGGCACCTGTTGGGTTGGATATTGTTATTGTGAAGGTCTCGGTTGATTCTGATATAGAATCTGGAAATACTGTCGGTCTAATTATGATACTAGTTTGGCCTTCTGGAATTACTATAGATGCTCCTGAAGGAATAGTGGCATAATCTCCTGTGTACCCAGATAGCTTACCAGTAGCATCACGTGTTGGTGTACCAGCTATTGCTGTACCATCGCTTGTTGTAAATGAAACACGTATTCCGCCTGAAGGTGCAGGAGCAGATGAAGTTATTGTGAGGCTGAGACCAGGATTTGTTCCAGTTCCCTCGGTTACTGTTTTGTCTTCTATAGATAGTGTTGGGAGTGCAGAGCCAGATGTGCCGGTAGTTCCAGTTCCTGTGGTTCCGGATGCGTCATCGTCTGTTATGGTTACTGTTGCGGTACCGTCAGATATGGTGGCACCTGTTGGGTTGGATATTGTTATTGTGAAGGTCTCGGTTGATTCTGATATAGAATCTGGAAATACTGTCGGTCTAATTATGATACTAGTTTGGCCTTCTGGAATTACTATAGATGCTCCTGAAGGAATAGTGGCATAATCTCCTGTGTACCCAGATAGCTTACCAGTAGCATCACGTGTTGGTGTACCAGCTATTGCTGTACCATCGCTTGTTGTAAATGAAACACGTATTCCGCCTGAAGGTGCAGGAGCAGATGAAGTTATTGTGAGGCTGAGACCAGGATTTGTTCCAGTTCCCTCGGTTACTGTTTTGTCTTCTATAGATAGTGTTGGGAGTGCAGACTCGGTTGTTGGTGCAGACTCGGTTGTTGGTGCAGACTCGGTTGTTGGTGCAGACTCGGTTGTTGGTGCAGACTCGGTTGTTGGTGCAGACTCGGTTGTTGGTGCAGACTCGGTTGTTGTCCCATTTGTCACGGTATTAACATCTTGTAGTAAAGATTCCTGCTGTGTCACGCCACCTCTAGAGACACCTTGTTGAGCCACACCACCAATAGAAAACCTGCTTTGTTGATCGCTTTTTCCATCCCGTTTTATCTCAGAGCAAAGCTTGTCACCGCAAACGATTTTTGATATAGAGTTTTGTGATGTCTTTTTTAGCGGTGTGCCAGATGATTTTTTTGCATCAACATCTGAAATCGGCACTACGGAAAACAACAAGATAAATGACAAAAATATTGCCAGGGGTAATTTTTGCAACAGAATTATAGAATAATTTCTGCTATAAAAGTAGGATCGTATTATTATGAAGTTAAGAAATCCATCAAATTACATCATCAGTTATGATGTAATTAAATTCGCCACATAAGACTCTAAATTTTTACCAAGGCTGCGAAGAAATTATCTGACTTTGATTATTCCCTGCTTTATCAGATACTGCAGGTTTGATGCAAAATCAGTGTCCGGTATTCTATCATGCGACCACCAGGCAGCGTTTTGCTTAATCCATGTTGGGATCTTGGTGTTTTGGCCGCCCTCCTTGTCTATTTTGTCTGGGAACTCTACCATGACTATTCCTTCCTTGATTAGCCACTCTATTGCAGTAGAGAACTCTTTATCAGATATTACATCCTGCGCCCAATATCCTGCAGCCTGTCTTACCCAGGTTGGAATCTTTGATTTTACGGATTTTGGTTGCGTCTGATCCACACCATTTGATGTAACATTTGATTTGGTAGGTGTGAGCCCAGATGCCACCACCGGTGAGCCCTCTTTTATTATGGTGGTCTCTTTTTCCGTTATTCTTTCTGTCTTTGATGTTTCTATCTTGGTGTTCTCTATCTTGGTGTTTTGTATTTGTGCAAGCTGTGCCCTGAGCTCTGCCAGCTGCTTTGCCATGTCGAGCTTTTGCGCCTCCAAGTCCAGCTGAGATGACGAGCTAGATTGTGCGAAAGCCTGATCGTCATTGGTCAGCTTTACTATTGATTCATTATCGGATATTGTGGCCCCTTCTGCATTGAACAGCGAAACCAAAAATGCTTCATCTGATTCTGATATGGAATCGCGGATAACTTTGATTTCTATGTGGAAGCTGTCCTGGCCGGGAGCGATCTGGCCGTTTGTTGGAACCAGCACTGGAATATAATCATAGTCTCCCTGGGCGGTAAGATCTTTGGTCATGTACTGGAATGTTACAGGTGAGCTTCGCTGAGGGGAATCATTTGTCAGCCTAACTGTAACATAGACACTGGAGCTTCCAGATGAGGTTCCTTCTGCAAATGTATAGTCGCTAACAGACAGAGTAGCTCCACTAATTTGTCTAGATGTTGCGATGTTAGGCACGCTTTGAGGCGGAAGGGGGGTATTTTGAGGTACTGGATTTGTGCTCGGCGCACCCAAAGAACCTGCAGATGAGCTTGTAGTGGTGCCATCCTTGTTGATTATGGTAAACATGGAGACCGTAATGTTGTAAGTTATGGTAGTGCCGGCAGGATACAAGACAGCGGTACCAATAGAAGTCATTACTGTTGTACCAGATGGCGATGTGATGATCGTGGTGCCGTCTCTGTATTGTACGGTTAGGGTGTGAGAAGCCTCATCATATGCTAGTATGGTTCCAGCAGGATAAGTCGTCGTGCCAGATGAGGTTGTAACTATGATCGTAGTTAGAGTTGTGATTATTGTGGTACCATCAGAATATGTCTTGGTTGTAATGTCTTGTGTTGACGGTGGAGTTGTGGTTGGGGGTTGAGGGATTGGCTGTGGTGTCGGTTGTGGGGCAGGTTGTGGTACGGGTGGGGAAGAAGACGGTGGTTGTTGGGTTGGAGGAGTGGGTTGTGTTCCAGAATCATCATCAAGTATTGTGATTGCTGCTTCTCCATCCAGTATGACTGCTCCACGTACAGACGAAATTATTATTGTAAATGTCTCATTTGGTTCCGGTGTAGAATCGGCATTTAGTCGAACGTTTAGTGTTTTGCTGAGTTGACCTTCTGGGATTGATCCAGGTATTGGTGATGATGGTGCTGAATAGTCGCCATTTTGGTTTGATTGAGACGATGGTATTGCAGTGCCAGGACGTGCAGACCATTTGAAATCTATTCCACCAGGTGGAGCTGCCATACTTGAGCTAACAGTAAATGTCACAGTTGTAAGACTGGATGATGTTCCTTCTGCTACCGGAACATCAGAAATTGACAATATTGGAAGTACTGCTGGGGTTGCTGGTGTGGCTGGGGTTGCTGGTGTGGCTGGGGTTGCTGGTGTGGCTGGGATTGCTGGTGTGGCGGGTTGGTTTGAATATCCATCCCTAGAATCATCATGTTTTCTATTGTCGTCTCTGCCTGATTCTCTTTTGTCGTCCTTATCGTTGTCTCTGCCTGATTCTCTTGCATCATGCTCCCTAGTGTCACCTCTAGAATCTCTTCCAGAGTCATCGCCTTCATCTTGATCTTCTACATCATCGGCATCATCATCGGATTCTAAATCAGAATCCAAGTCTTCTTGTGTGATTGATGGATCATCGCCATCACACTTGTTTCCAATTCCATCACCATCCTTGTCTTTTTGATTTCGATTCTTCACGGCGGGGCAGTTATCTACGCTTTCTGGAATGCCGTCCTTGTCAGGATCTGCGAAATCAGCATCGCACTTGTTGCCAATTCCGTCTCCGTCCCAATCTCGTTGTTTTTTGTTCTTTACATTGGGACAGTTGTCTTGGTTGTCTGGGATCTTGTCCCTATCAGAATCCATGTGGGCGGACTGCTGTGATACTCCACCAATTGAGAATCTACTTTGCGGGGCTACCTTTCCATCCCGTCCTGGAATTTGCTTTGTGCTCTTTTCTTGCTTTACGTCTTGTTTTATTTTGGAGCAAAGCTTGTCTCCGCAAATCAGCGATTTTGTGTTTGATCCAAATGATTTTGCCTTTTTTGTTTTGGTGGCTGTGTTTTTTGCAGCATCCGCATCATAAATTGGAACTATAGCAAATACAAGAATAAATGAGAGAAATATTGCCAGTGGTACTTTGTGCAACAAGTCGTAGATCCGTTTGGATTATAAAAATACGATCGTGAGATTGTGAAGTTATGAAATGACTTACCACTCCAAACGCAGAGTATAGCCACGGGTAAGATTTTCAAATTCCCACCTTAGGCTGACTTTATTATCAGACTGTGCGATGTGTGGTACAGTAGTCAAGGCCTTTTTTTGCTCCGTTTCCTGGTTTAGCTCAAAGAGTACAGGTTTTATTGGAGCATTTTTGTCGTGCTCAAGTGATAGCGCAAATTTTTTGCAATCAACCAAAAAGGCATTCTCAAAGTACCGGTTTGGCTCCTCCACGTCATATTCCAGTGTAAATCCGCGGTTTTTTTCCTGTCTTTGTATTGGCCGATTAAACGCGGTGCTAAACTCTTTGGAATATGGCTTGTCCATTGTTATGCTAGATATTCTCATTGGCTGCCCAGACTCATCACGCACCAAGATGTTTAGATCATTTATCGAGTCTTTTTTTACGTCCGTTCCGATTCCATGCAATACATACTGGATTGGCTCATCAGAGATATTTTCCAGCTCGTACGTTCTTTTGTGGTGCACAAGCATCGTATCATGATTTTGAATCAATAACTCAACAGACGCAGAAGGATATATGGTGGATTTTTGTATTTTTGGGATCTCTTTGCCCATCATACTTTTGTCTACTATTCCCTTGGTTGGGCTTTTTGGATTGCCAAACCCATCCCCAAATGCAGAATAAATCAACATGGTAGTGCCATGTTTGATGGTATAGTCATGTATGGGCCGAATGATCTTTTTGTATTCATCAGATAATTCGCAGAGATCTTCTGCTAGTCTTGGGCTAAGCAAAATATGCCCATCATCCCCAAGATCCATTACCCTGCGCGTCAGAATTATTCCAGGCCCCCAGATATCCAGATTCCCCGTGATGTTTTTTACCACATAAGATATTCCACTGTGCAGACCAATTCTGACATTTATTGTCTCAGATGGAATCCGAGACTTGTTGTATTCTGCAAGCCTTGCTTGCAGCTCTATTGCTAGCCTTAGCGGCAACTCTGGGCCTTGCAAGAATCCAAGCCAGAATCCATCCCCAGTGGTATTCAAAAGTAGGTTTTCCTTTGGCGTTGTCTTGTATGTATTACACTCTAAAAGGCATGATGTTAGGCCCTCGATTTTTTTTATTTGTGATTTTGTGGAAAGTTTGGGATCAGATAGGCTGACTATGTCTATGAAGAAAAAATTTGCATGAACCAAGCTGCCCGAAGTAAGATTCATTGCTAGTTCAGAATCTTTACTTTGAGATAAATCTAGCCATAAATGCAAAGGGGATGGAACTGCACATTTGATGCATGATCACATTCTGTGCAACGAAGTGTGATTGGCTTGCGACACTGCTTGCATTTCTCGGAGATGTTCATCTCGCCGCCACACTTTCTGCAAAGGTCTGCGCGCACCAGAGTCATTGTCTGGCTCATCTTTAGATCACCTCCATTGTCTTGAGGTTGGCTGCGTATTCGCGCGGAACTCGCTCGTCGATTTGGAGTTTTTTGCCCTTTGGAACGGATTTTACCATGTTCCACTCAAATGTGCTCAGTCTGTTGCTTGCCACTAGGCCTGCAAGTAGGACCATGTTTGCCACCTTTGAGAGGCTATAGTTTTGGTTCTCACTACATATTAGATGTCCCTGGATTTCTCTTAGCTTGGACTCTACCTGCTCATCAATTACGATGGTCAGGCGCTTCCATGTTTGCTTTTTTGGTTGTATTTGCATGGCATATCTACATCACACAAAATCATATTGTGTCCTTAGCTTGCAAATCAAGTTTTAGCTTGCAAGCTAAAATGGCTTGAACTGTATGATGTGTATAAAAGATAACATCATGAGATTGCAGTGTCAAGAATGTAGAAGACAGCTGGTAATACAATTTGAGAAAAAATATTGTGGATTCAGGGGAAGATGCAAAAGCTGCAAGACAGATTTTGCATTGTAGCAAGCTTTAGATTCATTGGATATTGTATATCATACCATGGAGGATTCTGACAGGGTTTCTGATCTGCTGCTTGATCTTGCAAGTCAAAAGCGGAGGGGAATCTTGCTTGGAATAAAAAACAATAATTTTGGAATAACAAAGCTTGCAGCATCACTTGATTCCACACCACCAGAGATTCATCGAAATGTGGAAAGACTCCTCAAAGACGGATTGATTCAAAAAGACTCAGAAAAAGAATACGTCTTGTCTCCAATTTGTGAGGCAATGCTAAGCCAGATATCCACGATAGAATTTTTTGAAAAACACTCCAAGTATTTCAAAAAGCATGGATTTGCAGGCCTGCCAACAAAGTTTCTGCTAAGGCTGGGCCAGCTAAGTGACTGCAAGGAAGTAAATGGATTTGTCCGAGTCCAGGAAGAATGGAACAAAATATACCAGGAAGCAGAAGAATTCGTCCGTAATGTTTTGTACGAGGTATCCTATTCTAGTGACATAGTAAAGACGGTGGTTTCTCAGGTAAACAAAGGTGTAGCATTTAGGAGCATATTTTCTGCAGATGCCATTGTTTCCAATCAGAGGCAGAGTGCGCTAGGCTCCAAATCCCTAAAAAAAGCCCTAGACTCCGGTAAAATAGAAAGAAAGATCAATTCTGATGTGCAATTTGTACTGATAATGAATGAAAAACAGGCGTGTTTGTCGTTTCCAGATGAGGATTTCGAAGTTGATGTCTCATCGTGCATGAGTAGCAAAAGTTCGGAATTTGTGGACTGGTGCAATGATTATTTTGGGTTTTTGTGGAAGGAATCTAGTTTTTTTAATGAAAAGAGGTTGAATTTAGCTAGTAAATCATAAATGAAGACAATTGTTTACAATCACGCAGTTCAACCGATTTAAGGAGTTTTAATTGGTTTTACCATTATGTTATTTTGAGCAGATTTTTGTGCTTTCAGTTGACTTCTTTCAACAGTGAAAATGTATTTGACTTTATTTCCACTTGCATCAGTATATTCACAAGCACGAGTTAATGGTGATGGTTTAACTGTGTTACATGAAGTTTCTTTGATTGAGATAGGAACCATATTTGGATCATAGTCAATTGCTTGCGGCGGTATGAATTGCTCAGGATTCAGCATGGGAGTTTCATAATTACGCGGTTCTGGAATTACCGGTGGTGTGGTATCATGATACAGCCCCATTTGAGGTGCAATACTATTTCCTATAAGCAATGTTTCTCCCTTAGTGGTGAGCATACTTTTGGTAGGTACGTAGTTGCCATCAGTCAACATGCAGCCGGTATACGATATTGGTGGGTTTTCTTTAATCGTGCCAGTGTTGACATCCAATTCGAGGACACTACCACCATCACCAAAAGCAGATGAAGCATATAGATGATCTTTGGAATCAATAGCAATAGCACTAATATTTACAGTTCCAAAATGTCCCGGATTGCATGTATGTGGAGCACCTTCAAGTCCTAGTGGATTAGTTACAACTTCCAGATTCTTTGCTTGTTCTAGCGCATCATCAGAGTTATTAATATGAACATAAACACCGCCTCGAACATTAGCAAGAAGATAGTTGCCAAAGTTACTTGGTTCTAATACAGTAGTTTCTGCTGCAGGGCCCAACATGTCAAGTCTGTCAACAGTTGCGCCTTTTTGTAATGCAGACAATACAACCTGTGCGCCCATTGAATGTGACATCAAAAAGATCTTTGTTGTAGGATGAGCTTGATGATATGCATTAATGAATGCTGCTAGTGCATGACCGTTGGATCTTGCAATCTTTTCTGCCATATGATAATTTGCAGAAATAAATGCCATGCCGGTATCAGAGTCCCATGAATATACAATCAGATTCCGGGCTAGATCCTGTTCACCCAGATTCCATAATTTGTCGTAAACATTATCATATTTTTGCAATGCATTATGGTGGTCGTTATTGTAACCATGAACAAAGATCACTATTGCACATGGATTTGGCCCAAATATGTTGCCATCAATGCCGAAATTGGTAGGCTGATCTGCATTAAGTTCTCCGTCGGTGAGGACATCATAGTCGCCCCTTGTTTTAACAGTAGGGCGATCATTTGATTTTATTGAGGCATTTGGATCACAATCAACATTAGGTCTTTTGTATTCTAGTGAATTATGATAACCAGGAAACCTATCCAATATTCCATACCAGTGATTTGCTTTAACTCCAACATAACCTTCATCAAAAGAATCTGAGTATTGTACGTAATACGGCACATTGTTTTCTGGAAAAATTTCAAGTGTTGAAACAAAATTTCCATTTTTATTGTATTTGTGTATTTGGTAACCATTATCAGCAACATACACATTGTCCATTGAATCGATTGCTAATCCTCTGGAAAATCGATTTACAAATATTGATGATTCGCCGTTGACATCAAGCTTATGGATTTGTGATCTATAACTATAGAACAAATTGCCATTTGTATCAAAGACCCAAAATTTGGGCATAGAAAGGCTACTTCCAGAAAATGAACCAATGTCTTTTAGGTATGTTCCATCACATTTGTATAATTTTACTTCAGCATCAAATGTATCAGTCGGAATAATTGCTATTGCGTAACATGCTGAATTTTTATCATACAAAACAGTTTGAACATAGGCATTATTTTTTAGTGCACGAATTGTGTTTGTTACAGAAGAAATGTCTTGAGGATTTGGGGTAAAGGAAAGAAGAGGAGGATATTGATTTGGAATATTAAGTACTTGCGGATACGTATAAGATTGTGGCGATCTAGCAAGTTCAACTGAGTTTTGTGCAGAAGGTGATCCTGATTGTGATGTGCCTTTTAGCATAACTTGATTGCCTACAGTCTGCATCTTTTGCACTTTCTGTGCTATTTGTGCAGCTTGTTGCGTAACGCCACCTCTAGAGATTTCTTGATCTGCTGATTCTAATTCGATTGGTACATCAGATTTTGTTTGCGGTGTTTTATCAGTTAGTGTGTAATTTTGAGAGCCATTAAATCCCGCAAATCCAATTGCTGCTACAATTATAGCAATAGTCCAAATTATTGCAGCTTGATCAAATTTGCGCACAAAATTTTGTACAATTTCTTTATTATAAGAATAATGGTTTTTTTATGAATTTATGAATTAACCATTATCATGATCTCTGAAAATATGCTTACACAGTACACAGATCAATAATCAGTGCAACAAACGTGCAAAGCGTTTGATCTATTGACTAATATCAGAAAACTCGGTCCAGTACAGCTCTTCTATTTGCTGGCCAGATAACGCCTCATCATCATAGATTTTCACATCATGAACTATTCCACTGAACTTGTTTAGAACATCACCCGATGAGTGACGCGCCGTGGAAACATATGCGCCAACCACCACATTCGCCTCAGAATGCGAAAGCTCTGCCTCCCTTATGTCTAGTCTCCCAGAATCCACGACAAAGACGTTTTCCATCTGGATTTGCTGCTCTAGTGCCCCATTGACATACAGCAATACCATATTTCCATTAATGACTCCCACTATGTGAGATAGTCCTTGTATTGATGTGGTACTGGTAATCTCTGTCCACCTCATTCCATCATATATTGCCAGTTTTGCGACATATTTTGGTGGTAAGACATTGTTAATTGATAGGATAAACGAGTTTTCCTTGGACAGTATGGTGTATTCGTCCGATAGATCCCCATAGTTTGGCTCTACCCATGCAGAGATTGTGACCTCATTGGTTAACGTGTCTACGGATTTGCTCACCAAATCATTATTCTCAAATGTGTTGATTCCCTGGATTTTCGCTATTCCCTGCTGTGCCATTTGGCCAGATCTGGATATGCCAGTGCTTGGAGCCTCGCTTGACTGTTCTGCTTGTGGTGGAAAGCTAGCAAATCCTGCACCAACTATCATGATTCCCATAGTCCAGATGATCGCTGCCTGATCAACTTTCACACCATAAAAACAAGAATTTCAATATTAAAACATGATCATGCAATTGTGAAATTATGAAATTACTTGGAAAGTGTGTGTTTTGGTTTTTGTTTTTTTATGGTTTTTGTTGCCTTGGTCAATGACTTTTCTTTTTGCTCATCTTTTTTAGAGTCATCTTTTGGAGTGATTCCTTGTTGTTGAACTGATTTTGACTTTGCAGGCTTTACCTTGTCTTGTTTTTTGTCGGTTTTCTTCTCTGGTTTTTTCTCGATGGCTTTTGCAGGCTTTTCGGATTTGGTCTCTTTTGGAGCAGTCTTGGATAACCCTTCAATGAAATCAGCGTTTACCTTTCCATGGCCAAAAACATTTTCCGTGTTTCCAGATGTGGGTAGAATTTTTTTGTCTGCATTGTCCTGCAGGTATGATATTATCTGGTTTGGTTTTAGTGTAGGCATTTTCTCCAGCATCAACGCAACAATTCCCGCAGTGTGTGGCTGGGCAGCAGAAGTTCCATAGAATGATTGACTACCATATGCATGGGTCTGAACGGCGTCAGGGCCCACAACACTTGGTACTATTTTGCCATTATTTGTAGGGCCTTGCGAGCTGAACGGCTCTAGTTTGGCATTGGCATAGTTTACTGCACCCACAGATATTACCCCCTTTGCATCAGTTGGGACACTAACGCTTCCCTTGCTGGTAGGATATTCAACAATGTCATTTTGGGCAAAGACCTCTACTGTCACCTTCGGTTTTGGCGATGTAGTGGTGATACCAAGATTATACGTGCCAGGACTGGTAGGAACATGGTAAATATACTCAAATTCATCGCCCTTTTGCTTTTGCGCATTGGACGAGCTGGCAACTACCTCGCCGTTTGGATCAGTCAATACTACATTAAGATCAACTAGCTTTTCCCCATTCCACATCACATATGCCAGAATTGGGATCTGGTTTGCTATTCTGGTCTGCGATACATTAAATGACAAGCCCTCATCGGTTCCAGAGAATTCAGCCCACCCATCAGAATCAGAATCAACAAAGCTGTTCTCCCAATGGGTTTCCGCATAGTTACCAGAGGATACAACAAACGGAATTCCCTTGTTGATTGCCTCTTCAACTTTTTTAGTCATTGGGCTGGTGTTATCAGTTGGATAGTTCATCCATCCAGCAGACATGGAGATCATGTTTACCTTTTTGGATATGGCATAGTCCATTGCCTGCAAAAATTCCGCCTCTGTTGCAAATGTGTACAAATATAGCTCAGATTTTGGTGCAACATCCGTGATTATCTCAGACACTGCCGTGCCATGCACATATTCAGTTCCAAAGCCCTTCATTGGGATTAGCTTGTTATCAAAGTCATATCGGAACGATTTTGATTCAGATACTTTGCCGATTTCCGGATTTGCAGTGTCAAATCCCAAATCAAGAACCGCTATTTTGATTCCAGATCCCAACGTTCCCTTTTTTTGGATCTGGTCTGCCCGGATAAACTCGACTCCTTCCGATACGATTCCGTTTTGTATTGCCCTAATCGGTATCTGAATTTTGTTTACCTCCGGCATCTGGATCAGGTTTTTGATTCCCTTGATGTCAGATAGCATCTGGACAAAGCCTGATGAGCTTGCCTCTACTTTGCCGAGTTTGGCAAGCTTTTGCATAGTATCAGGCTTTGCGTTTACTGCTAATGCTATTCGTATTTGGCCTGCCTTGTAGTCAATTCCTTTTTCTTTGGCATATTGTTCGGGGTTTGACGCAGAAAACAGTCCAAAAATTTGTGTGTTTACCTTTGGCTCAGATATGGTGGTAGGCTCTTGCACCTTGTCCAAATCATTTGGTATTGGATCAGCTACTTGCGGCTCGGGCTTGTGTTGCAGATTGGCATATGCCTTTTGGTATTCAGGGTCTGCAGTTTCTGTTTTTTCAACCGACCAAAAGTCCTTAATTGTCCTAGTAAGGGAGTAGCGGTCCTTGTCCCACATGTTAATGACAAGATCAGACAGTTCCATTTCATTCTCGAAGTCAACTAATGCCACCAGCCTTACTTTGGGCCCATCATCCACCAGATTAATTGAGGCATCAGATATCAGGTTCTTTGGATCGTTTATTGAAAATCCTCTATCCCTATCAAACGTGATGACAGTCTCGCTTGGATCACCCTTTACTCTTCCGTGCATGTTTGGGTATATTGAGACGTGTTGTATGTTTTCAGGCCCAAGCTCGGAATAAAATTCCAGAGAAAGCTCAGAGGGCTGTCCAGATATTACTTGTTGTGTGATTATTTTGTTTGGATTATCCTTGGATACAAGGCGATCATACTGATCCAGAAAATAAGATTCGCCATTAATTACAAGATCAGGAATTTCTTCGGATATTAACTCTGGGGGCTCAAACGATATGGCAGATGATTTGGTGTCAGGTCCACTACCACTTGTAGAGACGCTTACTGGAAACGCGCTGACAGTAAAATTAAGAAATGTTGCAGGACCTACCGCACTGATATGGGTGGCATTGTTGATTTGCGCCTTTATTCGGTATGGCCCATTTGGTAGCTGAGTAGTACTTAGTGTGAAATTGATAAATCCATTTGTAACATCGGTAGCAGTCATTGTTGTGGTGATTGGAGTCGTAAAGTTTGCAGGAGTTGTGCCATTTAGGAGCCGTACCGTGTTTCCAGCAGAGTTGGTTGCGCCATTAAAATAGACTCTGATCTGGATTTGGTTTGCATCCGTTGCTTCTGCAGTATCAATTACCCCATCGGCAGCCTCTGGCCCGCCAGAGATGGCAGTAGGCGTGCTAATCAGCGCGAATACGTATTGAAATCCAATGATAACAAATGGAATAATAAAAATCCAAATTAATCGTGAGCGCAATATGTATTAAAAAAATGCCTACTTTAAAAATAATTAGCGGGGGTTATGAAATTATGATTATTGCTTTCGTAGCTATCCCATCATATGAATAAACCACTCATGGATGCTGAAGGTGTATGGGCCCACAGGGATTAGAATCTGATGAGTTCAGGGGTTCATATGCAAAATAGAATTTACAAGATTATCAGATGAGAATTTCTTAGATAAAATTATCCGGTAGTAGTTTGTTCTTGGGAATTATCATTTGGTTCTATGTATTCAGTACCTTCTTCCTCTTCTTGTCCCTCTTCAATAGTGATGTATTCTTTACTATCTTCTTCTGAGGATTCGTTCAACTCTCATCAATGGAATGCCAAAGATATAAAGATGAAGAAAATTCCAATCAGAAGTAGGATATTGCCAGCATAGAGAGTTTTGGCTTTTTTGTTGTTACGTTTTGTAAGATCCCGTACTAATCCTCGATATGTTTTCAGAATATGTTTTTGATATGAACCAATAGGATTACCTTTGTTTGCATTGTAAAATGCCTCTAATGCAAAAACCGGTCTGGGTTTGTTTTCTTTGTTATTTGTGAATGGAGTTAAAACAATAATTGATGGTATATAGACAATATCAAAAAAACAATTCCGGTAATAAATAATGAATTATTTATTTGCACCAACATACCATTTTGTATTAAACCGAATATTACGGACATTAAAGCAGAAATGATTCCACTATAACCAGTCTGAGTTCCTGCTTTTTGATCTAAATGTCTGCTGTAACTAACTTCTTCTTCTTCGTAACGTTTGATTGCAATATCAATAAAATGAAGCACATCCGTTCTACTCACATTATGTATTAAGGTAGTATGATTTCTAATTTACAAATTCTAGATCTGTTTGGGGCACGGCTGGTCATAATCATTGTATATGAACCCCTGAAAATGGTGGGCCCACAGGGATTTGAACCCTGGATTTTCGCCGTGTAAGGGCGACGTCATAACCGATCTGGACCATGAGCCCAGCAAAATTCCTTTTCAGAAACCATTTAAACTTTGAGAGAGTCTACACAAAAATCATTGAACCGCACAGATGTAGGATTTTTTTGCAGCCCGATTGGTCTTGGGCATGCAACTCGCGATGTAGCAATTGCAGATTTTTTGGACAGAACTTCAACCAAATTTGTGACTGGAATTGGTGCGGCAAAGCTCATCTCAGAATATGGATTTTTGGTAAATGACAAATACGCGCCTCCAAACTTTGATGTACAAAACGGTGCACTCAAAGGTTCACTCAGGTGGATTTGGAATTACTATCAATATTACAAGGACTGCAAAAAAATATCTCAAAAATTCATCAATGATGAGTCACCAAAGATTGTAGTCAGTGATGAAGATTTTGCCTCACTGACAATTGCTCAGCAAAAAAAAATACCAACCATACTTATCACGGACATTTTGGAGACCAATTTCACAAAAGGAATCGGAAGCATGATCGAAAAAAAGATGAACCAGTCCATGAAGCAGATAATACAAAATTGCCACACGGTGATAATGCCAGAGACAGGCCCAGACGAAAATAACATCAGACGTGTGGGCCCAATTGTGCGGCAGACTAAACATACAAGAGACGAGCTAAGAAAGAGATTTGCTTTTGATAAAAATACCATTACAGTCAGCGTTGGCGGAACAGATGCGGGAAAATTCCTAGTCGATAAAGTATTGGAAATATCACCAAAGCTAAAAGACTATGATATAATTTTGATTTCAGGACCTGCACTGAAAATACAAAATGCAAGTATTAGAAATTTGGGATTTGTAAACAACTTGCATGAGATCATTTACGCATCAGACTTGGTCATCTCATTGGCAGGAAAATCTACAATAGACGAATCAAGTGCATATGGCACGCCTGGAATATTTATTCCAATCAAGGGCCACTTTGAGCAGGAAGACAATGCAAGATCAGTTGGTTACTCCTTTGAGGACATCAACAAGCTAGAATCACTAATTCCACAAAAAATAGAATCAGAGAGGGCGCAAGCCCAAACTGATGGCGCAAAAAAAGCAGCTCAAATAATACTAAATCACATCAGCACGAATCCTTAAAAGTGGTTTTGATTTCAAATTATCTTACTTGGAAAGACTAATTGTTGCAAAGTTTGGCGGAAGTGCAAGCGGGATTGATGGCGAGTTTGTATCAGACATAATATCAAGAATAAAGCAGCTAACGCAGGACTCCAAGGTAATTGCGGTTTTTTCTGCACCACTCACCATCCACGAAGGTAAAAGAAAGTCATTAACAGATCTAGCATTATTGATTGGCAGAAAGTCAGAGGAAGGAAACATTCCAGACATTACCCCAATCAAACAATCATACGCAAAAATTCTGTCTTCCGTCTCAGACCAATACAGACCAGAATGCCAAAAGGTGATTGACTCATTTTTGGATAAAGCGCTACAAGCATTCTCAGATGCAAAGGAAAAGCACTCTTTTGCGGATGATACACGTTCAAGGGCACTTGCATTTTCCGGTGAGATACTCATGTCTAATGTGATGAGCTACATTCTGAGAAGCAATGGGCTCAAATCAGGTGCGGCAAGCTATGACAGCTGGCCCATCATTACAGACAATAACATAGAGTCAACTAATTTCTTGGCCTCAGAATCGGCAGCAAGATTGGGACCACTGGAAGAACTGGTCAAAAACAACCAAGTAGTATCCATTGGTGGATTTATCGGAAAGACAGTCGACGGCATTGAAACCACATATGAGCGTGGAGGCTCAGATAGAACAGCTGCTGATCTTGGAATTTTGTTTCACAAAAAATATGACACTCGAATCGACTTTGAAAAAGATAGTGCCGTAGTATCTGCAGATCCAAGAGTAGTAACAAATGAGCTAGAAGACATTACATATCTGTCATACAATGAGGCAAGAATTGCAGGCATGTTTGGCATGAAGATATTGGACCCAATTGCAATCAAAGAGATTTTGGAAAACGGAGTGGACATGCCAATTATAATCACCAACATGAAAGACCCAAACAAGACCACTACCATTTTACGCAAGTCAGATAACCAGAACGGCCACCCGCTAAAGATAGTGACTGGCAAGAAAAACTGTGCCATCCTAAAAATAGAAAGCCTGGCAGCAGAAACACTCTTGGAATCACTGGAAAAGGAAAAACGTTATTCCGAGTTTGTCATTTTATCGCCATTTACCAAAGATGATATTGAATTTACAAGGATATTATTTTTGGATGCCGATTACATCAAGCGAAACGAGCGCTATTTCCTTGGATTTGACCCACTAGCTACTATACAGTACAACAGGGGTGTAATCACACTTATTGGTGATCAAATGTGGCGCGTCCACCAAATTGTATCAAAAGCAAGCTCCAGAATTGGAGAAGCAGGCCTCAACATACTAAACATGGATGCGCAGGAAGAGACCTCACGAGTCATCATAGTGGTTGACGATTCCGCAAATAATATAGAAACAGCGATTCGTGCTGTTCATTCAGAAAGGTCAAAAATCACCTTCTCCTGAATGCAGTACAAATCGCATATGGCGCCCTTGGTATTCCAAGAGTGCCATGCTGGGTTTGTTCATGGGCCATAGTCTAGAATTAGCCCGGCGTTACCCAAAACACGCGCTGATTATAATAGGCGATCGCAATATTTAGACCTGATCTATATAGTTCATCTAGAATTTTTTGCGAGCTAGGCACAAATCAGAATTTCATAAAACTAAGAATCAGGCCTGCTCCAATCAGCGCATACCATTTGAGATTACGCTTGTCCAAAAACACATTCTTTGGGCTTAGCTGCTCATCTGTTCTAATTGAGGCTCGGATCTTTTTCATCTCAAAGCCCTGCCCAATTAACCCCGCTACTACAAGTGCCATGGATATTACAGATGACGCTATCTCCACGGTATGACTATACCAGATTCCAGTATTTAGTTGTGCGTGGTGACATAGGATAATTTTTTAATTGGTGCCACATTTCCGACATTCTATGAAAGAAGTGGGAAAAATATGGATGAATGGAAAATTGGTGCCATTCAAGGACGCAAAGGTCCATGTTCTGACCCACGCATTACACTATTCAACGGCAGTCTTTGAGGGAATCAGGTGTTATGATACACCAAGTGGCTCTGCCATATTTCGTTTACCAGAGCATGTTGATAGGTTCTTTCGATCAGCCAAGCTGTATTCTATGAAGATGGAGTTTACCAAACCACAGATAATGGACGCCATCATAAGAACAGTAAAGGCAAGCTCGCTAAAGGAATGCTACATCAGGCCATTGGCATATTACGGATATGGCACTATGGGCCTCACACCCACCCCAAACAAGGTCGATGTCTCCATTGCATGTTGGGAGTGGAAGATGGGTGAATCAAAGGCAGGAAAACAGACAGGTGCCAAGTGCAAGATCTCTAGCTGGATTAGAATTGACTCCAGGTCACAGCCAATGCAGGCAAAGGCAGCATCAAACTATGCAAATGCAGCGCTTGCCAGAGTGGAGGCACTCAAAAACGGATACGATGAGGCAATCATGCTAAACCATTATGGAAAGATAGCTGAAGGGAGCGCTGAGAACATTTTCGTAGTAAAGGACGGCCAAATCTTTACACCACCATTAAGCTCAGGATGCCTCGCAGGAATCACTCGTGATAGCGTAATTCAGATAATAAAATCAGATGGCATGGAGCTAACAGAGCGCGAACTAGAGCGGGATGACCTGTATTCAGCAGACGAGATATTCATGACAGGAACTGCCGCCGAGGTAAAATCCGTTGCCCAAGTCGATGATGTTACCATATCAGATGGTAAGATGGGCAACATCACAAAGACACTGCAAAAATCATTCATGGATGTAGCCATGGGCAAAGACGAGCGATTCATCCAGTGGCTGCAATACGTCTAGAACTAGGTTTTTTTACAGATTTTACCACATCATACCATGGATTCGTGCTCAGTTGGCGGTACTGCAGAACACATTTGCTGGTTTTGCAAAAAGGGCAGACACTCTGAGTGCATGAAAGAAATTCCGACAGATGCCATGTCCGATGGCCCACATGACTGCACCTTTGATACAAAGATGGTTGCCTGCCAATGCCAGCATTAGACTACTGGGACCAATACGCAAAGGATCATCTTACTCAGTACAACGGTGAAATGTCAAAATTCATCAGAGATTTGGTAGTTTCCCTGCGAGTCCAAAGTGTTTTGGAGATAGGGTGCAGTGCAGGAAATGATCTGAAATTATTCCCAGATGAGATGAATGTTAATGGAATAGATACATCAGATATGGCTATAACACTCGCAAAAGAGAATCTACCAAAATTTAGTTTTAAGACAGGCAACATCACATCAATCCCATTTGGGAGCGATTCAATAGATCTAGTATTTACAAGGAATCTCTTTAATTATGTAGATGTACAAGACATCAAAAAAGCAATAGATGAGTTATTTCGCGTATCAAAAAAATACATTTTCAACATTGAATTATTTTCTGAAAATGAAGAAACAATAAACGACAATCCAGATATGCATTATAGAAATATGAAAAAACACTGGCTGGATCATCGAGTCAAAATAATCAGCAATGTGGATATGCACGAAGAGATTGATCCCAAAAAATCAAGATTCACTCTATTAAGAAAAATGTAGATGTATCAGCTAAGTGGGTGTCACTTGCTGCCAGTCTTGCTGGTTGTTGTTTTTACAGGTTTTTTGATTGTCTTTTTCTTGATATCTTTTTTTTCTGTCTTTTTCTTGTCTGTTTTCTTGATGTCCTTTTTGTCTGTCTTTTTCTTGTCTGTTTTCTTGATGTCCTTTTTGTCTGTCTTTTTCTTGTCTGTTTTCTTGGTGTCTTTCTTAGTGTCCTTTTTGATATCCTTTTTGTCGACCTTAGTATCTGATTTTACATCAGATTTTGCTGCATCAGTCTTTGCAGAACCATAGACCCAGAGATGTTCGCCATCGAACTTGATCCTAGAGATTCCCTGCTTACCAAGCTCCTGAATGTTCTCAGGCAGCGGCACATAGCCCAGTGGTTTTGAGAATTTTTGTCCGTCAGTTATCATCCAGTGTAGCATGTGGACGAATGCCTTTGCCATCTCTTTGTCCGAGATTGCTTGGTTAATGTCCTCATACACCAAAAGATACGTAAAACTCACTATAGGATACGAATTCTCGCCAGGCGATAGGATCATGCTTACTTGGCTCCAATCCGCCTCTGGTTTCGGTATTTTCTCTACCGGAAATGCCTTTGCGCCTTCAAAAACGGTGTCAAACGTAGGCTCTACAAACTTGGTCTTGTCACCATTTTGCAAATACGCAACGGTCATTTCGTTTGCCTTTGCATAAGCAAGCTCAACATATCCAATTGCATATTTTGTGTTTCTAGTAGCCCATGCGACTCCTTCGTTTCCTGCAGCGCCAACACCGGTTGGCCATGCAACACTTTTTCCTTTGCCTACTTTTTTATCCCATTCAGGACTTACCTTTGAGAGATAGTCAGTAAAGACATAGGTCGTTCCAGAACCATCAGATCTTCTAGTCACAAGAATTGGTCTGTCTGGAAGTTTGAGATCAGGGTTTGCCTCTTGGATTTTTGGATCATTCCATCTTTTTATCTTGCCAAGATAAATGTCGGCAACCATCTCACCAGTCAGCTTTAGTCCACTTTGTGGGACTTCGGGAATGTAATATGCCAAAACTACGGATCCTATTGCTTCTGGTATGTGCATTGTTCCCGGAACAAGTTCCCGCTCAGATGGAGTCAGTGGTGCATCAGATGCTCCAAAGTTCACGGTTTTTTCAGTGTGCTGCTTTACTCCACCGCCGCTACCAATGGACTGGTAGTTCAGATTTATGTTAGAGTATAGTTTGTTGTATTCTACTCTCCATGTATCAATCAGTGGGAATGGGAATGTAGCTCCTGCGCCGTTTATCTGAAATTGTTTATCAGACTTTGGTGGTTCTGGTCCCTGTGCTGCATCTGCCAGTGGGGTATAAACGCCGGCCATAAGAATCAGACTAAGTACTACAGATAGTGTTTTCTTCATTGGTATAGAATCGAGTTGTTTGTTATATACAAATAATCGACATAGATTACATTTTTTACGTGAATCTCTAGTTTCTATATAGTTTGAATTAATCTATCTTTGATTTTTGCTTTGATAAGGCAAATTTTGGCTTTGAACTATATAGTATATGGGTAAGACCATACCATACCAAATCAATAAAGATTCTTTTTTAGTATAGTAATATCAAAACACCCACAATGAACACACAAAATATGAAAAAGACTTCAATCATTGCAGTCCTTGCAATTGCATCAATCGGATTGATTGTGAGTCTGTCACAAACTGACAGCATACAAGCAGCTGATGCACCAAAAGGTAACAATGTCTATTTGTTTGCAGAGGGAATCAGTCCAACTGCAACGTTCACATTCGGTGACAAAACAGAAGTAGCTGATTTCCAGCTGATCTCACAAACACAGGGATTTGGAAATAACGGACGAGGAACATCACCAGAGTTCACTCTGACAAAGATTGCAGGTGGTACGCCATACCTCTATGCAGCAGTAGACGAAGTCCAAGCAAATGGTCTTGATGGACGTCAAACTGGCGATTACTTTGATTTCAAAGTGAGAGTCGATCTATTGCAAGCAGGAGAACCAGTTAGAGTTCTACAATATGACAGATGTAATATCGTAAACTACAAAGTAGACACAAGAACCGATAACGAGGAAGGATATACTACAGGCGGAAAGACCGGCTTTGCAGTAACTGACACATTCACTATTGGATGTGGCGGATACCACGCAGAAAATCCTCTCTTGGATGCAATGATCAAAGAAGAACAAAACAGAAAACCATACGAATAAAAGAAAAATCAGTTTTTCTTTTTAATTATTTTTCATTAATTACGTTATGAATGGTCTCATTGACCACGGTTTCTATTATATCGCTGGAATATTCAGCAGTTCTCCTAATGTCTTCTAGGGTAAACTTGACAATGGTAGAGTTTTTTGATTCCTTCATTCCATACATGAGTTCTTTTTCCTTTTCCACGACTTGGATAATGTTTGCAGCCACCTTTTCTGCTAGAATGTGGTCTTTTTTTGCCAGCGCCGATATGGAATTCTCAAAGCAAGTGATTGCATCGTTGCTAAGTGATTCCAGTTCCTTGAGGATTTTTGGCTCTAATGGTTCTTTTAGAAACTTTATTCTCTTGGCAATCAATGCCGCATGATCTGCGATTCTCTCTATTCGCGATATTACAGTGCGATAGTTGAGGCAATCAGATGGTCGCTCCAATCCCACATCATACAACATGCTAGAGTTTTGGATTGCCATGATCAGTGTTCGCATCATGTATAGGCTAAATCTGTCCACCTCATCATCCATCCTCACCACTTCCTCGCCATATTCAATGTCAAATTTTTTGAGTGCATCCATTGCCTCGCGGTGCATGTTTGCAGTCATCAGATACATTCTCTTTAGTGCCACATCAAATGTCAGCTCTGGCAGCCTGGTCAGAATTTGTATTGTTATTGATTCAGAATCCGACTCGACTATTTCCGTTCCAATCATGGATTTGCGAACCAGATCCTTTATGAGTCGAGAATGCTCTGGCAAAATTTTGACTCCCTTTGATGTAACCTGAATGGTCTTGTATCCAGTAAGATATAACGCGACTATTTTGCGCCTAATGGACTCTTCAGAGTCTTTCTGGCTGATTGTGAATATGGCTTTTTTTGTAGGCCTCTCATTGTCTGATCCTGGAAACAACGTCAAGGATCGGTTTGAATTTTTTATTATTGTCATGTTATCGCCGTTTTTTATTCCAAGCTCATCAATCCATTTTTTTGGAAGCGATATTGTATAGGTCGAGCCGCCGCTAATCTGTATTCGACGAGTCTGCTTTGTGTCTTCTAATGATTGCACTGATCAACTGAAATGAATGATAGCTAATACTAGTTTGGTCTGTAAACTATATTGATCAATATAGAACTATGTTTGCTAGGTAGACTATGGTGATCCGAGATAAAACAATAACAACAAAACCAAGGTGTTGTTAGCCACTCAAAGATCCACGCGTAGGATACCCACAGACAAAATATTCAAAATAATTGCAACAGTTTCCGGAGTCTATGTTTTAGCAGTAATTGTGCTGATCGTGTTTCAACTGTACTCAGAGTCACACCTAGTTTGGGAGCATGAGGGACTCGGTTTCATAATCGGTGCAGAGTGGAATGCCGTTGAGGGAAGAGAGTCATTTGGTGCTGCCCCATACATTATGGGAACCCTAGTCACGGCGGGCCTTGCCATGGCAATGGGTGTTCCAGTGAGTATTGGGATTGCCATGTTTATCTCCCAGGCGCCAAAATTCATTGCAGGCCCACTTTCTATAGTAATTGATCTGCTGGCAGCAGTTCCAAGCATAATTTACGGATTTTGGGGCTTGCTGGTTTTCAGAGAGTTTCTGCTATACAACATAGAATACCCATTGCATGATGCTTTTGGTGAGAGTGTTTGGCTTTTCTCATCGGCCCCATTTGGTCTTGATATTTTCAGTGCCAGCATAATTTTGTCAATAATGATCATACCTACTATTTCTGCAGTCTCTCGAGAGATAATGATGGCGGTTCCACACATGCAAAAAGAGGCTGCCTACATGCTCGGTGCAACAAAGTGGGAAATGTTCAAGCTGGCAATATTTCCATATGCAAAGACAGGATTGATCGGTGCAGCTATTTTGGGCCTAGGTCGAGCAGTTGGCGAGACCATGGCAGTAACAATGCTGATTGGTAATGCAACAGGCCCAAACGCATTTCCACAAACACTTTTCCAACCTGGGCAAACAATGCCAAGCATAATAGCTAACGAGTTCATCGAGGCCTCGCCAGCATCACTGCATTTGCCAGCATTGATTGGAATAGGATTTACCTTGTTGTTGGTTGCAATTGCAATTAACATCGTTGCACATCTTTTGGTATCAAGAATGCTCAAAGTAAAAGAAGGAGTCATAAACGCATGATGCAATCATCCATCCAAAAAAGAGTAGAGTATCGCGCATTATTCAAGCACAATGTCAGAGGAAGACTAGTCGTCGACAAGATCGCAATGGGGATTGTGTTGGGTTGTGTAGTAATTGCAATAATTCCACTTGGCAGCATTCTGCTTGAAGTCTTCAAAAATGGGATTGCTGCCATTTCTGTAGAGTTTTTGACCCAGGTTCCCGGCGCCGTAGGCTCAGGCACTGGCGGGATTGGTCCTGCCATTCAGGGAACCTTGATCATAATTGGCATGTCTAGTCTGATCGGAATCCCAATTGGAGTAATGTCTGGAATTTTCTTGGCAGAGTTTGGTGATAACAAGCTTGGAAGGACAGTCCGATTCTTTAATGATGTGTTTATGGAATTTCCATCCATTGTTCTTGGAGTATTTGCGTTTTTGACCATAGTGCTATTGCTTGGGCATTTCTCATTATGGGCAGGTGCATTTGCACTATCACTGATAATGTTTCCAATCGTTGCCAGAACCACTGAAGAATCCCTCAAGCTTGTTCCGCTAACATATCGAGAGGCAGGCCTTGCCTTGGGGCTAAGGCAATGGGTAGTCACATTCAGAATAATACTTTCTGCTGCAAAAAGTGGAATGATCACTGGCATATTACTTGCAGTGGCAAGAATCTCTGGCGAGACAGCACCGCTAATCATGACGGTTCTTGGAAGCAGTCAGTTCTTTGCGGGCTTTGACTCGCCAATGGACGCATTACCACTTCGGGTATGGAGACTGTCCTTGCTTCCATACGATAGTGCACAGCTACAAGGCTGGGGCGCTGCATGTGTTCTGATAATGATAATTTTGGCAATCAACATTGGCGTGAGATATTATTTTGCAACAAAAAGCAGCACCAAGAGCAGACTGTTCTATAGAGTGATGGGTGGAAGAAGAAAATGACGGCCATGATCGATATGCAAAACATAGTCTCAGAAAAACTGCCAGTCGATGAGAAAAAATACAAAATGATAGCAGAAAACGTTTCAGTGTATTATGGTGGAGTACAAGCAGTCAAAAACATCACAATGAGATTCAGGGAAAGAACAGTTACGTCTTTGATTGGCCCTTCTGGATGTGGCAAGACCACATTTCTGCGATGCCTAAACAGAATGCATGATATGACAAAGAGTGCCAAAGTTGAGGGCAGGATTTTGCTGGACGGTGAAGACCTTTACTCCAAAGGCGTAGATCCCATCTATCACAGGCGCAAAGTCGGCATGGTTTTTCAAAAGCCAAACCCCTTTCCAACAATGTCAATTTACGACAATGTGGCTGCAGGCCTACGGTTAAACGGGATCAGAGACAAAAAAGTCCTAGATGAGATAGTGGAAGACTCGCTAAAGATGGCATATTTGTGGGATGAGGTAAAGGATAATCTCAAAAAGCCAGCAATGGAGCTCTCAGGAGGTCAGCAACAACGAGTGTGCATTGCACGTGCCCTGGCAATACAACCCGAGGTTTTGCTAATGGATGAGCCAGCATCAGCACTTGATCCAATAGCCACGCAAAAAATAGAAGAGACCATAATCGAGCTTGCAAAAGAATTCACCATAATCATTGTCACACACAATATGCAACAGGCAGTTCGTGTCTCAGATTATACAGCATTCATGTATTTGGGCGACTTGATAGAATTTGAAGAGACAAAAAAGATCTTTACCCAACCAAAGAATGAGCTAACTGCAAAATATGTCCAGGGGCAATTTGGATGACTCGCCTAATCGATCCTTCCATAAAAAAACTCTCTGGCATGATGTCAGAGATGGGAGATTTGGCAACACAAAGCATCATGCTTGCAATTGATTCTTACCTGTATGGGAAAGACGAGACCAAAAGAGTGCACGAAATATCAAGTGAGATCTCAAAGCGATACTTTGAGGTGGCTGATCTGACATTTGATATTTTTCTAAAATACCAGCCAGTTGCAGATGATTTCAGATTCATTCGTTCATCAATTGAGATATCATACGGGTTTACAAGATTTGGAAGATATGCGTACGATATTGCATCAGTTAGGGATGTCTTTGGGGACATTTCAGAGTGCGATAAGAGCTGGCTAATCGAGGTATCAAACAAGGTAAAGACAATGATCAAAGATTCTGTTTTGTATTTTGCAGAACTGGACATACGAAAGGCAATAACCATGCAGGAAAACGAAGAGTTTGTAGACAAGATGTACAAGCAACGATTGCCAATGCTGATTAACTCGCAAAACACAAAGTGCGCCCTAGCTGAGGCCCTAGTACTGCGTTATCTTGAGCGAATAGCGGATCATGCGTTATTTATGAGCGATGCAATAAACTATATCGTAACTGGCAAACACAAGATCCAAAAACTGCCTTAAAGATCATTTTAGTCGGGATTCGATCTCACAGATGTATTTTGTCAAAAACTCGTGAAACAGCTCTAGTTTGGACTGATCTAGTGCCATAGCGCCTGAAAACTTTGTAATCTCTTGTTTTGCTCTTAGATGTTGTGATAGGATTTTTTGCATCTCAGGACTTGACTTGTTGTCCAGATTTTTTATCAAGGAAGACATTGTAAATTCTAGATTTTGTCTTAGTTTTTCATCAGCTTGTGGGATTTCCCCAAGTACATCCTGTAGAGTGTATCTCTCAAAGACTTGTATCAACAAATCCACCATAGGAGATTTAACAAAATTAATTTAATAAAAAACTTTGTCAAAATATCAAACTCAATAGTGGAATAGTGTAACCGATACCAAAATGACGGGGGCCATATTTAGGCCAAGCGAGATTTATTCAGTTGGTGTTTACAGATCGTAATTTGTAACTGTCTCTATGCACATAAGTAGTTTCATAAGGCGGACCAATATCATATAATTTCAAAGTTATCTTACAAATCAATTTGTGAAATAGATTATTTTCTAAACAAGAATCGGTTTTTGTTTCTTTAGATATATTGATATCATTTAACTTTGCATTTTTAATATGTATTAAGCGAAGATCCGCACCAATTAAATTTGAATTCTCTAGATTTGCATTTCCCAAATCAGCCGCAAAAAGCGATGCTTTTTCAAAATTAGTATTCGCCAGATTAGCGGAATTCAAATAGACAAACGAAAGATCTGCATTTTGTAGGCTTGAATTTGTCAGCCTAGTGTTTTGTAGATTAGCGTTTCGTAGGTTAATAGATTCAAGATTCTTATTACTTAAATCAGAGTTGATGATTTCTGTGCCACTAAATTGGCCCTTACTCATATCTAGATTTAAAACTGCAGCATTAAATTTTGAACCATGAAATATTGCAGCCTTGATCTTTGCATTGGTGAGATTTGCATTAGAAAAATCAGATCCGTATGCTTTAACACCATATAGAACTGTTCCAGATAGATTTGCTCCTCTAAAATTTGCTCCAGACAAATCCGCACCAGATAGATTTGCATCGGATAAATTAGCGTGCTCTAAATTTGCACCTTTGAATATAGATCCCAATAAATCAGAATTAGATAGATCTGCTCCTCTAAGATCAGAATTTGTGAAATTCGTATGAGATAATTTGCTTTTCTTCAGATTAGAATTCACAAATGTAGAAAACTCTAGTGATGATTCTGAAAAGTCTTTTTCATGTAGATCAGCATTAGAGAAATTGCCATGTGGATGTCTGGTAGCTTTATGTAATTGACTGTTAGATGATTTGATTTCCTGCGAGATGGCATTGTGTAAATTCAAGTTTTTTGTTTTAGCAGAAGAAAAGTCAGAGCGATAGATATTTGCATTATCAAATATCGAGTCTTCAATTACTGCATTGCGTAATTCAATATCACTAAAGTCAGAATTCTCCAGGTTAGATTGTCTGATCACAGTTCCCACCATGTTTGCACCATTAAAGTTAGTTCCACTCAGATCTAGGTTTGATAGATCCGCAAAAGCCAGGTTTGCATCTTTGAGAAATGCCTCTTTCAGATAGGAATTACTTAATTGAGTATTTGCAAGATTCGCATACGCTAGATCTGCACCAGTAAAATTAGTTTTAAACAAGAGATTCTTGGTCAGGTCTTGCCCACAGAAATTTGCATGAGATGCATCAACATTGACAAGACTCGCACCGGCAAGAATTGTTTTATACAATTTTACGTAACGAAGGCTTGATTGTTCAATGTTTGCTCCTTCCAGTATTGTATCTCTCATGTTGGAGCCATCTAAAACAGCATACCTAAGATCCGCCTTATAGAGATCAGCCTCCCTCAGATTTGTGCCAAATAGTTTTGCGTTTTTTAAATTAACATATCTAAGATTAGATTTAGTTAGATCGGAACCACTTAGATCAGAATTTGTGAGATTTGCATTTTCAAAATTTATCCCCCTTAATGATATTCCTGAAAGATCACAATCGGACAGATTTTTATCGATTTGCATTTGATAGTTGCTATCTAGACATGTCTGGATTTTTGATTTGGTCACGTCCTCAATTGAGAGTATTGAGAAGTTTTGTGTTGGAATAAAGATCAAAGCGAGAATGCCAATAAGCAATAACGATAAGATGAGGAAAATCTTCATGTTAACAGATATGAGAATAATATAGATAAAACTTAGCGGGTCTGGTGGTTCTCGACCATACGTAATGAACGGGCACACCCCCATTTTTGTTTCCGTCGAAGAATTTCCTAATGGAGTCATTGTCATAAAGAAGATGGTTTGGAAAAGCGGGTGTTTACAGCGTTATCTCAGCATTTTGGAGGCCGTATAATGCCTTACATGAAAGAACATCTGGACTCTGGAATCATGACAAGTCTTTGAGTAGTTTTGATTTCTTTCGTTTTGCTGAAACTCGATATTTGGCTATCACTGGTTCATGTGGTAGTTGCGTTAGTTTTCTACACGAAACTGATGCCGGGCATAGATAGTTTGTGCATACTATGAGGATGTGGATTTTGTTTAGTGTGGTTATTGCGATTCTATTGCACTCTGTGTTTGGAAGATTGGTCTTATCGACATGGAGTGATTTTTGTTTGTCGTTTGGGTACTTCGTGCATCTTGCGAAAGATAGCCGGGTTAGGATTTGAGAATTTTATTCACTTTTCATTTTACTAGTTAATCTATAATATTTTCTTCCCTTTTCATCAAATCGTTTTTCCACTAATCCTTCATCAATAAGAACAGATCACACCAAAGTCTGTGTGATGATATAATACGAAAATCAGTTGGAGATGGAATTGGTAATATTTGCAAGCTTTTTTACCACTTCATCAATTTTTCTTTTGGATTTTTCATATTTGGAAAATTCTAAGTTCCCGTCTTTTTCTATTATGTTGGGTTGGCTAACAAATGTGCAAAATCCATCTAATTGGTCTAACAGAACTGGATCAAGAGTGTCACTTGCATAAGTTATTGTATTTTTTAGGTTTTGGGTGATACGTGCTAATCTTTCTTCCTCTCCTTTAATTTTAGCATAAAGTACACTTTTTTGTTCAGTCGTTGTGTTGTAATTCGTTATCAGTTTGTTGATAATCTCTATAACAAAAAGCAGAATGGCTATGTGGCTTTTGAAGCTTTTAACTGCATGATCTTTACGTGTTATCCTAAGCAACTCTTGGGCTCTAACTATTTTTTGTATTTCTTCACTGTTTTTTCTTATTTCGACACTATTTTGTTCTAATTTTGCATTACTACGCTGTGCTAAAAAATACAACAACACTGACAAAAACACTGCCACTCCAATATCGCCTACAATTAATCCAATCCAACCGGAGAGATCACATTCAGATTTCATATCCCATAGGCCACATTCTTCAGAAGCCAAGCCGAATGCATTATGAACAAAAAATGCACTAATTACAAATACAGAAAAAACCACAATTGCGCCAAAACGAATTTTATTGCTTGACATGAAGATCACCATAATTTCGCAGTACTATTCTTTGCAAACTCCAGAGTATGGCTTTTTACGTGCTATTTTAATTGTTAAGTTTGTGAATTTTGGAAACATGTTTTGATGAGTTAATGATAACTTCTTCTAGTTAGGTTATTGCTTACTGTTCGCTTAATTTATCATGTGTCAGATCTTCAATTATGTCTGTAATTTCTAAAAGATATGTTACTTTGTCAGATTCAGACAATGTCCATTTGTTCATTTCTATGTCTAACTTTTTGAAGATATAGTCAACATTAATCTCATTATTATCTATCTCATTTTTTACAATATCAGTAAGAATGATGATTCTTCCTTTTTTGACATTAGTTTTGGGATCTTCTAACATTTCATTAAAACAGGTAACACAGATAAGATCTTTTTCAGTTAGTTTACTTGGAACTATCAAAGAATTAATTTCAAGATCAGATTTTTTAAAAACTAGCGAAGTATTTTCGATCGTCGTGTTACACAGAGAGCAAGTCTGAGTCATGATGTTATCCGATATATGTACTACAATTAATTGTTATTTTCTTTTTCAAAATTTAGTGAGGCAGAATTTATGCAAAATCTTTTGTTAGTTGGGCCTGGACCATCATCAAATACATGGCCTAAATGTGAATCACACTTGCTGCACTTTACCTCTGTTCTAACCATTCCAAGACTAGTATCTTTGTCTAATGAGACACTATCTTCAGAAGATGGAGAATGAAAGCTTGGCCAGCCTGAGCCTGAATCATACTTTGTTTCAGAATCAAAAAGTTCGCCCCCACAAGCAGCGCATTTGTAGATGCCTCTGTCTTTATTCTTATAGTATTTTCCAGTAAAAGGTATCTCGGTCCCTTTTTGTCTCAAGATCTTGTATTGTTCAGGAGTTAAAGTCTCCTTCCATTCTTGTTCTGATTTTTTAGTATGTTCCATGGCAATGCTATCTACTTATTGTTTAAAACTGTTTTACCAAATTTCTTCCAACTAACATTCAAAACTAAAAATAAAAAAACGGTTTAGGAAATTATTATCTTGCCGCGCATAGGAGGATGCACAGCGCAGAAATATTCATAAGTCCCTTTTTCATTAAGAGTAATCTCGAATTTTTTTCCTGGTGCAAGAAGCTTGCTGTCAAACTTGCCATCAGGTTCTATAGTACCAGCTTTTACCGATGTGATAGTATGCTGATTTCCATCTATATTATCGAACGTTATGGTTTGCCTCGGCAATACATTGATTATGTTTGGGCTGAAAAATGGTGATTCTATACCAACTATATCAACCGTGTTTTCTTTTATAGTTTGTTTTATCTCTTGTGTAGAACCGCCTTCAAAAACCTCGATTGTGAATCTAGCTGAGGTTTGTCCAAAAGCAGGTATGGAATATGGAATCCCATTAAGATCCACATCAATTACATAAGTTCCGGATTGGTAAAAGGTGTGACCGGTAGACACTACACCAAGGTGACCATGGTATGCACCGTGTAATGGTATCGGAATAGGAGCCTCTGGCTGATCTCCTGATGCAGTTACTTGAAGATTTTCATGTGCTATCGTTATCAACCCGTCAACGTGAGTCGCATCCTTTCCGGTTTTTGCATCGTTGACGTCTATCATCAATGTGGCGGGTTGCCCTACAACAATCCTTTCAGGTGCTGTAGAGAAACTTACTAAAATTAACGTGCCTGGTTCAGAACCGTCAAGCACAAGGGTTTGGCCTTGATTCATTATATCAACTGTAAATTCAAACGTCCTTGAACCAAAGTCATTTTTTGGGTCTTCTGCGAACTTTAAGAGGTCGCCACTAATTACAGATCTTGTCTGACCAAGTTCAGGAACTGGCATTCCAAACAGGACTGTACCAGAAGACAATACGGTATACTTTATAGTGTACGTTCCTGAAGCAGGAAATGTATCCTTAAAGTTCATGATACCGAAGTGACCGTGTAGTGTTGTGCTTTTATGAACTATATTTCCATTGGAATCAATTATTGCGTATGACCAGTCAGTGTGAGAAAGATTTCCCTCGTTACTTGCATCATAAACTCTGGCATTGATAGGAATCAGCTTACCTGCAACAATAGTTTCTGGAACCCTAAATTCCACGGAAACGTTATCTTGTGTCTGGATTTTTTTTACTATTTTCATTGGGGCATCATTAGCACGTTTTGTCATCTCTTTAGATTTCATCATTTCGTTTTCCATTTTGTTTTCTTCGACTAGTTTTTGCCCTACAGTTTTAGATTTGATTTTTGAACTTTGCTCTTGTTCTTTTTTGAATTGTTTATAACCACCTGGATATTCAGAACATAACCTATCATCACAAACAATTCCTTTATTTGCGGAACCATATGAGTCTGTGCCGACACGACCTGAAGTATCTGAGCCTTTACTTTTTAATCCAAATACGTCTTGAATCGCTAACTCAGTAGAATCAGAAACGAACAACATCATCAAGGTAATTGACAAAATAATTGTGCCTAGTCCCATGATTTTTCTGGTATTCATCAAAACGCACATAAAATTATAATTTAAAAACGTTTTACCAAGATACTGCCAAACATCTACCAATATTTAATTGAAAAATAATTTGTGAATGTTTTCTAGACTCACATGAAGTTTATATACTCGGTCGTCTTGTAGAAGGAAAATCTCATCATGCTCTTCAAATAAGCTTATCAGATCATGCAACCCTGATGACAAAACATCTTCTACATCATAGGGACAAAACATCACTCCTTTCATCTTAATTTCATTGTATGCTTTTTCAGTCTTTGTGGATTGTGTTAACGACGTCTTTCTTGCAAGATCACTTATAACAAAGTCAAAACAACAAACCGGTTGGTTTTTAGCTTTATCAGCAACCCTTTTCATCATTTTCCCATAAAATTGTATTATGTTTTTTGTAACATCATATGGTGAGGCGGTTCCATTATACCATTTTAGTTTCTCTAGTGTTTTTGTTATCTGGCTATCTGGCGGACCATAAAAGGATCTAAACCAGGAAGATTTTGCTGTGAAATGATCTATTGATTTTAAAGCATTAATTATTGAATTATCACCAGAATACAAAATCAAGTGATGCTTTACCATTTCTCTATCTTGATGACTTAACCAAGAGTCTATTGCATCCTTTACTATAGAGTTTAGAGAGATACCCTGGGCTTTTGCTTTTTCACCTAAAGAGGAATAAATTTTCTCATCGATTCCACGCACCAATAGATCTTTTGGCATACAATTTCACCTAGTTGCCTTTATATATTGATATCATGATATGTTATAATATGCTATCATAATATCAATTATAAGAACGTTTATAATTGATATTATGATATCAGTTGGTATGAACATGAAGGCGAAGAATATTCATAAAATCGAAATTCCAACTCACCCAGACACAAAAAAACTGTTTTGGAACTTGTTTTCCTCTGCTAGAGGAACCGCAAACAGAATCAAAATCGTAAATCTTCTAGCGGGTAGACCTAGCAACCCAAATCAAATGTCTCGACATATTGGGATAGATTACAAGGTAATAAAACATCATCTAAATACACTAGAGAAAAATCATCTTGTTGAAAGATTCAGAAATGGTGGGATCAATACCTATTTTGTGTCTCCGTTATTTAAGCAGAATCAACAACTTTTTGAGGAAATAATAACTAAGTTGTAGTTCGCTAATCCTCTCTCTGTTTTTATCAATCTAAACTACAAATGTTTCTCAAGTTCGTTAATCACGGCCAAAATCTCTAGAAATTTATCAATTTGACTTGCTAACATTGCATCTTGCATAGGATCATATTTCATGCTTCCTATAATCTCTTCATAGGTTCCATATTTTTTCTTGAATTTTTCTAGGGTTTCAGAGTTAAAGTTTTCAACTAGCTTAGAAACATCCTCATAAAACATTATTTCAGACTCTATAATCTCGTTTATTCTATTGACCAGGTTTTCCCGCGAGCAGCACTCTAAATGAAGAATTCTGTTCCTATTTTTGGAATGAAGTATTGCTGGGACATGATATTTTGAATGTTGTTGGTCCTCATGGCATTCGTCACAGATATACATTGGAGATTAGTTGGGATCTATTACTAAAAAACTTTGTATATGTATATATTTAAATGTGCGTAAGGATTTTTATGGCAAAGGCGGTTGTGATTGGATCTGGGCCCGCAGGACTAACTTCTTCAATTTATCTAGTTCGAGCAGGAATTGACACAACTGTCATTTCAGGCGACCAACTGGGAGGACAGTTGATTTTTACAACAGACGTAGAAAACTTTCCGGGGTTTCCAGGAGGCATATTAGGACCCGATCTAATGACTAAGGTGCGCGAGCAGGCTGGAAAGGTGGGTGCAAAGTTTCTAGATAGTACTGTGACTGAAGTTGATTTTCGAAAACAACCATTTGTAATCAAAACTATAGAAAAAGAACTGACTACAGATGTTGTAATTATCGCAACTGGCGCATCAGCTTTATGGCTAGGTCTTGAATCTGAAGAACGCCTTAAAGGTAAAGGCGTTTCTGCCTGCGCAACATGCGATGGTTTTTTCTTCAAAGATAAAGATATCTGCCTTGTCGGTGGTGGTGATGTTGCAATTGAAGATGCTTTATTCATGGCAAAAATAGCCAAAAAAGTGACAGTGATCAATAGAAGAGACGAACTTAGAGCAACTCACACACTTCAACAAAGGGCATTTAATGAATCAAAAATAGAGTTTGTCTGGTGGAGCATAGTAAAAGAAATTCAAGGAAAAGATAATGTTACTGGTGTAAAAATTGAGAATGTAAAAACAAGAGAGATAAAAAAAATTCCTTGTAGTGCAGTTTTCATTGCAATAGGACACAAACCAAACACTGAAGTGTTCCGTGGTAAAGTAGACATTCTACCCAATGGCTTTGTTAGGCGTGTAGAAAAGAGCAGAACAAGTGTAAAAGGAGTTTTTGTTGCAGGTGATGTGTTTGATTACGAATATCGCCAAGCTGTTACTGCGGCAGGGACTGGAGCACAAGCGGCTATCGATGCAATAAGATATCTAGAAACAAAATAACCCTATAGATCTCTGGTAATCAGTTGGGAAAATAGTTAAGAATAATGCCAAGGTCAGATGTTTATGGCGGAAATATATGTCTACGACACATACGTAGAGGCAAAAGACGGCCACACGATGCACTTTGATGTCATAACATCAGAAAAAGACCATGGCAAGGCAATCGAATATGCCAAACAATGGCTCAAAACTATAGGTGAAGATAGTGCAAAAGTTACAACAGAAGAATGTCACTTCTGTCATTCACAAGGTGCACCGAAGCCAGTAGAGGACGCAATCAAAACGAATGGCTTTTTCATCCAAAAGATGGAAGGCTGTCCATAAATTCTTTTTTTAATTTTTAGCTTGTGGGAATATTATCTCAGAAAAAGAAGTTCTTGCTCTATTTTTCTAAAACAGAGCGCAACATCCAGGCGGTCTTTTCGTGTTTTTCCATCAGACCGGTAAGAAAGTCCGCAGTTCCAGCATCGTTGTTTTCTTCACATGTAATAACGTCAGCTCTTAAGATCTGAATAAGATTCTCGTGGTCTGCAACAAGATTTGAGATCATCTTGTCTGCGGATGGAAATTCTCCGGGATGCTCTTTTATTCTGGCATTTTTGACAAACTCGGCAAGCGTAGAATTAGTTTTCTCTCCAAGAGATCTAATTCGTTCTGCAATCTCGTCAATGTCTGAATCTATTTCCTCATACTGGGATTCAAAGAACTTGTGAAGATCATTAAAATGTGAACCTACAACATTCCAATGATAATTTCGAGTCTTGGTATACAAAACATATTCGTCCGCCAACAATTTACCCAAAAGGTCGATTACTATCTGTCTGTTTTTGTCTGAAATTCCGATTTTTATGTTGTTCATTACAGGATAACACAAAATCTAGTTTATATTATTTTTACCAAAGCTATTCCAAATTGTTTCCAATAATCCGAAAAATGACTCAATATTTTCAAGTATAACCTGTAGATTTGTTATTCTGCAAAGTAAAACAATGATCTCAGATCTGAGTTAAAGTAAACTATTAAGAGCATTACCTAGATCTAGTGTTTGTGACGGAAGATGATGTCTTAAAGGAGGAAAAACTCTGTCCAAGGTGCGCCTTAGAAAATATTAAAACAAAATTGAAACGCCTCACTGATGATATATTTGTGAAAAATGCAATTGGTTAGGAAAAAAAGTTAAGAACAAATTAACTGAACCGTTTACCTGCCCAAGATGTGCTCTTGAAGGCATAAAGTCAGAATTGAAAAACTATCCTAATCATATTTTAAGCTGCACTAACTGCCAGTTTGTAATAAGGCGGGTGGGGATCACACTAATTCAATCTATACTTTAGATCGACTTCAAAGAAACAATTTGGAATAGCTTTGGTAAAAATATTATAAACTATTATTTCTTAATTACAGCCATGAAGGCAACATTTGCCGCTGGATGTTTTTGGGGAGTTGAAGAGCTCTTCAGAACCACTAAAGGAGTGACATCAACGGTTGTCGGTTATACTGGTGGCCATCTCGAGAATCCAACATACAAGAATGTTTGTTCTGGAAGAACTGGTCATGCAGAGTCTGTGCAGATAGAATTTGACCCAAAAATCATTTCCTATGAAAAGCTATTGGAGATCTTTTGGGATAACCATGATCCTACAACCCAAGACAGGCAAGGTCCAGACGTTGGCTCACAATACAGATCGGTAGTTTTCTATCATGATGAGGACCAGAAAAATACAGCCATAAACCTAAAGAAAAAACTTGATAATTCTGGTAGATTCAGTAGACCTATAGTTACAGAAATTACAAGAGCCTCAACATTCTATAATGCTGAAGACTATCATCAACATTATCTGGTCAAAGGTGGCACGCACGCTTGTAGTTTTAATGATAGAATTCGCAATTAATTCTGCAAACAAGTAATTATCGTTTCATGTCTGATGAATTTGCAACGCAAGATTCATCTTCGGCTCGAACTTTTGCGATGTCCTGTTTTAATTGTTCTTTCGTTCGGTAGCCAACAACTCCACCAACTTCTTTTCCATGACAAAAGAATTTGATTGCAGGTATTCCCAGGACGCCATATTTTGAGGCAATGTTTTGCTCATTTTGTACATTTACCTTAACGAACTTCATATCAGAAACTTCGCCTGAAACTTGCTCAAACACAGGAGCAAGTTTGACACAAAACGGACACCAAGGAGCCCAAAAGTCAACTGCGACATGGTCTTGAGATAGAACTTTCTCATTCCATTGTCCTTCTGTGACATCTTCTACTACCATAAACACTAGATTACAGCAATGTTCTTAATAGTTTTACCAATTGATTACCAAATAGATTCCAAACTTTACTATATCTCGGGGTAAGGCTTTTTTAATCTCAAACGCTGTGTATGATGTTGGAAAAAAATTGGCTTGATCTTGGTTCAGTAGATTCACTAAAAGATCCTCCACTCAGAGAGATTTCTGTCCAAGGAAAACCAATTGCATTATCTTACAAGGATGAGCAATTTGGCGCCATCTTGGGAGTTTGTACTCATGTTGGAGGACCACTAGGAAAGGGAAAGATAGACGGAGATCATATCGTCTGTCCATGGCATTATTGGCAGTTCCACAGAGTAACAGGTTCTGCTCCGCCAGGATATGAAGATAAAGTACCTCAGTATGAACTCAAAATTAAAAATAATCATCTTTTCATCGATACTAATCCAATAACCAAAGTACACAAAAGTGCGCATCCGCCTCACCAACTTGAAAGGCCAATCAAACGAGAGGAAGGGCCAATCAGGGTCGTTGGGATATCAACTACTATAATGGACTCTAAAAATCCGCGCTATTCGACTTCGGATAAATTGCTTGAAGTAGCAATTGATTATGCAAAAAATGAGCTCTCAGCCCAGACCATGTTCATTAGACTAAACGATCTCAAATTCAGGGCATGTGAGGGGTTTTACTCTAAAAGTGCTTTTGCTTGCACTTGGCCTTGTTCCATTACTCAAATGGATGAGACAGATCAACTTGCTCAGGTGTATGAAGCGTTAATTTATTGGGCAGATGTAGTAATTGTTGCAACGCCTATCCGCTGGGGCGCCGCAAGCTCGCTATACCACAAAATGATTGAGAGAATGAATTGTGTTCAGAACCAGATCACAATAAACAACAGAGTTTTGATCCAAAACAAGGTTGCTTCATTCATCATAACTGGAGGACAGGATAATGTACAGGACGTTGCAGGCCACATGCTGGGCTTTTTTTCAGAGCTTGGATTTGTGTTTCCCACATTCCCATTTATCGCACATACGCGAGGTTGGGATGCAGAAGACATGGAACGCAACATCGCTTACGTTGCAGAAAGTGATGATCTAAAAAATGGGGCAAAGGATCTGATTCGAAGAAGCATAGAGATGGCAAAAATCGTATTGCATCAACATCTTAGCAGGGAAGAGATCGTAAAGGCTGGAAGAAAAGCTCAACATCTAACAATCAATGAAGAGCCTAGTGATATACGGTGAAGGTAATTCGAAAAAATGAACATAGTTAAGGTAACGAAACCGAGAAGGGCTCGCTACCTTCCTTTTAAATGAAAATAGAAAATCTCGAACTTGTTGTAAACATAATTGAAAAAATCATAACGAAGAGTTTGAATTTACTGGGTTTCGCTACCCAGAGGGTAATGGGCCCAAAGGGCTTCACCACCCACAGGGTAACGAAACCTCCCCCATTTTTGTTTCCATCAAGGAATTTCCTAACGGGATTATTGTCGTAAAGAAAATGATTAGGGAAAACGGGGGTTTACGGCGTTTTCTAAGCATTTTGGAGGCCGCATAATGCCTTACATGAAAGAACATATCGACTCGGGAATCATTGCAAGTCTCGGAGTTGTTTTGCTTCTTGTCTTTGCTTACTCTCGTGGAATTATCCCGACTGGTTATGACGTGTTTGCGTTGTCGCTGTTTGGAGTAATAATGATAGTCTTAGGAAGTGATCTTCCCGATATTGATTCAAGAAATGCACCGATTCACAAAATTTTCCAGATTCTAGTTCCCGGAGCAATCGTTCTGATTTCCTTTGTTATGTTGAAACTTGGCATTATGTTATCTCTGGCTCATGGCATAGTTGCTCTGGTTTTCTATACTAAATTGATGCCGAGTCACAGGCAGTTCGTGCATACGATGCGTGCGGGCCTCTTGTTTGGTGGGGTTGTTGCAATTCTATTGCATTCTGTCTTTGGGAGTTTTGTTTTATCGGTATGGAGTGGACTTTGTTTGTCGTTTGGATATTTTGTCCATCTTGCAAAGGACAGATGGGTTAGAATATAGGCTTGCCGGGTTTCTCTGGTTTTGTACCCGGTCTTTCTGGTTTTTGTTTTACTTCATCAAGACGACGTTCACCCTTTATGTAATCAAAATATTGTTTAACTGCATGCCCAAGTCCATCTCTTTCATCTAGCGGGAGTTTCGTTTCATTACATTTTGGGAAATAGTCCAACTCAAAACTTTTTTTATTTTTTTCATCTGGAAAACCAAAATATGAAATTTCGTCTTGTGTCCTACTTTCAATAAAGCCTTTATCGACTAATGAGTTCATGAGCCTATTGAATTCTTCTGTCGGTATCTTGAAATTTTTCTGGTTAACGTGATCGTAAATATCATTTGTTGATAATGGATATTTTATCAATGGTTTAAGAGCTTCTTTTGCAACTTTAATGAAAAATATCAAGTCGGTGTCCTTCGATTTGTCTGATTCATTTTTTTCCATTTTGTAAAATTCATCATACGTTACCATGTATACAACATTTTCATGTGCGTTTTTATTGTTGAGTGATGAAATATTTTACATATTGTTAATTATTCACCGCCGGGTTTCTCTGATTTTGTACCCGGTCTTTCTGGTTTTTTGAATGAGTTTCGTAATGAAATCCCAATACCAGCAACGGAAATGAAACCCAAAACCAAGATTACAAATCCTCTTAGATGGTCTGGAACTAAAACACTTGCATCAGTTACCGCATAAGTAATTGTAACTGTCTTTGTTTCAGGTCTACCACCCTCATTTTCAAATAGCAAGAAATACGTTCCATCATAACGTGGTTGAAAGGCGAACCGTTGATCATTGGATATTGGAGTTTTATCTATCAGAATTACGTTTTTAGCGTCCGTTATGTAATAAATCAGTTTTTGGTTACCGCCACTTATGAGAATATGTATTTCGAGTTTTTCGGTATGCATTAAAAGGAAGGAAACATAGCTGTTACTATCTGCTGTTACATCAAACGGTGGATAATGTTGTTCTATAGACCAAACATCTGAAAAATCAATAACAACACCCAACATGGCAAGAAAGATGCCGCCACCTATCAGGTAAGGCCCAAAATAACGCCAGTTAGTCTTTCGCTCTACCAATGAAATCACATTATGTTTGTTTATCTTTTGTAAAAAGATGCTGATAATTCTCAGATCGCCAACTTTTTCTTTTAGAACGTGTATAATATTGCAAATTTGGGCTGGTTCAAGAAAAAAGACGAAGTTAATCCTGTAGTATCCAGAGGGTCAATGCCAGCAGGCTGGAAACCTCCAAGAAATCAGAAGCCGGAAGGCGATATTTCAGATTTCAAGAAGAATCTGCTGGAGTGCATTGACGACGCTGCAAAAAATTCCACGTTAAACTACGACATACTTTGCGGAATCGCATGTCTTGAAATGCTCAGGCATTTCTCTTACATGGATTCGTCTTTCAACTCCGAGTTCTCAAGAAGAAGCGGAATCTATGAATCGTTGATACAGAACGCCAAAAACACGTTCCCCGGCGATTATTACAGAGCGTACGATGACTGGAACGACAGGGACGAGAATGAATGCAGAGTTGCACATCTCATAAGCTTGGTCGCTTTTACAACGCTTGCAAAAAGGCATCAGGGAGCAGAGACAGGGCTTGAAGCTCCGGTAGTCTTTGCGCAATTGAAAGATGCGATAAAGGGGAAGAGAAGAGTGAACCAGTTCATGCCAGTCGAAGAAATGAAGGAGATGAACGACGTGCTTAGGTCTTTTGATATGGAACGAAGATTAGGAATTGCTAAAATCCCGAAGCGTGCTGGCCGTTCATCGATGGCAAACCCATCGCACACATCATCCGTAGACATCCTAGAGGCGTTAAGGCTTCTTGAAGGATTAAGAGAAAAGTACAGAAAAGAGATTGTGTGGTCTTCAGATGCTAATTCCCTAAGACACCGAAAGGTGCAAGCCCATGAAGATGTCAACGCAATCGAAGCTTACATCTCTATGTGTAAAGGCGCATTTGAGAAAAACAAAAGCCATTTTCAGGACGCCTTGCGTTCTCTTGAACTAGGAAGAGGATCGATACAAAGCTCCGCATACCCGCTGATCATATTGTGTCAGGCATATCTTGCTTATGACAACGAGTCAAAACAAAGAAATCTTGATGCGGCCAAAAGAGCATCACATTCAATGCAAGAGGAACTTGCAAAAGAAATTTTTGAGCTGGTAGTTGATGAGATGGAAATCGATTCGCTCAGCCGGGCCAAAAAAGGAAGCAGGATAAGAGAATTAGTAGAGGAGAAGCAGGACGACGATGAAGATCGTTACCTTCCAGTTTACGATGAAGTTGAGGTTGAAAGGGCAAAGGAGAGATATCGGACTTTTCTTGAAAAAGCAATGGAAAGACGGGAAAGGACTTTCTACGCACTCATGGACAGCCTGAAATCACGCAATCCTTACGGTTAGACTGGAACCAGTCTTTTGGCTCTTTTATCGTCAGGGTCAGGCTCTTCTCTAATTTTTCCTTCTTTGATGAGTTGATTTTTGATTTCGTTTGCAACACGATCCGATTTGATCCCAAGCCTTTTCACTATGTCTTCCCTTCTGGGGGATTTTCCGGTCTCATTGTGATATGAGATTATTTCATTTAGGAACTGCATCGCTTTAGTGACTTCTTTAGGTATCTCTTGTTTTTCTTCAACCTTGTAGAATTTTGAAACGTCCCTTTCACTCCACATCATCATTTTGCTCTTGATCTCCTCCGATGATAAGCCAGTATTCCTGTGAAAGCACGGCCTGAACTTCACTACTACAGGGGTTTCATAGCTGGGATAAACGCAGATCCCGAACCCCGAATCAATTGTCGAAAGGAGTTTAGAAACATCGTTTCCCAAGTCTATCTTAGATCTTTCAATGTCATTGTCGTATGTCATGTGCATGTAGATTTTCATGTTGATGTTTGCTCTGGTTTCTTCCAAGTCTGTTATCGCTTGAGTGATGAAAACTAATCCGACTCCCTTTTTTCGTAGCGTCCTTGCAGCTCTATCGAGAATAATCTTTGCCTCTCCTTTGAACCTGTGATACTCTTCAACTACAAGCAGAAGTTTCAAGGTGTTCGAGTCAGGCTGCGAGTCAAAGTAGTTTACAAGCTCCCTGACAAGATAATATGCGACAAACATTTTCACTTCATCCACTTTGATTTCATTGAGGGATACAACGGAGATCTCTCCGTCCTTCCACAATTCAGAAATGTTCGATCCTTTTCCCTCAAACAAAAATGAAAGTGCTGTGAGCGATTGAATCTTCATCTTTGCGATTTCTTTGCCAGTGGCATTGATAAGAGAAAAGCAATCCAAATCGATCCCTTTCTTCCAGCATCCGAAGACAGTCTCTTTCACTTTTACAGTTTCGTTGTCGCTTAATTTGCAGAATTCCTTGATTATCATGCTCAGGTCAATGGCAAACGCCTGAAGTTCGCTTTCCTTGTCGGTCTTTGGTTTTGCCAGAAGGTTGCTGCTTAGATTTGCTCCGATGTCAGAGCCGGGAGTGAATATCTTACCAGTGAATGACATGGGTTCATGCATGGAAAACTCCCTGTAACCGTCAAGAAGCTTCTTTTCACTGCATTTTTCGAGGAAGCCAGACCACTGAATCATAGGATCGAGAACCAAAACCGGAATATTCTGGAATAGCGCACCTTCCGCCATATCGTAAGCAGTAATCGTCTTTCCGCATCCGCTTGCACCCACGATTATGGTGTGAGTAGGAGCCTGATTGTCATAATCAAAAAGAAACGGGAATTTCGTTGTTTCAAGATGGCCGTCTAAAACAAAACCCAGAAAACCCAGCCTTTTTGTTTCGTCGGGGAATGGAAGTTTATCCCATTTGGGTTCGTTGACTTTCGTCTGCGTTTGCGATTTCAAAGTCGCTCTTCTAAGAAGAGTTGCAAGGCCCTGCGCTATTGCAGAACTCTTTTCAAACGTCCTTTCCCCGATCCTAGCATCCTTAGCCCAACGATGAACGAAAAGAGAGTCAACTTGGTTTTTCAGTTCTGAAAGCTCAGGATATTGTTTTATCAAATCTTCCAGAGTGTGAGGATCGAAGATGCCCAAAGACTCTGCGCTGTATCCCAGTGCAGGGTTGGGCAGCTCCTTGATGGCAAGGTAGAAGCCATGTTTAGCCCGGTTCTTGATTACATTATCAAAATCTTCAAGATCATTGATTATCAATTGCATGGTCTTTTCCAGATCCGCCTTTCTTGAGGAAAAACAGGAAGTCTGGCTCTTTATGACGACGGAAGCACCAAATCCCTTTGATCCGTATTCTCTCTTGAATTGTTCTGCATTGGCAACCTCTTCTTCGAGTTTCCGCAGCCTCTCTTCAGAGCGTCTTATTTCGGATTCCAGACTTAGGGCATCCTTACCGACGGGGAGATTGAGCAATTGTCTATCACTTTCCAAAGATGCTATCTTCCCCTGCTTGTGTAGTATGCCACGCTTTAGTTCCCCAATCTCGGTTCTAATCGGGGAACTATCTACGCCGATGATTCCCTCGGTAAGGGAACTAATGTAATAGTAGCTCAGGCTAAAGGACGGGACGGATTCTTTGAGGTAATCGGAAAAAGTCCCTATTTCCTGTAATCTGCTTTGCATTTCCCCGGAGTCCGAGGCATTGGCAACGTAGTAATTCTTGGCTCCACGAAGTAGGTAAACATCATCTGCCAAAGCCAAAACTTCAATGGTTGCGTTGCTGCTTCTTACCCAGTAAATCTCTGAGCGGATCTTACCGTAGCGAAGCGTCCCAACTTGTTCCCATGTGGGAGATATTGATGCCAAACCAGAAGGTCGCCATCATAGAAAACGGGAAACAAAATGATAAGGTTTTGGGAGGCGATTTGGGAACTAATAAAGGGAATTATTATGAAATTTACAATTGCTCCGTATTCCTGCGAATCCAATAGCTTTGTTCTCGTTGGTTTTTTTCTGAAAACAAATAGGTATTAGCTTGGCTTACCATTCTATTTTGAGTTCTTGTCCACATCTTCCTTAATCAGAACCATTACTCTTTTGGAAGCATCATATCCTTTTGATTTGCAATACTCCTGAAACTGCTTCCACAACTTCTCATCTCCAGAGATTCCGATTTTGAAAGCCATGGAACTACCTAATTGTATTTGTCCGAGCAAGGATTTATCATTCTAGAAACTTACAGAAAGTTAAAGAAAGCAGCCAGTTGGTTATTTCAATTTACTAGTTCTATAATCTTCTAGAAAGTTCAAGACAGGGAGGTGTTCGGAATGCCAACATGGGTTAAGTTGGTGGAAGAGGCAATGAAAAACCTTGGAGGGTCTGCAAGCCTGTCGCAACTCTACGAGGAAACAAAGAAGGTAGCAAAAAAGAAAGACTCTGAAAAACTAGGACGCAACAAGAACATAGAAGCCAAAGTAAGACAGGTCGTCCAGTTAAGCGGTCTGTTTTGCCAGAAAGAGAAAGGGAGTGGCGTCTGGTCACTCAAGGAGGGGTGATGTGATGGGAAAAGACATACCGATGGAATGGAGACTAATAGTCTGCGATGAGTGTGGCATAGACTGCGAATTGTCTACCAACAAGCAGAATGGCAGAGTCGTATGCAGAGAATGCATTGAGAAGGAAATTTGAGGTGATTTAGATGAGTTTGAACATTGGCTACAGAGTAGAAAACAGCCTGAAAGGGACGAAAGAAGAAACCCAGAGAATCTTTGAAGAACTGAAAAAGAGGATAACGGCTTTCGGTTCCGATGTCAAAGAACGGGCGACAAAATACGAAATCAGATACGAGGCGAAACAAGTCTTTGCCTCCATGCGGATAAACAGCAAAAGCATAAAGGCATGGATAAGAGTAAATCCGAAGACGTTTTCCGACCCTAAAGGAATCGTAAAACAGATGAAATGGAGTCCTCCACATTACTTCTACATCAATTCGATGGAGGAGTTGGAGTATGCAATTTCTTTGATTAGACAAGCGTATGAGTTTTCAAAATAAAGTTAACAAGTTGTTTGAAAACTCAGTTTTGTATTTATTTTATCATTACCAATTAGTAATTAGAAGAAAATATTGCGGTCGAGGTGGGTTATGCGACATGGTCACCATGTGAACTACGAAAAAGAGATTTCAGAGATAAAAAATAAGATTCTGCATTATGACATAAAACTATCCAGTGCTGCTTTTGATTTGGATATGGGGGTCTCCACGGGCAAGGCGGATGTCCGCTATTATGGGCGCAAGATTACGGATTTGTACAAAGAACTTGATCAGATTGAGATAACACACCATCGTCATTATTCTGCTTCAGAAATCAGCAAAATGGAAATTGAGATGGCAAACAAAGACGCAAAACTGCATTCCATGATGCATGACGAAGAAAAGTTTGGAGTTTCTTACAAAAACAGGATCGCTGTGCAGCAATTCGACATTGATAGTTTGAAGGCACAGTTGGATAAAGCCAGACATTTCAAGGATAAATAATTTCGCTCACAAGAATAGATTAGCAAAACCGTACTGAACAGTACGGTTTGAAAAGATTCGACGTAAAACAAAACCGTACGGAATCTGGGTAATTCAACTGTGCTTGTCGTCTTCAGTCCCGGGACCAAGACCCCAAGTTCAGTTCTCTAACATCCCGGATTTGACAAAAAGTGAAATCCGGCTCGTCGGTAAATCCAGCCGAACGGAACCGTTCGTGTTTTGTTTAAACGGAAACGAATCCCACTAATCAATAGATGGTGGAAAACGTGGTCGGGTCAGAGGTGTGTTATGAAAAGGGACATCTACGAATGCAAAAAGCGCCTTGCAAAAGCGATAAGTCTGGTAAAAGAGTCAACAAAGATTTCAGAGCAGAACAAGAAGATCATCCTCGATTTCATTGCAGATTGCCAGATAGACGGGGCTGGGTGGGGGGAACCTCTGAGCATCCCGAGAGTAGGTACGTATGCCTTCACACTTCGTAAAATTGCTGAGTGGCTGGAAAAGGATTTTGACAGGGCAGAGAAAGGCGATATCAAAAGGCTGCTGATTTCAATTGAAGCGCAGAACATCAAACCGCACACAAAGCAATTCTTCAAAGTGTCGATAAAGAAACTCTACAAATGGCTGAATGGCGGGGAGGATTACCCCGAGCTTGTAAGGCAGATTAAAACAAACTTGCGTAAAATGGAATATCCTTGGGATCTGCTCACAGAGCAAGATATCATCAAGATGATAGAAGCCGAAGGGAATCCGAGGAATAGGGCACTAATCATGACCCTTGCGGAAAGCGGTTGCCGGGTCGGAGAACTTGCCAGTCTTGATATCAAAGATGTGATTTTTGATGATTTGGGAATCAAGATACTTGTCGACGGAAAAACAGGGCAGAGACCGATAAGGCTGCTTGCATCAGCGCCGTATCTTGCTGCTTGGATAAACGTTCATCCCCAGAAAAACAACCCACAATCCCCCCTCTGGATAAACATTGGACATCCCAATCACGGGCAGGCTATGAAATACGAGATGATTTCAGCGTTGCTCAAGCGGGCTGCAAACAAAGCTGGAATAACAAAAAGAGTGAATCCACACAGTTTTCGCCATGCGCGTGCCACCGTACTTGGAATGTGGATGGGTCAATCGCAACGATGCGTGTACATGGGTTGGGTAAAGAATTCTAGGATGTCGCAGATCTATGACCATCTTACGGGGGTGGATACCGAAGGCTCCCTTCTGGAAATGTGTGGCATGGAGACTAAAACCAAGAAAGAGAGCCTGTTGAAGCCGAAGGTTTGCCAGATATGCCAGGAATGGAATGAGGTTACTGCGTTAGTGTGCAAGAAGTGCGCAAAACCATTTGAGGTGAAAATTGCAATTGACATTGATGAGAAAAGGGTGAAGGACATCAAAGCGGTAACGGATATGATTACCCCGGAAGTCCTTGAAGGTTTGGTTAAGAAGATAATCAAGAGCAAGTTTGAAGAACTTATCAAGATACACCCAAACGCAAATGCTTTTCTTGACAGTCTTGCTGAAAAAGGCTAGCTCAATTGTGATTTCTTCTTTTCCAGTTTTTTCATTTTTATGTATCCGTAAATCAGCAGAATTACGTGAGGCTCAATGTGCTTGAATTTAGATGCAGTCTCTTTCAGCACGTTTTCCAATTCTTCTTTTGTAAACATTCCCATAGTCAGCCTTTCAGGACAACGTAATCTTTTTCCGGATTATTTTCTTCTGGAATAGTTTCTGATTTGGATTGTTTCGCAGCTTCTGCCATTTTGAACGACAAAACAACATGGAGTTTATTTCCGTCTTTCCAAACCCCTTCCCATTGAACACTGTTCAGATTAACTCCATACTGTATGACAATTTTCATAATTTCCAGCGGAATGCGTGAGTGATAGCATTCTCCATCGAAGCTGATTTTCCTGTCGGAAATGTATTCTGATACCCTCTCGCCCAGTTCTTCCACTGCATCATCCTCAGAGAACTTCGAAGATTTCTTCTCTTTTGATTAACGATGACGAACTTCCGCAGATTGGACACATTCCTCTGTTAGGTTCATCGGCGTACGGAACCGTCCGGGGCCGTGTTATGATTTCTGCCCCGCAAGTTTCGCAAACCCACTTTATCTTTACAACCCTTGGCATTGAATCACCTCATTTAACACAAAGTTACTTTTGCAGAACTTTTGCATGAAAAAGTTGAACTTTTGCTGCAAAAGTTAGGTTTTTTCGAGTTTTCAAATAGCGACATACAGTTTCCTTCCTCCTTTTCCGCTTGTGTCAACTACGGTAATCAAGTCCTGATTTTCTAGCCAATCCAGATCCCTCGAAACCGTACTGTTAGCCACAGAAATGCTTCTTTTTGCCATGTTCGACGATATTTCCTCGGCGGAGATCTTTGGGTTATCTTTGATTATTTCTAGAATTGCTAACCGTCTTTGATATTGGTCGTCTATCGAAATATCTTGTTTTATGTTTGGATACATCATTTCATAGCATTTCAAGAATCTGCACGGCACGGGCTGATTTCTCAGGAATTCTCGTGATCTGAAGATCCCATATCCTTCCGGCATCGAGAGCAGAAGTTTGGAATAATCAACCGTACCGTCAGCTTGGAATGCTTTGATGAATGAAAGATCTCTTGCCCAATTGGTGTAAAGTGCGATGTGAGTCTGGACGTTAGAACGGATTCCTCTGCTGAAATCCGCATAAGTATGTGACAGGAGAACGCACGACACACCGAATTTCCTAAGAATTCTTGTCGCGCTTTCAAGGACATTTTCAAAATCTTTTTGGTCGATGAAAAGGTGGGCTTCATCAACTACAACAAGCAACCGAAGATTATCCGTCTGCTCCATCTTCCCGTAATGCTCGATAACACTTTCGATCACATGAGACGCTTCTTTCGCAAAATCCTTTGCGTTTGTACAATCTACGACATTGATTCCGTCTTCAAGATCAGAATCATTGTCTCCGAGGATGTGAACATTTTCTAATTTATTCCATAGATGTGCTTCTGGAGTTATGACGAGAATTTTCTTTTTGGTTTTTTCAACTTCTGTCACAATTCTTTTTGCGACTTCTGTTTTCCCTCCTCCAGTGGAACCAGTGATTATGATATGGTGAAGAAGCATTTTCTCCGAGAGTAGAACCGGGTTATTGGTGACCTGAAGATTCTGATCGCAGATGTAACCGATCATATTTCCATAAACATGGATTTGTTGTGTTGTTGTAGGAAGGATTTCCTGTTTCGGAACGTCCCTTCCCTCCTGTACAGTGAAAAGCATGTCAATTGCGGTGTATGGATCTTTGACAGAAACACCTTCAATCATTTGATTAACTGCGCTGTTGATGACGGAAATTATTGCGCCTCTCAACTCATCATCGCCGTCGACTCTCCTAGTCTCTGATATCTTCAGCATCTTTTTGTCGGAAAAGAAGACCCTGTTTCCATATACCTCGTAATGATCCTTCTTTTTTTCCACTATCACCAGAACCTTGTCCTTGTTAGACCATCCAAAAACAGGAGACGCCACAGGCTCAACTCCAACATCGATCATAGTTTTCTTTATCCTGTCAGGCAGAATGTCTTTCAGAGCCATCGTCTCACCAGTAAAAACACCACTAAAATCACGACAAGAGCAAAAATGATTTTAGCTGCTTTCATCATGTCTTCGATTCGTCTTTTTTCCTGCTCCTCTTCCAGTCTTGCGTTGCAGTCTTTGCAGATGTTCCTCTCCGCCTCTATCCTTTCGTCGAAATATTTTGAAGAGCACTGTGGATGGCATATTTTGCCGTCGAGAGGGCATCTGACTGCCTCTGATCCTAGTGGAAGCCCGCAAATTCCACAATTGCTATAATTTCTCCTTGCAGGTTTTACGTCATCAACCTGACTTTCCATCTTCACACCCCGGCCTTCAGCAAATCAAATCTATCAATCAATATTGTTTGGAAAAACGACAGCAACTCTTGCAGCATCCTTGCAATGTTTTCTATTCCGAACACAGAATCGATCCAGAAGAGAAGCAGTACAAAAAGAACGATAGCAAGCAGAATCATTATGTGCACTAGTGAAATTACTCTTGCAAAGGAAACATTCTCGTCCTTGTCCTTGACCCACTTCTTCATTTTCTTCTTGATTTTGTTCAGAGATTTCATCTAACCAATTCCAAGAGCGTTCTTTACTGCGTTCTTTACAATTTCGATGAGATAGGGGAACAGGAGGCTCAGTAGCCACAGAAATCCTAGTATTGCAAGAAATACCAGAAAGAGAATCAAAACAATCTTCAGGACGGCAAAACTGCTTCCTATGAGAAACCCCCATACCTTGTCTGCGAAGTCTTCTTCCCTTTCCTCTTTCTTCGTCATTGCAGTATTTTTCATGTAGCCACGTCTAGATAGTTACTGTCTACCAGATTTTTGATGCCAAAAACGGCATCTTGCAGAAGGATTTCGTTTCCTTCTATTCATCTAAATGCAACAAGCCATTGATAAAACAGATAGAATGCTGGCGAAGGTTTTTTTGCTATGCTGGCGAAAGTACCACTCAAATCATTGAATTTGCATAAAATCTAATGGACAGGGCCTTCAAAAATACAGAAAAATCTTTGAAATTGACCTTCGGTCTGGATTCCGACCCAACATTGCAGCGAGATTTGCGGAATGTGTTGATAGCGACCACAGGGAGCGTTAGGAACCAGAGTAGATACATTACGAGAGTTCTGAGAGAAAATGTAGACAGGCAGAACGAAAGACTGGCTGAAGGGATTTTCGGCCAAATGCCAGAATCAGTTAACAAACACAAGATGAGGATCTATGAAAAAGCCAAAGAGCTGGCAAATGCAAGACTGGTACTGGCAAGAGACTACATCCCTTCAGTGATACAAGACGATTTCCTGTCTGCCTACAACAGGTTCCGCAAGAAAGAACTTTCCCTTGAATCGGACATACGCTCCTTTGCTGATCGGCACCGCTTGGATAGCGAGCAGATCTATCACATAAGAGTCCAGTTGGTCAACGGAAGGTACGACTACTATCTGGGGAAGTAGGATTGTTGGATAACCGGGTAGAGTGAGGTAGGGGATGGTATCTATCATCGGACATCCTTGGATGTTTTGGCATAAACCGCATAACGTGTTCTAAGGAGAGAAATGGAAATTACTACACAAGAATTGCAACATACTCGATTCTGATTTATCTTAGTATGGTTAAGAAATACTACGTGGTGATAAGTTAGTGAAGAAAGATGGTGTAATAATTAACGATGAGTTAAGTGATCCTCTAGGAGACAATGTCATAGACTTTTTACTGTCTCAATCAAAAGAGACTCCTTTCCACGATTTCAAATCTACCTTAGATATTGGAAAAAATTCCACAGACTTTCCAAAGATAATAAAAGATATTTTCGCATTTACGAATGCTGGGGGAGGTTTCCTCGTTCTCGGAGTCAAACCAAACGATCATGTAGATAAAGAGATCAAAGGTAGTTTCATCAAAACTGGACTTCCCGAGAATTTTGAAATTGAATCGGCATCACTTCAAGAAAAAATAAACTCGTATATGGATAAACCACTCGAGATACTCTATGCCCCATTTGAAAGAGAAGTGAATGGAGAAAAAAGAAAATTTGCGTTGATTTACATTCCACCATCCTTCAAGATTATGACTCCAATAAAGGATGGTGTTTACAACATCGACGGTAAAGAAAAAAAGGCGTTCACAAAAGAACAAATTTTAATCAGAAGGGGGACGCAGAGCGTCCCAGCTTCACAGTACGAGATATATCGAATGAACAAGAGGCTAGAAGATGAGAACTATAGATTATCTCTTTTGACAGGTGAGCCGGATAAAGTAGAAGAAACTCTTCTCAGCAATTTGTTTGAAGTAAAGAAACTACCCAAATTTGTTTACATTGGAACGGCTAAATTCAAAAATGGGTTGGAGTTGCAGGGATGGTTAGATAAAGAATATCCGGATGCCAGATACTTTTTCTTTAGAGTTAGACACCACGAAGACAAGATAGTTTCATTCCAGAACTTGGAAAATACTAGCAATTTTCACCATCATCTAGTTTATCCAGATGAGATAAAGAAGGAACCAATCGAAAATTGGTTGGATTCTGGGCCGAAAGAACGCATCATAACTTCTCTGTTAAACAAAGAAGTTGCTGGAAAGGGAAAAGAGCAAGAGATGAGATATTTTGTAAAACACAAGAAATTGTTTTATCATACAGTCAACGACGAACGCAAAGTGTCGTGGCCTTCCAGATACAAGGGGGTTTCAAGTAGAATTGTTGCCAAAAAGATTTGGGCGGAACAGCTTGGTCGCTCGGTGTTTTGGCACGCTGCGATACAGCCCACATTTACTAGACTTAACGATAAATTTTACCTGAAAATTGCACTTACATCCATAATTACTGAAGATGGGAAAAAAGTTTCAACTGGAATGAAAGAAGGCACGGTAATAACACGCAAATCTTTCAATACATTCAACAATCAGTATCTCAACAACATTTTGTTCTGGATAAATAAGTTAGGAGACGGAACTGACATAAAGATTTCAGATGATTTGGTAATTTCAGTAAATCCTGTTGAAACCAAATTAGATACGGGGATTTCTTGGGATATCCCCACATCTACCATAAAGGAGTTCATTGAAGAATTCAAGCCAGAAGAAGAACAATCGGAAGAAGAAGGAGAGGAAGAGAATGAATTCTAGTCTTCAAGCAAGATACATAGTAGAACCTGACTTGGTATTCGGAAACCAAGGTGAAGACAAAGACCCCAGAATTGGATTGAAAAGATATGGGCCATACTTCTACTCCGATGAAACAGCACCACTAGAGAGCATCAAAGTGGGCATTATTGGAAACCGGACAATGATCGATTTTACGTGCAACATATTGAGGCTAATTCAACAAGAGTCAGTCAGTAAGAAGTCAAACAAATGGCTTTATCCAGACTATCCGGGAATGACCACAATTACTCAGTTCAAGTGCAACATAAAAACCTCAAACAATTGGAATGCCATTCTGATCGATGATTATGATTTGAAAAAAATTCCAGACATTATAGACCCCAACGAAAGAATAAACTACGGAGTCATGCTATATGTAGACAAAATTAAACAGATTCGAGCAAATGACGACATACCTGATGTCATAGTCTGTACACTTCCATCTATTGTTGAAACTTGGTGTGGAATATCTGAAAAGACTCGAGGAGCAAAAGAAGTCAGAATATCGCCTAGACAGAAAGAACATGATGAACTGGTAGCCAAAAATCAAAAGTTTCTGACAGAATGGGGTGTTACCTTTCCGAAACCTGCCAAGGAGCCAGAGAAAAGCTATGACTTTAGGAACTCGTTAAAGGGCAAAGTAATGGAGTTTGGTATACCAACACAAATACTGAAACAAAGTGTGTGTGAAAGAATCTTAAACTATGACAAGATCAAGAAAGCAAAAAATCAGGATCCATCAGCGTTTTCATGGAACTTTAGTACAGCACTTTACTACAAAGCAAATGGGAAGCCATGGAGATTGGCAAAATTAAGAACCGATACATGTTATGTGGGCATTTCATTTTTTGTTGATAAACTTCATCCAAGACTGGAAAAGCAGATTTCCATGGCACAGGTGTTCACCCATAATGGTGAGGGATTAGTACTTAGAGGAACTGAAGTTGAAATTGATGAGCATACTAAAGAACCATACCTCAAAGAAGAGCAAGCAAAAAAGCTTTTGACAGAAGCTATTGCAAAATACATCAGCAAAGCCAACAGAAAACCTGCAAGAGTTGTAATCCACAAAACATCTGGTTTTTCAGAAGGAGAGCAAAAAGGATTCAATGATGCAATTTATGCTCAGGGAAGTACAATCAAAGATTTCGTGGCAATACCAACCAGAGATCCCGGAATAAACTTCCTAAGAATGGGTAAGTACCCAGTTCTTAGAGGCACATTGATAGAATTGGATAAGACAAATTTTCTGCTTTATACTACTGGATATTCACCACGAATTCGTACTTATGCCGGATTCAGAGTTCCCAACCCACTAAAGATAACCCATCATGGAGATTCCAGTAAGGAGGAGATTGCGCAGGAGATACTGGGTTTGTCAAAGCTGAATTGGAACACAACATCCTTCTCAACAAACCTACCAATAACGATAAGTTTTGCGAAGGAAGTTGGGAATATCTTATCAGAACTACCCGAAGATAAAGATGTACAAGACCATTACAGGTTCTTTATGTAGACAGGATTTCCTCTGCAAAAGTCAAACTGAATCAATTTTAATCCCTATCTTCAAGATATTAAAGAGAGCTGACAGATGATCCTATGAAAGACCCCAATTACATGAGTGAGAAAACCACTCGAAACAGGCTTATTGATGTAGCTTTACGTGCCTCTGGGTGGACTAACATCGTTGATTTCGAAGAGGATAAAAATTACGATTTTACAGCAGTCAGAGAATACGTAACTGAAAATGGGCCAGCAGATTATGTACTCTTTCACAACGGTCGTGCCATTGCTGCTATTGAAGCAAAGAAACTCTCGCTTGGCCCACAAAATGTTTTGGTACAAGCTGAAAGATACTCAAAGGGTTTCAACAACGGGCCGTTTGATTTCAATGGTCATTGTTTGCCATTCGTTTATTCAACAAATGGAGAGGTGATCTGGTTTAGAGATCTCAGAAGAAAAAATAGTCGCTCATACAAGATTACCAAATTCCATACACCGCAAGCAATGGAAGAAATGCTTGCAAAAGATGTCGATGCATACGAATCATGGCTTGACAAAAATCCAGTCAACATTGAAAGACTTCGACCTTACCAAAAAGAAGCAATAGAGTCAATTGAAGATTCTCTCGCCACTAGTAAACGAAAAATGTTGCTTGCGATGGCCACTGGAACTGGGAAGACTTTTGTTGCGTCAGCTCTTATGTATCGCCTTCTGAAATCGGGATTTGCAAAACGGATTTTGTTTTTGGTTGACAGAAGAGCACTTGCTGCACAAGCAGTGGGTGCATTAGCTGCATTTACACCTGAACCGGGACTAAAGTTTGACAAAATCTATGAGGTGTATAGTCAAAGATTCAGGAAAGAGGATCTTGAAGAGGGTGAAAAGTACGATCCCAAAGTTTTACCAAAAGAGTATCTAGAAAACCCACAACCAAAACACACGTTTGTTTACGTTTGCACCATCCAGAGAATGAGAATCAATCTGTTTGGGAGGGAGGGAATGTTTGAGTGGGAAAAGGGAGACGGAGATGAGGAAGAAGATGCTGAAAAAATAGACATTCCGATACATGCATTTGATTGCATAATAGCGGATGAGTGTCACAGGGGCTACACATCTACTGAAGAAGGTAAATGGAGGCAGGTTTTAGACCATTTTGATGCTATCAAAGTTGGATTAACTGCAACTCCAGCAGCCCACACGAAAGCATACTTTGATGATGTGGTTTACAGATATACGATTGAAAGGGCCATAAGAGAAGGATTTCTTGTTGATTACGACATAGTTAGGGTAAAGTCAGATATTACTATGAAAGGATTCTTCCTGAAACCCGGAGAGGAAGTAAAGATAGTCGATCCTACGAGTGGTAGAGAAGCATTAGATGTATTGGAAGACGAAAGAGAGTACAATGCTACAGATTTAGAACGTAAAGCCACTGCTCCAGACAGAAACAAGAAGATTGTTGAAGAATTCGCAAAACACGCTCTTGAATTTGAAAAAGAGCATGGCAGATTTCCAAAAACTTTGTTTTTTGCCATAAACGACTTGCCACACGTATCTCATTCAGACATGCTGGTAAACATTTTACGAGATAAATTCAACAAAGGAGATGACTTTGTTCAGAAGATAACTGGTAGCGCTACGGTTGATAGGCCATTGCAAAGAATCAGAGAATTCAGAAACAGACCAGAGCCAGCAATTGTTGTGACAGTCGACATGTTGACAACAGGAGTCGATATACCCAAACTCGAAAACATTGTTTTTGTTCGACCAGTTAAATCTCGTATCTTATTTGAGCAGATGATGGGAAGAGGAACAAGGATTGCTGATGAAATTAACAAAACTCATTTCACCGTCTTTGATGCTGTAGGCGTTCTAGATTACTTCAAACAGGCAACAGACTTTACTGCTGATCCACCTGAAAAACCAACAAGAACGATCCGTGAAGTTGTAGATGCAATTTATGGAAATAGAGATAGAGCGTATAACACTAAATCTCTTGTGAGAAGACTCCAAAGAGTAGCAAAAAACGTCTCAGTTGAAGGAAGAGAAATGTTTGCACAGTTAATTCCAGATGGCGATATCGCTGCTTTTGCAGAGGAACTACCCATAAAATTGGATAAGGAATGGGCACAAACTATGAAAATTTTGAGAGATGGGAGTTTCCTCGACCTTATGGAGAACTATCCACGTGCAAAACAGCCATTCATTGTTGCAGAAACAAAGGAGGATGTTGCTGTATCTGAGTACATTTTCAGAGGTACAGATGGCACTGAATACAAACCAGCAGATTACATCATCACTTTCGAAAAGTTTGTTAGAAAAAATCCTGATAAGATTGAAGCATTGAAAATACTTCTTGAAAAGCCATCACAATTCACAACAAAGGAGTTATCCGATCTCAGAAAAAAACTCTCAAGTCGTCCAGAGAGATTTACCGAAGATAATCTGAGAAAAGCATATCACAGTGAGCTAGCAGACATAATTACCATCATAAGACACGCTGCTGAAGGCGATCCGTTGATGACTGCTGAAGAACATGTTGAAAGAGCATTAGTTGTAGTTACTAAAGGCAAAAAATTCACTCAAGAACAACAAAAATGGCTAACGCTAATCAGAGATCATCTAATTAAGAATCTCGTAATTGAGCAACAAGACTTCAATACAATTCCATTTTCAAGATATGGATCATGGAAGAAAGCGGATGTAGTATTTGAAGGGAAACTTCCAAAATTGTTAACAGAAATTAACACGGCGATGGTTCAATGTCGGATGTAGTAGGAAAACTCTGGGGATTCTGCAACACTCTCAGACATGATGGGATCAATTATGGGGATTACATCGAGCAGCTTACTTATCTTCTGTTTTTGAAACTTGCAGACGAAAAGGGATTATCTGTTCCAAAGGGATATGATTGGAATTCTCTGAAAAATGAATCTGGTACAGAACTATTAGATCATTATAATGATGTTCTTCGCACTCTGGCAAAACAGAAAGGAATTCTTGGAGAAATCTTTGCCGGATCCCTCTCGAAGTTTAGAGAACCTGTCAATCTGAAAAAACTAATCAACCTTATCGACGAGACAGAATGGGCAACAATCGATGTGGATTTGAAAGCACAAGCATACGAAGGACTTCTTCAGAAATTTGCATCTGAGCAGAAAGGAGCTGGACAGTACTTCACGCCTAGAGAGGCCATTCGTGCCGTTATCAGATGTATGAAACCAGACATACGCGAAAGTAAAGAATTCACCATTCACGACCCCGCTTCCGGCACCGCTGGATTCCTGATTGGTGCATACGAATGGATGATGAAGGAAACGAAAGAGGGTGCTGAACTAAGCAGAGAAGAAAGAGAACGACTTCTGAAAAGGACATTTTCTGGATCAGAAATAGTTCTTGAAACGAAACGTCTTGCTCTAATGAACCTCTATTTACACGAAATAGAAGCTGATATCTTTTTCATTGATTCGTTAACTGAGGGGCCTCATGCTGGAAAACGTTATGACTGCGTTCTGACAAATCCTCCATTTGGAACTAAGGGAGCTGGCGAAGTTCCAATACGTGAAGACTTCACAGTCAGAACATCAAACAAGCAACTTAACTTTGTTCAACATGTCATGCACATACTGAAACCCGGTGGAAGGGCAGCCATGGTGATTCCAGACAATGTATTGTTTGAGGAAAATGCAGGACGGGATGTAAGAAAACTATTGCTAACAGATTGTCAGTTGCACACAATTTTGAGACTGCCTATTGGAACATTTACTCCATATTCTCCGGGGGTAAAAGCAAACATCATTTTCTTCAGAAAGGGCTTACCGACGGAAGAAGTTTGGGTTTATGATCTAAGGACAAATATTGAGAAAGTAAACAAAAGTCATCCACTTACTTGTGATTACTTTAAAGACTTTGAGAAATGTTTCCATCAGAAGCCAAGGAAAGGGAGCGACAGATTCAAGAAAGTCACTAAATCCGAGATAGAGAAAAGGGATTACAATCTTGACATTTCTTGGTTGAAAGACAAATCACTAGAAGACTCTAGTAATTTGCCAGATCCGCAGGATTTAGCAAGTGAGGCTGTAACTCAATTAGAAACTGCGATGGATTCGTTGAACGAGTTAATTGTGAAACTTGGTAACGGGAATAACAAAATGTGATGAAATGAATACAATAAACACATTACCATCTAATTGGGCGTGGTCTAAGATTGATGAAATAACGTTCGTTAACCCCAAAAACGATTATTCTAATGTTAAATCTAACTTACCTGTTACTTTTGTTCCAATGGCAGCAGTTGATGATGTTAGTGGAAGTATTATGACGCCTGAAGTTATGAGTTTTGAGGAAGCGAGAAAAGGACATACTAAATTTCTTGAAAATGACGTTATTTTCGCTAGAATAACACCATGTATGGAAAATGGAAAAATTGCGATCGCACGTAATCTTAAAAATGGTTTTGGATTTGGTTCTACCGAATTTCACGTTATACGAGCAAAAGATGGAATTCTTCCTGACTACATATATCATTACGTTAGACAAGAGAAGTTCAGAAACTTTGCTGCCGGCTTTATGACGAGCACAGTTGGTCAATTGAGGGTCTCAAAGGATGTTATAGAAAATGCTGAAATTCCATTAGCACCAACAAAAGAACAAAAGCGCATCATCTCAAAAATTGAAGAACTTTTCAAAGAAAGCAAATCTGCACGTGAAGTCCTCGATAAAATTCCCACAATAGTGAAAAAATTGCGGCAGTCTATTTTGGCTTCTGCTTTCCGAGGGGAACTTGTATCACAAGATCCTAACGATGAACCAGCAGAAAAATTACTTGAAAAAATAAAACAGGAAAGACGAAGAAAATGGGAGGAAGAATTAAAGGCGAAAGGGAAAGATCCTAAGAAATTCAAGTATGAAGAACCACAATCAATCGAAACCGATGAACTGCCAGACTTGCCGAAAGATTGGGTTTGGACTAGTGTTGGTGAACTTTATGATATAATCGGTGGAGGCACACCATCGACAAAGGTTGAAAAATATTGGGAAGGAAACATTCCGTGGATTTCAAGTGCAGACATTTATGGTTTGTATGATATCCGACCCAGACGAAAAATTACCCATGAAGCCATTAAAAATTCTGCAACAAATTTGGTTCCATCTGGAAGCATAATTGTAGTGACGAGGGTAGGGTTAGGAAAAATTGCGTTCACTAAAACACCTATTTGTTTTAGTCAAGATTCCCAAGCGCTTGTTGGCAATAATTCTCTTATCGATCCTAATTATGCACTTTATTATTTATCAAAAACAGTACAAATTTTCAAGCATACTCATAGGGGTACAACAATTGCAGGAGTAACTAAAAAACAATTATCAGAGCTACCATTTCCATTACCACCAATTGATGAACAACAGCGAATATCAAGTAAAATTGCAGAACTGTACTCCTTTGCAGATCAAATCGAAAAATCAGTCGAAGAGGCAAAGAAACGGGCTGACAAAATAGACCAAGCAATTTTGGCAAAAGCTTTCCTAGGCGAATTAGTTCCGCAGGATCCCAACGACGAATCAGCATCAGTTCTTCTAGAGAGAATCAAAAAATCGAAAGAAGTAGAAGTTAAGAAAATTTCAAAGCGAAAAATAAGGATTTAAAACTTAAACTTCTTTTATTCACATGTCGTATGAAATAAAACGAGAACCCAAGATCCTAAAATGTCCATTCTGTGACAAAGGTCAGATAGAAGCAAGTTACACTCCGGCCCGTGTTGAAACTCAAATTGCTCGTGGGAGTGGAATGAATAAGACTACTCGTGTGTGGGTAGATGAACGCTATCAAGTAATCAAAGATTGTCCCAATTGCGGAAAAACTGCCAGTCAGATTGAAAAGTCGCTTTCAAAGGGAACTGAAGAATCGAAACCTCCTTCTAGGCAAGAAATTTTGAAACGATTGAAGGACGCTGGGTTACCTACGAAAGTTTAGAAAACTAATTTTTTGATTTGGGAATTGTCCAAACCTTCTTTGGGCTTTTGTAAGAATTGAATAGTCTACCACAAACACATTTGTATCGATAAACATCGACGGATGTTCCATATTTCCAAGTCTTGAGGGGCTTCTTTTGTTTAGAACCACAGAATGGACAAGTTATGTCAGAGTTCGTATTTTGTTGCCCCCCTTAACATCGTAATTTGTAATCATTGACGTATATTTGACCATATTCTGTTTCTAAACTTCAAATAATAAAAGTCTGTGATAAACTCCTATGGCAATCGAAATTCAAACCGAGACTTGGTATCTATTATGGGCCATTGTCATTGCTGTAATAGTTGGGCTAGCAATAGCGGTGCTAAAACTGCAACAAAAATACAAAGATGCAATTGGACAACTCAAAGAAAGAGGAAAACAATCACGACAACTTGGTATCAACGAGATAAAGGGCGGAATAAACCAGATCCTAGGAACCTTCTCACTGCTGAATGAATACGAGGAAATCATGCTGCTCGCGACAACTTCAGGAAATGCGTCGATGGATCTGATTGGAGTAAATCAAAACAGTCTTGATTTCATCGAGATCAAAACAAAAGGCTCTCCACTGACAAAAGGAGAAAAGAAAGTCAGAAGACTAATCCAAGAAAAAATGGTAAACTATAGGATAGTAGATGCAGATCTCCCAGTAGACTTCAAGATCGAGGAACGAACCACACAAAACAATCAGCAATAGGTTGTTTTGTCGTTTTTATCATCTCGTCCGTCTATAAAGCACATACTTTCCTATTTTCCGTGTTCTGAGCTTCTTTTCATCGGCAAGCTCTTTCAGATATTTTGCCAATGTTAGTCTGAAAATTCCCGACCGTTTTGATATTTCCGCCGTCGTAAGATCATCCGGGTGCGCCTCCTTCAAGACTTCAAAAATTTTCTTTTTTGCTTCCTCTCGTATGCTTCGCATGATCCAACCACTTCACAGATCGTTAATATCTAATCATTAAAGTATAAATCCTTTCACTGCCATATTCTATCTTAGCAGTTAACACCTAGTGTTAGCCAGCTACAAATGCGGTCTGTGAGTCAACAGTCCAACAGATTCTCAGACTAAGGAAACGGACACAAACGAGGGATTAGATGGATGCTGCACTACAGACGAAAAGACGACCAGAATCCAAGAAGCAAAAGCTCCTTTCAAATCCTGACATCAAAAGATGGCACGACAACATAGCAAGAGGCAGTCCAAACACGGCAGAAGTCAACATCAGGAAACTGAGCAAGTTCTGTGAAGACCACGAACTGACGCCAATGCAATTGATAGAACTCGGGATGAAAGACCCGAGAGCAGTCACTGATTTGATACAAGACCACATCACCATGATGGAAGAGCAGGGAAAAGCACCGCAGTACATCAGAGCGATAATAGTGGCGGTCAAATCGTGGCTACACCACTTCGACATCGAAATCAAGAGAAAAATCAAAATCGCAAATGTCGAAGCAACGCCGACGTTAGAAAACGAAAGAGTGCCGGAAGGAAACGAACTGACGGAACTGTTCAACCGAGCAGACCTTAGGCAGGGAGCGATAATGGCTCTCATTGGGAAAGCGGGGTTAAGACCGGAAGTGTTAGGAAATTACGACGCTACAGACGGTCTTATGATAAAAGACCTCCCAGACCTTGCAATAGTTCAGGGATTGGCGACTTTCACAAGAAGCCCGCCAAGAATCATTGTAAGGAAAACGTTGTCGAAAGCAGGACACGAATACTTCACTTTCCTGACAGATCTGGGGGCAAAGAGACTCCTTGCATATCTGAACGAAAGAATACTTCATGGAGAAGCACTTGCACCGGAATCGCCAATCATAGCACCAAGTTTTCTCAGCAGAAGACGAGGAAAAAACGAGGGAAAGAAGTTCGTCATAACTCCGATACTGTCAAGAGATGTCAGAGAAGCAATGAGGCCACGATTCAAGTGGAGGCCCTATGTGCTAAGGGCGTTCTTCGACACGGAACTGCTGATAGCAGAATCAAGAGGGAAGATTGCGCATGACTTCCGTGTTTTCTTCATGGGACACAAAGGTTCCATAGAAGCAAAATACACAACCAACAAGGGAATACTTCCAAAGACGTTGATGGAAGAAATGCGTGATGCCTTCAAGAGAAGCGAAGAGTTTCTCGATCTTGAAAAGACGGGAGAAGACCCGCTTGAAAAAGAAAAGGAAGAAGCAAGAGCGAAAATAGAATCGATGAGCCATGACGAAATCGCTAAAGTGCTAGAGTTCCTTAGGAACGGCAATACAAGCAGCGAGTCGTCACAGCAGATGATGCAGAGAAGCTCATCAACGAAGGATGGCAATACATCGGAACTTTGCCAAATGGAAAGGTCGTCGTCAAAATGTGCCCGGACATTACGTAAGAGCGGGTCTAGTGGTTCTCGGACTCCCGTAATGAGCGAGTCATGCGAAAAAAGAACTCGGACTAACATAATTAGCGGGTCTGGTGGGATTCGGACCCACGACATACGGATTTCTCCAAGTAATTTTAAGAGTCCGTCGCTCTACCTGGCTGAGCCACAGACCCACTGAGGGAAAAACAAGTATACCGTTATTTAATTGAGATGAAAAATTTAGTTTGAAGCTTTTGCTTCGATTTCGTTGTATTTGTCCAGAATTGCAGTCAAAACCGTTGAGACTGGGATGTTGTTCATCTTTTTCTTCTCGGCTAGTAGTTTTTGGTACGCATCAAGTGTGATGTATACTGGTATGGAGCCGTTTCCTTCGAGCAGTCCTCTAACCTTGAATAGAGCGCTCTCCATTCCTTTTTCAGCAGTCTTTGCAAACTTGACTTTGTTTAGAATTCCACCTAGTGGGCCAAATGGCATCTCATAGTTTACCGTCATTGTAACAGTGGTCAGTCGCTCTGTCTTTGGTGTAAATTCAGTTGTAATGTCCCATTTCTTGAATGGTCCTACAGTCATCTTTGCAGAGATTTTGCTTTCTTTGACAAATTCTGTTGTCTCACAGTCCCATTCCAACCTTTTTCCGCCAAAGTCACCGACAATTCGAAATGTTGTTCCAACACCCATACCGTCTTTGATATCCATTGGAATGACTGTCATCCCTACACCTTTGTCCGACATTTGGTCAGAGACATGCTCTGGTCTTGCAAAGTATGTAAAAACGGTGTCAACTGGAGCTTTGATATCGATTGATTTTCTTACTGTAGTCAACGTTGGGCCTTTTTCAAAGTCTGCATTTAAAGCTTTTGTCATTTTTCGAACAAAACCACTTTGCATTATATTGACCGGAGCGATCTGAATGTAGTGCATCAAAAGATCGCATTTTTTGCATTATTTGCATTGCTTATTTTCCCAATTATTCATCAGGCAAGTGGCCATGCATTGTTTAATTCTGCAGAGTCCACAATAGGTAATAACCGAGTCCAAGTAGCAACAGACCCAGAGTTTCCTCAGGCAGGCCAAAAGGCAAAGATTCGTATGCATGTAACAGATCGCGATCTGAATGACGTAAAACAGTTTGTAGTTGGAGTTAGGATCTTTTATGATGATATTCAAGTTGATGGTATTCCACCACAGTCAATTGATGGCGGGTATTGGGACTTTGATTATGCCTTTGACAAGCCAGGAAATCACGTATTTCGAGTAGATATCTATGGTGAAAACAACAAAGCAATCACTCACACATTCAACATGAGTACGCAGAGCCCATTTGGCTACATCTTCTTTTATGTGATAATGTCAGGTGCTATTGGCGCTGCCGTGATATTTGGCTACATCTATTTGCCAAAGCGAATCAAGAGACACTAGGCTTTTGCAATTATTGCTGCTTTTGCCATCCTAAATGCAAACAGCACAGTTAGTAAAGTCATTGCAAAGAGCAAAATTCCAATTCCAAGATGTATTGCAACCAATACAGCATGCAATTTTGCCTCAATCACCAGCGCACCAAGTGTAATTTGCGTTACAACAAATACTGATGCCAGTGTGGAGGTAACCTTGATTTTTCCATGAGAGTTTTTGTTTAGCCAAACTCCAACGGTCGTTGCAACTATTAGGATACCAGTGGTTGCAGCAATGAATCGATGAGTCCACTCTATTAGAAATTCATTGTCTGGGAGCAGTCCGTTTGGGCATAGAGGCCAGTCAGGGCATGATAATCCAAGGCCTGATGCAGATACATATCCACCAATGAACATCAGAGAATACAAGACAATGAGCGATGCTAGCGCAAGATATTGTAGTCGCAAAATTATTCTACTATGAAACTGCCTTTCATTCCAAGCGCTGCGTGTCCTGGAACTGTACAAATGTAATTGTATGATCCCGGTGCACCTGCAGTAAATGTTACTTCTTTTGCTTCTTTTGGCTTGATTGGGTTGTTCATTGAACCTATTGCAGAATTAAACACTATGCTACTAACGTCATCTGGGTTTGATACAACACCAAAGGAGTGGAATGATATGCCGTTGTTTGCTGACTTTATGGTAACGGTATCACCAGACTTTACCTTAATTTCTGGGTTGTGTCCCTCTTCTCCAGTCAATGCGTTAAACGCCAGTTGTTTAAAATCAGATGATTCTACAAAGTTTAGATCAAATGTGTGGCTTATTCCAGTTGGAGCTGCCGCAGTTGGTGCTGCACCTTTTGGCCCAACTATAATCTCTCCAACCATGCCCATTTCTCTGTGTCCTGGAACTGTACAAATGTAGTAGAAAGTGCCCTCACTTGTTGGTATGAATGCAGATGATCCGCTTTGACCAGGCTTTAGCGGGCTATTTGCGCTTGCTACCTCAGTTCCTGCAAGTACATCACCAAAGCCTTCTTTTGCTGGTGTGACGCCAAACGCATGGAATGATTTGCCGTTGTTTGCTATTGCGAACTCTACTTTATCCCCTACGCTTGCCTGAATCGTAGGATTGTGGCCTTCCTCTCCTGGTAATGCATTAAATGATAATTGTTTAAAGTCAGATGACTCAATAAAGTTTAGTGTGACTGGAATTGTCTTACCGGTTGCAACTGCTGGTCCTTCTTTGTGTCCTCCCGCCACGACTTGGTTTCCTGGAGGCATTGATATCCAATAGTCCCAGAATGTGAAAAACAAAATTCCGCCAGCAATACAAACGCCGCACATGATTGCCATCATTTTTGCGGTTCTTGCCGGGCTTGTCCTGTAGATTGGTGCTTCGTGTGACATGGTATTATCCTAATGGTGTGGTGTCTTTGCCTGATGTGGGAAGTAGTATTTGCCGCCTAGTGCCCATGGATCATCCATGTTTGCTTCCTTGCCTTTGGCTGAGCTGTATATCATGTTGAAAATCCATAGCGCCATGCTGACGCCAATTATCATTGCACCAACTGATGCGATTTGGTTCATTATGATGTATTCCGGTAATGGTATGTAATCGAAAACTCTTCTTGGCATGCCGTATAATCCAAGTACGTGTTGTGTGAAAAAGACCATGACAGTTCCTGCCATCGACATGATAAAGTGAATCTTGCCCATGGTTTCATTGTACATTCTTCCTGTGATGAATGGGAACATGTAGTATAGGAAGCCAATAGAGCCAAATGCAATTGTTCCCATCACAAATAAGTGAAAGTGTCCAACTACCCAGTACGAGTCGTGTGTGATAAAGTCAAATGGCATTGCCGCATTTGCTACACCGCCGGCTCCTGCTGAGAAGAACAAAGCGATTCCTCCTACTGCCCACATCATTGGTGTTGCAAATCGAATTCTTGCACCCCACATTGTGGCTACAAAGTTGAATACGTGCATTGCGGATGCCGGAACTGCGGCCAGTGTTCCAATCATGAATACTGTTTTTTCTGTAAATGACATGCCTGTTGCATACATGTGGTGAGCCCATGAAGAGAATCCAACTATTGCCAGCATCACAAACGCAAAGATGCCGGAGCTTTGGCTAAATATTGGCCTTCTTGAGAATCTAGGGATTATCTCATACATCATTCCAATTGCTGGAATTACCAGAACATACACCTCAGGATGGAACGTAAACCAGAACAAGTGTTGGTATGCTATCGGGTCACCGCCTTTTGATGGATCAAAGAATCCAGATACGCCAAGTCTGTCAGTTAGCAACATTACGAGTGCGGCAGCAAATGTAGGAACTGCTACTATAATAATCAGAGATGAGCTCAAAAACGACCAAGCCAGTAATGGTACCTTGCTTAGTGGCAAGTCCGGGTGTTTGCATTTGAGTATCGTAACTATAAAGTTGATTGCTCCTAAAATCGAGGACACTCCCAATATCTTTTGGGCAAATATCCACATGTCGGCTGCTGGTCCTGGAGAGCGGATCGCAGAGTATGGCGGTGTTGCGTACCAAGTAAAGTCAGCAAATCCAAGCCAGATTAGTGCGCCTGCTGGCGGAATCATCCAGAATGCAACTGCATTTAGTTTTGGATATGCCATGTCTTTGTATCGGACCATGATTGGAACAAAATAGTTGCCAACTGCAGATGCAAACGGTAAGAGGAACAAAAAGATCAGAGTCGTTCCATGAACGGTAAACATTCGATTAAACGTCATTGAGTCAGCGATAATCTGGCTTCCAGGCAAGAACAGTTCTGCCCTGATTCCTAGTGCCAGTGCACCGCCCAAGAAGAAGAATGTTAGTGAAGTGATTGTATACAATAATCCGACATCTGTGTGGTGAGTCGAGAACATTATCTGCCAGATTGGTCGCGGTTTTGCTAGTTCTAGGACCATTTAGTTTTCCACCTGTGTTTGTTTTATTAAGTTATCAATGTTCATTTTATTCCTCCACGTATAGTGTGGCCCTCATGTTATAGTGTAATAGTCCGCAGTATTCTCTGCACTGGATGGTAAATTCTCCTGCCTTGTCTGGTGCAAACCAAACTGTGTTGATTCTGCCTACTATGGCATCCTGTAATACTACATAGTCATGAATGTTGAATGCGTGGTTGACATCTTTGGCAGTTACCTCAAATTTGTATGGTTTGCCTTTTTTGACATGTAATTCCCCTACCTCTTTGGTTCCATCTTCATGCTCAAATGTCCAAAACCACTGCTGACCTACCACTTTGATTACCTCGGCTTCTGCAGGAACATGCTCTACAATTCTCTCCACATTCCATGCTTCCGCCCCAACATAAGCCAGCAAGCAAATCACAACGCCGATGTAAATCCATTCAGGCCAATTAGAGTGTCCGCTCATTTACCATTCGCCCTTTTCTTCGTATTTTGTGGGCTTGGCCTTTGGATGGGACTCTCTGAATCGCCACACTACCCAGATTAAAGTGCCAGATACTACAGCTCCAACGGTAAATGCTATTGTCATCATCTTGAAAAAGAGATTCCAGATCTCTACTTTGCGGTTAATGTAATCGCCGGCTTCGGTTGCCTCACCAAAGACCAATTGTAATGTTGGTAAAATAACTAAAACAGTCAAAATTGACATTAATACAATTGCCCTAGCCATGACCGATTACAGCTCGTGGTCTGCAAATTCTATTTAAGGCTTTTGCAGATTATTAGAAAGGTCCTTGGTTGTATCGATCAGAGTTCATTGCATTGATTGCAGACAAGGAAAACTTTCCTTGCTCTTCTCGAATTATTGTCAGTGAAGCATTTGCAATTATCAGCTCAAAGAGGGATCGAGCGTTTAGATTTAGGACATTTGATATCATTGCTTTGATTGGATCCATGTGGGTTACTAGCAGGACGTTTTTGCCAGAGTGCTCCTTTTTGACGTGATCCACCATACCCAAGACTCTTTTTTTGACCTGATCAAAGGTTTCCACTCCGTTTTCCTCAATAGTAGGATCGCCTTGGTAAAATTTCAGAAATACATTTCCGTGTTTTGCAAACAGATCATCATATGCCATGCCAGAGAACTTGCCCATTTCCAGCTCGTATAATCTTTCATCTATGGTGGTAGGCAATCCAACATGACTGCCGACTATTTCCGCTGTCTTGTGAGCCCGCTCAATTGGGCTTGCGTAAATGTGTGAAATGTCAAGTGACTTTAGGAATTTGCCAATTTCAATTGCCTGATTGACTCCTTTTTCTGTTAATGGAACATCTGGAGATCTTCCTGCCAAGACTCGTGATGTGTTATTTTTTGCTTGGCCATGGCGCAAGAATATGATCAATCCCATGAATTTTTAAAATTTCAAATAAAGATAATAATAACATTGCCTGCCGTGATATAATTGAAAATAGGGATTATTGGTGGTACTGGCGGCATGGGCAAAGGCTTTGCTCTGCGGTGGTGCAAAAATCACGAAATCTTGATCGGCTCAAGAGATACACAAAGAGCATCAGACGCAGCCAACGAGTATTTACAAACAGCAAAACAGGCATTTGGAAACATAAATGGAACAATATCGGGCACAGACAATGATTCGGTTGCGACTCAAAGCGATGTTTTGATTTTATCAATACCATATGAGAACATCGACTCGGTGTGTTCTGGCCTTTTGGGAAAAATAAAAGACAGCTGCACAGTCATATCACCAATCGTGCCAATGACAAAGACAGACATTGGGTTTGAGTTCATCCCTCTTAAGGAGAACAAACCATTCTCACACCAAATGGTTCAAAAACACATGAAAAACAAAAACAAGCTAGTCTCTGCGTTTCATGTGATATCGGAAAAAAAGCTAGTCGATCCTACGTTTACTCTGGATTATGATATTTTTGTGTGCGGAGACGACAAGGAGTCCATTGATGTTGTAAATAGCATGATTGGGGAGATTAGTGGCCTCAGGCCAATATTTCTGGGCTCTGGCGCATTGGCATATCTGGCAGAAATATCAACCCCGCTGTTGCTCAATGCCATGATAAAGAACAAGATGAAAAACCCCGGAATAAAAATTCTCTAAATGAGTGAATATCATCCGCGTCGAGGCAGAAACTGGTATTCTGCGATGGGCGTATTGTTTGTTGTAGTTGGCGCAATCGTAATTGTACAGAACCTGTTAATTTGGGGCCCGGAATTCGTCTTGGATTTTATGACAAATGCAGAAATTACAAATGAAAAGATTTCACTTGGAATGTTTGCATTTGGAGGATTTATGATACTATTAGGGTTTAAAAAAAAATATGCATAAAGTTCGATTCCTAAAAAAGCAAAAAATTCTACATTTAGCTACAATAGACAGTAAGGGTATGCCACATCTAGTCCCAGTGTGGTACAAGTACATCGGAAAAAAATTCTATATCGGTACAAACACCAAAACTAGCAAGGCAAAAAACATTGCAAAAAACAACAAGATTTGTTTTTGTGTGGATGCTGGAGTTTGGTCACCAATTGATGGTATGATGGGCACAGGCAGGGCAAAACTAATCAGAGACAATTACAAGGTCAAAAAAATTGCAGGTCAAATCTTGCTTCGTTATTTCAAGACATTAAAAGGAAAATCAGCAAAACAATTATTGGATCAGACGAATTGTGTAATAGAGATCACACCACTAAAGGTCACAAGCTGGCACTATTGACAAAATCTTTCGATTTCGTTTAGAGCAAAGTCCAACGTATTCAGATCAGGCAAAAACACTATTCGAAAATATCCGCTCCCATATTGTGTTCCAAACCCAGATCCATGAACGGTCAGCACGCCAGTTTCCCTTAGTAATTCCATTACAAATTCCTGATCAGTCTTGTATGGATTGGTTTCTATTTTTGGAAAGGCATAGAATGCGCCCTTTGGGTTTGAACATGACAATCCCGGAATAGAATTTAGTCGTTTTACTACAAAGTCCCGCCTCTTTTTGAGCTCGGACACAAATTCAGAGACATAACCCTGTGAGCCGCGCAATGACTCTAGTGCAGCATATTGGACCGGCAGATTAGTAGAGATTCTTACACGAGCAAGTTTGGGCAGATTCTCGCGTATCGGTACAAGTTTTGGCGAATTATTAAACGCAATATAGCCAATTCTCCAGCCAGACATGAGATGAACCTTTGAGAATCCATTTAACAGTATAATTGGTGAATCCCCAGATACCTTGCCGATTCCTGTAAATTTCTCATCAAATACGATTTGGTCGTATATCTCATCACAGATTATGTACAGATCATGTTGATTTGCGATGTCGACTAATTCCTTTAATGATTTTTCAGAAAATACCGCGCCTGTCGGATTGTTTGGAGAAATAAGACATATTGCGACTGTTTTTGGTGTAATCTTTGATTTGATATCATCAATGTCTGGTGTGGAATTTTTGAGATCCACTGCGAATTCTACTGGTTTGCCTCCATGTAACCTGACATATGATGCGTATGGTGGATAATATGGTCCTGGGAGCAACACCTCGTCTCCTTCCTCTACAATAGACGACATTACCATGTCTAGAGCTTCCGAGACTCCATTTGTTACCAAAATATCATCAGCAGATACCGACAATCCCTTTGACTTTTCTTTTAGTGAGATTGCCTCTCGAAGCTCAGGCAAACCTTCGGATTGTGCGTAATAGTTGTTGCCTTCCCGGATGGATTTGATCATTGCATCCTTGACATTTGTTGGTGGTTGGAATCCATATTGTACCGGGTCTCCGATATTGAGATACGTGATTTTTTTTCCCTGTTTTTCGACTTGGCGTGCAGCAGTTACGATATCTCGTATTGCATATTCTACTCCAGCTACTTTTTTTGAGACTTTCATGGGCAGCTAGACAGATATTTAGCCCTGTTAAAGGGCTTTTGGACTCGTAGCACAGTCTGGATAGTGCGGGCGGCTTCGGACCGCCAGGTCGAGGGATCGAAGCCCTCCGAGCCCTGAATTATTTTTTGTAAATATGATGATTAACTATATTAGAACAATTTTGGTATCATACCATATGCCCGGAATAGGCCTGATGAAAAAAAGACTAGAGACTGAAAAACAAGCCATCATACTAGCAGTATCTGGAATCATAAAGCAATACAACATACCGCAAGAAAGCATCAAGACGCTAGAAACAAAATATGATGACGAATCTGGTGATTGGTATGTTGCTCTAGGATTTGCAGAAAAACGAGCCATCGTCAGACTGGACTCGGTTCATGCAACCATTATAGAGATTAACGAAATTTAGTTAAAAATTATTTTCTAAATTGAACATTTGGTGTTTCAGGTTGCGGTATTATAATGAGACCACCATCTCTTAGCTGGCCAATTAATTGGATTACTTCCTTTTCAACTTGGGATCTTTGAAGTCCTGTTTTTTGTGCAAATATATCTACCAGCTCTGTGATCTTGCGTTGTCCATTGCATGACTTCCAGAAATCAATGATTGCCTGATTTACCATGAATCCCTGATTGTGCTCATTTGCCAAAACCATTCCACCGTCTTCTTGTTGTACCAAAGAGCCGACACCTTGAGGTAGTGCTGTTTCATAATCTATTGGTGCAGGGCTATTCCCAGATGACATGCTCTTGAGTTTGGCTTTGGCAGATTCTGACATTTTGTCCATTGTCCATGGAGGATTCCAGACAATGTCCACTTTGACATCATTAACGCCTGGAACCTTTTTTACATATCTTGTCACATCTTGAACTAGTGTTTGATGCAACGGACAGCCTTGAGTGGTCAGAGTCATTTTGATATTGACGTCATTTGATGGCGTAATGTCGATTCCATAAATGAGTCCCATTTCCACAATGTTTAGTGGGACTTCTGGATCCATACACCTGGTAAGAGATTCCCTTACTTGCTCGGCATTAACTGACATATTTTGTATGTGGTTCTAAAAATGAATAAAAACTTTCTATTTCTTAGCTTCAAATAATTTTTTGATGGATTCTTCAAATGGTGGTTTTGCAACGCCTGCTTCTGTGATTATGCCCGAGATAAGTTCTGGTGGAGTCATATCGAATGCGGGATTTATCACATTAATTCCATCTGGTGCTGTCTTTCTATCGCCAATTTGTGTTACTTCGGTTCCCTTTCGTTGCTCTATTATGACTTCTTGTGGGCTGCTTTTCATATCAAATGTGGACAAGGGTGCTGCTACATAGAATGGAATTCCGTGCTGTTTTGCCATTAATGCAACTTGATATGTTCCAATCTTGTTATACACATGGCCGGTTCGTAACACTCTGTCTGCACCTACAACCACTTTGTTTACTAGCTTATTTGCCATGGAATAACCAACAGCAGTGTCCGGAATCAGACTGACGTCAAATCCATCGTGTTTTAGCTCAAATGCAGTTAAACGTGATCCTTGTTGTACAGGTCGAGTTTCGGTTGCGATTACTTTGATGTTTTTTCCACTTTCCTTTGTAGCTCGTATTACTCCCAATGCAGTTCCATATGCCACAGTAGCTAGAGATCCGGCATTGCAGTGAGTCATTATTGTATCATTGTTGGAAAATAATTCTGAACCGTATTTTCCCATAGTCATGTTAATTTTGATATCATCTTCCGCCATTTGCTTTGCCGTATTTATTATGAGATTTTGTATTTCTGAAACAGTGTTACCTTTTTTTGCTACCATCATAATTTGCTCAAGACCCCATGCCAGATTTACTGCAGTAGGTCTTGTCTCAAAGAGAATTTTTTTTGCGATCTCTAGATCAGAGATTAGTTGTTCTTTTGTGCTGGATTTACTTTGAAGCGAGGCCAATGCCAATCCAAATGCACCTGCAACACCAATGGCCGGAGCTCCCCTAATAATCAAAGTCTTGATTGCATTTGCGACATCCAAATAATCAGAATATTCTACACGTACAAGCTCCACAGGAAGTTTGGTCTGATCAATCATCACCACTTTGTTATTTTTCCACTCTATAGTTCTTAATAGGGGCAATGTTTTTTCGGTCAAGTAAAATAATCAGATTTTTTTCGTTATTTAAAATAAACTTGTTAACCATTATATCACAAGATGTCATTCAAAAAACGATTGCTCGACTCGTCTATCTTGAATAAATTTGACTCATATGGAATGTACAAGGTTTATGATAGATGGCCTGAGATTGCAAAGGAAAGTTACAATACGGATCTTGCACAAATCAATTTTGAGAAAATTTCACATATTGTTTTGACTGGAATGGGTGGGTCAGGAACAATTAATGACATATTTTCTTCCATATTATCCAAGACAAATATTCACGTTGATGTTGTGAAAGGATATCATATTCCAAATACGATAAATGCTAACACTCTGGTAGTCACTACTAGCGTATCTGGGAATACTGCCGAATCTCTGACGGTATTAAATTCAGCTAAGAATACAGGTAGTAAAATAATCGCATTTTCTAGTGGCGGTAAAATGGAAGAATACTGTAAGGCAAATAAAATAGAACACAGACATATTTCCACATATCATTCTCCAAGAGCTTCATTGACATCATTTCTATTCGCGATGTTAAAAATTTTACAACCTATAATTACAATAAAAAAAACAGATGTCGTTGAATCAATCGAGAATTTAGAGTATATACAAGAGAAAATATCATCTGCAAATCTTACTTCAGAGAACTCAGCACTAAGTCTTGCAGACTGGATTTCAAACATTCCAGTGATCTACTATCCTTGGGGACTTCAAGCAGCTGCAATTAGATTTAAAAATTCTCTTCAAGAGAATGCAAAAATGCATGCCATGGCAGAAGATATCATAGAAGCTTGTCATAATGGAATTGTCGCTTGGCAAAGGCAGTCTGATCTTAAACCCATTTTGATCAGAGGGGAAGACGATTACGTAAAGACAAAAGAACGATGGACCATCATCAAAGAATACTTTGAACAAAATAAAATTGAGTATAAAGAAATTTCTTCTGCTAATGGGAGCATATTGTCAAAGATAATCGGTTTGATCTACTTGCTTGATTACTCCACGATATATCGTGCTGTAATCTCAGGAATTGATCCTACTCCCGTTAACGCAATTAATTTTGTAAAAAGCCGAAGTAAATAGATTAAAAATTTAGTATTTTTTATTGTTTCTTGCGTTTCAAGATTTTTGCATAATCATCATTGATTTCTTTTATCAGATTAAGCGCATCATCTTTTATCAGATCAAGATTTGGGATCACGCAGTGGCCTCCTATGAATCCAGGATACATTTTTGGCCTATTTCCAAGAAATTTGTGAATTTCATCTGCAAATGACCACATTTCATCGTAATTGATTTTATTTTTTACAGCGATCATATTGCTTAGTTGAGCGTAGTTTATCAGCCATCCATAATATGACGTGTCGACAACAATTTTAGCAAGTTCAAGTGTAATTGGATTCGACATTCTGGTTGTTTTTATGCCACATTTTCTCATGACGTTTGAATAAGTTGTGGCTGCCCAGGTTGCTCTAGGGGCATTTTTCTCAACGGCGTAAAATTTTGTGTAACGTTTCAGATCATAGGCCATTCTTTTATGGACTCCACGCGTGGCGCTATAGATTACAGGAATCAGTGATTTTTGTTGGAGAGTACTAGTTGTTTTTGGGCGAATGGTACTATGTATGATCACACATTCTGGTTGAAATTTTTCACTTAGTAAAACAACATTTGTAATAAAATTTGTAGTAAATGGAATACAGACGTGCAGAAATCTAGTAGACAAGTTTTGATATTTTAAAAATTTTTTGCCGTCCATTAATTTTGGATTAATGTCATACCCAACTACAGGATTAGTCTTTGAAATAATCTGTAAGATTGGTTTTCCTATCTCACCAAGTCCAACTACAACATCTTTTTTCAAGTAATGAATCTATGAAAATCGCCTAAATTAACTAAATGCTCAAGAAGCCTACAAAAATTACTATGTCATACACTGAAAGAATATTAGATTAATTCTCATATTAAGTCGGTTTTAATTTGTCTTTTTATCAGGCTTTAGAGAAAGTGAAATTTTGTAATGTAAATCATCCAGAATCATTTGTATCGTACATATCGTTTGAAATTAAATTTTCACGTGTTCATTTCGTAGAATTGAAAAAAGAAAAGTATTCCACCACTTACCTCTTCGCCATAATGAGTTGCGTAACACTATTTCTTGTGTAAAGTTCATTTTTTTAAAAAGTTTTATTGAAGTTTCATTATATTCGAAAACCTCAGCCTCCAGTCGATGTAGTTTTAATTTGTTGAATCCATAATCAATCAACATTTGTAAAGCCGCTGTACCAAATCCTTTACTCTGGAATTTTTTTTCGCCTATGATTATTGCAATAGATGCAGTTTTATCATTCAGATCAACATGAATTAAACCACATACTCCTATCGGATTATCCAATTTATTGGTGACCATAAACATAATACGATCAGAATTTTTTTGCAGTGTTTCATACCAATTTTCTTGGTTAATCATGTTAAGAAGAACATATTGAGTATTATATGCAAATATATCATTAGAATTTCTCCATCTTTGTAGAGTTCTCAGATCATTTTTTGTGATTGTATAAAAATTTACATGTTTTCCATACATTACAACTTTTTTAGATTTTAATTTGCTCATAATATTATGAAAATTTGTTAACTGAGTCAATGATCAAATCAAGATCAGAATCAGAAAGATTAGGATGTGTGGGAAGAGCTACTATTGAATTTCCTATTTTTTCAGTTATTGGGAGATTGGAATGTTTATCATACATTGAAAATTTGTGAATTGGTTGATAATGTATTCCAGTCTCAATACCAACACTTTTCATTTTCTTTCTAAATCGATCCCTATTTTTTAATAAAATCCAGTAAAAGTGATACGAGCAGTTTTTATCATATGGAATTTTTTGTTCTAGATGAATTTCATTATGAAATCTTTTTGCAATTTTCTTTCGTTTACTGTTTAAGCGATCTAGTTTTTTTAATTGTATTAACCCGATTGCAGCAGAAAATTCATTCATATAGAAATTCCAACCTAGATCTTTTATATCATAAGATACATCTTTCCTATCAGTTATTCCACACCATCTTTTTGATGAAAAGATTTTTCTCAGATTTCTATGATCAGAACGATTAACTGAAATCAATCCACCAGACGGCATTGCAAGATTTTTTACGGGATGAAAGCTAAAACATACCATATCTCCATGTGAGCCTATTTTTTTGCCGGCATATTTAGCACCACATGCATGAGCAGCATCCTCGATTAGTGCTAAATCAAACTCTTCTTTGATGTGTTTTAGTTGAGATAAATTTGCAGGCATACCTGCAAAGTGAACAGGCAATATGGCTTTGGTATTCTTGGTGATTTTTTTCTTTATGTCAGAGGGATCGATGCAGAGGGTTTGCGGATCTACTTCTGCAAAGATCGGTTTTCCACCATTATATACAACTGCATGAGCTGTACTCACAAAAGAAAGTGAGGGCAGAATAACTTCTTTATTTTTAATATCCAATACGGAAAGCGCAAGATGTAATGCAGCTGTTCCACTATTCACAGCAATACAATCTTTTGAATTCACATATGCGCGAAATTTTTTTTCAAAATCGTTGACACGTCCTATCCCGGCACCAGACGCCCAAAATCCATTTTTAAAAATTTTTTTTATTGATGATTCCTCTTCGCCAGATACTACTGGATCAAATAATTTAATTTGATTCATTTTTGTATTCATTTGAGAGTTTTGAATAGATAATAGAGCTCCACCATTTTCCACTTCTCCATGCTTTATCTCTCAAAACGCCTTCTTTTTTAAAATTCATTTGTTCAAATAATGCTATATTTTCTGTCGATATTTGAAAAATTTCTACCCATAGTCGGTGAAGATTAAGCTCTTCAAAGCCATATTCAAGCATTAGATTAATTGTGTCTTTTGCTTCCTTTGTTTTTTGCCAATTTCTATTTGACATATAGATAGAAATTTCAGCATGTTTATTTTTCCAATCAATATATGTAAGTCCCGTAACACCATCTAGTTTTCTATTTTTTTTCATAATTCCGAACATGATATGTTTGGGCGGATTTTCAGTGTGAATTAATTCAAACCATTTCTTCTGATGTATCATGTTAAGCAATCTATATTCCCGAGTAGTTTTTCTCACATGTTTGCGGTTCCTCCAATCTTTCAATAATTTCAAATCTTCTTGTTCTAATGCTCTTAACTTGACATATTTTCCTTCAAACATATGAAATACTGACTTGAATAGATAGATAAATCAATATCTCTATCACTAAAGTCGATAGAGATATGGTTTACTTATTTTGTGCATACAGAGATTGGGCAATTTTGTTATACCAAAAATTGGTCAAAAAACATAAAGATTTGATTCTACTTGATAATCCTAAAAAATTGACATCTACGTATTTAAAAAAAATTAAACCTAGTTTAATTTTCTTCCCAGATTGGTCATGGATTATTTCAAAGGACATAATAAAGAATTATCAATGTATTTGTTTCCATGAATCTAATTTGCCAAAGTTTCGTGGCGGAAGTCCAATACAAAACCAAATAATTCGTGGCATAAAAAAGACTAAAACTACAGCATTTATAATGAATGAAAAACTCGATGGTGGCGACATATTACTTCAAAGAGACTTGTCATTGAATGGAACATTGAATGAGATATTCTCCCGAATGATAGAAAATGATTATTTTTTAATCAATAGAATCATTGAAGGTAAATTTAGAAGGCGAAAGCAAGCTGGTAAGAGTACTACATTTAAGAGAAGAAAACCTGAAGAAAGTGAATTGGAGACGCTAGATTATTCCAAAAAATACATCTACGATTTCATACGAATGCTTGCAGATCCTTACCCTCATGCCTATATTAAGTTCGGAAAGAAAAAAATTGTTTTCAAAGATGCAAAATATGACGGTAAAAAACTCGAATTTCGAGGAGAAATAATTTGAAAGTTCTTGTAATTGCTGCTCACCCAGATGACGAAGTCTTGGGAATGGGTGGTACTATCACAAAATATGTGAAAAATGGACACGAATTGAAAATAATCATTATGGCTACAGGCATTATTTCTCGTCGTTCTTCTGAATATACAAATTCGACTAATTATCAAATAAATAAAAAAACTATGGAAAAGATGGAAAAACAAGTAAGCGCATTACAGAAGGATGCTAGCAAAGCTGCAAAAATAATGGGTGTAAAAAATATAGAATTCATGGACTTACCAGATAATGAGATGGACAAGATTTCAAACTTGGAGATAACAAAGAAAATAGAATCATCAATAACAGATTTTAGACCGGATGTTATTTTTACACATTCACAAAATGATATCAATGTTGATCATAGAATGCTTTATGATGCAACCATAACTGCAACAAGACCACATTCTAAATATCAAGTAAAAGAAGTGATATCTTTTGAAGTGCCATCATCTACAGAATGGTACTTTCCAGCAAAATTTTCTCCAAATATGTTCATTGATATAAGTAAAGAACTTGCAACTAAAATTCGAGCGTTATCGGCTTACAAAACTGAGATCAGGAATTTTCCACATCCGAGATCTGAGAAGGGTTTAGAAGTAATTGCAAGGCGATGGGGAACAGTCTCGGGCTTTTCTGCAGCTGAGGCATTTTGTCTGGTCAGGCAATTTAAAAATTCATTATAACAATTATTTTGGCATTACTTTGAAAGACAGTCAAATTGTTGATTATCTATTTCATTCATAATCCAGAATTCCTTCACCAATTTCCACATCTTTTACAGCCTTTTTTCCGCTAATCTGTGCAAGAAATCTTGGTTCCAGCCCCCTGGTCATATTACCTGGTCGGAGTACTTCAAAGTTATACCCTTCTCTTAAAATTTCACCTTTTGTAATTTTTCTAATTGCTTGGATAGATCTTTTAGCAAATTTCTGCAATTCGTTTTCTTCTTTGAGGACTTCTTTATTGCCAGATCCTTTAGATTTGTCTGCTTGTCTAATTGAGGATATCATAAGTTCCAATTCAATTGGGATTAGTGCAAATCGATGATCCGGCCCAACAAGATTTCTATCACTTGTGAAATGCTTTTCTATTACCGTTGCACCAAAGCCAACTGCCACTAATGGTGCTATTAGTGGATCCATGCTGTGATCAGAAAATCCCACAGGAAGACAATACCTTGACTTCATCTGAGGGATCACACTCAGATTCATAGATTCCATAGGTGCAGGATATTTTGATGTACATTGTAAAAGAGTTATTCGATCATGGACTTTCTTAACAAGATTCACTGCAAAGTCAATTTCGTCATATGTGCTCGCACCAGTTGAAATAAGAATCGGTTTTTTTGTTTTTGCAAGAAATTCAAGTAATCTGACATGATTTATTTCAAACGAAGCAATTTTGTGTATTGGGACGTATGGATCTATTTCTTGAGCATCTTTTATTGAAAATGGTGTTGCCATGAAAATTATTTTTTGTTTCTCAGCATATTCTGCAAGAATTGGTATCATTTCATAAGGCATCGATAAATTTTCAAAGATTTCATTGATGTTTTCACTTATACCATGTTCAGAAAGATAATTGCTGGTGCCAGCATTTTGAACATATGTGGTTTCAGGTCTGTAGACTTGAAATTTTATGGCGTCAGCTCCACACTCGGCTGCAATAGTTATGAGTTGTTTAGCTCTATTGAGATCGTCATCAAAAGTTCCACATTTCCAATTCGAGCCACCTTCTGCGATGATAAAGGTTCGATTTTTATTATTTAGATCATCAAACGAAAACATGAGATGTTTTTTGTAGCACTTTATAAAATACTTTATTTATACATAGAACCAAAAAACACGATATAATCATAATACATGTTTATGAATTACATTTTTGTTTATGGTAAGTAATTCTGGTTCTTGGGTTAGCAGATTTATTATATCATTCATAAGTATTGGGCGTTTATTGATTTTAGATATGATTTTTTTAACAAGAATAAAATCCTCAATCTGATCTACTGTCCATCTAAATGATGAAAGATTTTCTTGGTTTTTTACATGATGAATTCTAAATTCCTCTGGATTATTATAGAAATACGGAGTAACGTGCTCTCTTTCAGCATCTTGTTTTGCATTCATCCAAGCTTTCTCAAGAGCATTAAATGAAAAAACTTCTGTTTCTGTTCCATAAGGAAATGATCTAGAAACCGCATTGGAAGCATAATCGCATGAGCTTGATTGGAATTCAGATATCACTTTTCCTACGATGATTGGATCAATTAACGGATTATCTGCAGTTATTCTAACAATAATAGAAATCGAGTGGAGTTTTGCACATTGATAATATCTATCCAATACATCAAGAGGGTTGCCTCTGAAGCATATCATATTTTTATTTTGTGCAAATGTTTCAATTACGTCATCTTCTTTTAAATCGGTGGTCGCTATGATGATTTTATTAATATTATTACAATGTTTAAGCTGTTTAATTACATAATCTAAAATTGTATTATGTTCGTCAAGATTCATGAGTACTTTTCCAGGCAATCTGGCTGAACCCATTCTTGCCTGTATGATACAGCCAATCAATCGTTAAAATGAGTCAATTGCCTAATTAAAAAGCTATTTTGTTTGATTTGCATAATTAAGTCCACAACATTGAAAATTTGTTTAGAATACACAACTAAGAGATCAGATGTAACTGGACTTGAATTGTAGATAAATAAAGAAGCAAACTGATAAAACTGACTGATATTTAGAAAAATTAATGTTTGATGGAAAAAAAATTCTCATTACAGGCGGTACTGGGTCATTAGGGCAGGCACTTACCAAAAGATTATTGCAGACAAATGTATCTACAGTACGGATTTTCAGCAGAAATGAAAATAAACAAGTCATGATGGAATCTAACTTTCATGATAAAAGACTTAGATTTTTAATCGGTGATGTTAGAGAAAAAGAACGTCTTGCAACAGCCTTAGAAGACATTGATATTATTTTTCATGCGGCAGCACTAAAGCATGTTCCTATTATTGAATACAACCCATTTGAGAGCATAAAGACCAATGTAATAGGCTCACAAAATGTAATTGATGCATGTCTACAACAAAATGTAGAAACTGCAGTATGTATTGGGACGGACAAAGCAGTTTCTCCACTCAATACATATGGAGCAACAAAACTATTAATGGAAAAATTGTTTGTTACTGCAAATAATTACATGAATCGAAGAAAACACAGGACAAAATTCTTAGCTGTACGTTATGGGAATGTGGTTGGAAGTAGCGGTTCTGTCATTCCAAAGTTCATTGAGCAGATCAGAGCTAAGAAAAAGATAACAATAACCGATCCAAAAATGACAAGGTTTAGCATAACGATGGATCAAGCTTTGGATCTCATAATAGACATAGCATTAAATGGAAAAGAATCGGAGATTTACGTTCCGAAACTCAAGTCATATTCAATCGTGGATGTCAAAGACACCCTGTTTGAATTGATTGGTAAGACTGGAATTGAAGTTGTTGGAATTAGGCCAGGGGAAAAACTACATGAAGTATTGATCAATAAAGATGAGATGCGTTCAAGTTGGGATTTGGGTAAAAAATACATGATCGCAAATCCACTACGAGAAGAATCAAACATCAAGAAATCTTATAAAAATAAGATCAAAAAAATCAACAATATAGAAACCTATTCTTCAGATAATGTTGAAAAATTATCTAAAACAGAATTGAAGAAAATGATAATACAATCAGGTCTGCTAGAAACTAAAAATAACAACCAATCAAATTCAGTATAAGATCACAGAGACATTGAAGAACAAATAAAATAAGAATAACATTAATCTGTGTTTTAGAAACTAAAGTTCAATTGTTCCTTTTGGAGCATCAAAGCCTTTGCCCGACCAGCCACTCTTTTCATTGTATTCCTCAAGATAAATTTGAATTGCTTTTCGTTTAACATCTTTAGTGATGTATCTTACTCCATGAGCTGCACGCGGTCCATCTTGAAACAACCCCATAGTATTGTCTAGGTTATACGCTTCAACCAGAATCTTTGATTCGTCCGTATCTGACGCAAAATATGTTCCTCCTGCATCACCCTTTTGCCATCCTTTTGAAAAATAAAAGAATATGATTAATGTGCTGGGGCCTTCATTATGGATATGTGGTAGTTGAAATCCCCCTTTATGATACAAAACAAATCTAAAAGTTTTCAATTTGTTTACAGGTATTCCAGAAAATTTTCTTACATTATCTATAAATTCCTTAGAGTGTAGAAATCTATAAAATTTGTTCCATTCTGGGCTAACCCTTGGATCTTCTACTTCCTCAGCATATTGACCAGAATCGATTTCGCCCCATCCTCTAAACATTTGATTTTTTGAATATGATGTACTAGTCTCCCAACCATTGGACTCATCATATTCAGGAAAAGTTTCATACAGCTTTTCATAGAAATCACGCTTCATGACTTCTTCAATAAGCTCAAATTTGAACGGCTTATTGTTCTTAAATGTCTCAGATTGTTTAAAGAAGTTTTCCCAATTAAAAATTTCATCGAAGTTTTCCAAATTATACCTAACCTCCATTTGTCTGAGATTGTAATATAGTGTTATTCATTTTGTACAATACTGATGTTAGAACCATTTTATAATATTTTTTTATAAGCGGTTGAAGAAATTTAGCCTTAATTGATAACTTTAAATCGACGTCAAAGACAACTTTAGTTCCGGAATCTATTTTTTCAAAAGTTACATTTAATGTTGTTCCTTTTGCAGGACCAGATATTATTTCAGTAGTTAATTGATTATTTCCATTTTTTCGATGTAATGCATGTTGAATAATTTCTTTTTTTAATAGAGTACTAAAAACAATGATTTCCTCAGTTTTAGTTTCGTTTCCATTTTGTTCAATTATCTTAACTGATTTAAGTTGATCAGGAAGATATTGCGGAATGGATTCATAATCTTCTGATAATTTCATTAACTGGTTTGGTTCTGTAGGAAGATTGAATGAAAACTCTAATTTAGGCACGCGATTGTTCTAATCCGGTAATATATTTATATTTTGAAGAATCCCAAGATAGAATTCAAAATAAAATATTTTGTAGATTATTTTTTGAGGTTTTGGATTTTTCTTCCAAATAAATGTCCTGAGACTTTATTAGAAAAACTGTCCCGATTAGGATTAATTCTATACAACATATATTCAAAACCAGAATCGTCCAACACTTTCAGTAATTCAGCAAGACTGTGTTTTGTTATTTCAAACGCTTCATACTCAATTTTTACTTGATCAACCTTTTCCAGATCTTGTTTTGTAAGAAAGAACTCACATCCCTTACAATCAGTTTTTAGTATGTCAACATGAGATATGTTAAATTCTTTAATTGCAGATGAAAGACTATAACCCTGTACCTCAAAGACTACATAATTATCTCCGTGTGCATTATATACAAATGATGATCTTCCAGCAATGTCAGCTTTATTTGCATGATAAAATTTCAATATTCCATCTTTACCAATTGCGGCATTAATCGGAGTAATTCTTTTTGCCAGTTCTGGATTAAGACTGAGATTTCGCAGCATTGCATCGTAATGAGCTTTCATAGGTTCAAAAGCAAATACTTTTGCTCCCCTGCTTGCATAGTACAAGGCTGTATCACCACATTCTGCGCCAACATCCACCACAGTTTTATCAGTATAATCATCATCATAACGAATGGTATGAATATCTTGCACAAATGCCTCACCGATTGTGTTGCCTGGATGTATAGAGTCTAAATAAAATTTTATTCCTCTTGAAGTTTCAATAATTTTTTCACCATTACTTTCTGAAATTACTAGTGTTTTATCACGGAAATCTTTAAAATTAATATTTTTAGTCTCAAAATTTGCACCATATCTCAAACCTACAGCCAAAGTAACAATCAAATTTTCATCTTCAATCGATAAGTCATCGAGTGGAACCGTGAAAGTGTTCCTCATATCCAGTGTAAGTTTAATTTTTCTATCAGGTGTGATAACATACGACGTAGAATACATTAAAACCATCACAAAATGTAACATGATGTCAAATTTTACACTGCTAAAACTAACTGAATGTCCTTTTATTTTTAGAGTATAATTTTTGCAGCCAATTAAAATAGAAAGAATGAGTCCAAATCGATTATCAACTACTTTGATAAAGGGAAGTAGATAGTAAATTATTCCTAACTTGTGAATAATGGACAACACGGTTAGAATTTTCACTGGTCATTTAACTTTTAGTTTTTGAATAGAAACTATATAATCAAAATAACCTGTTTTTAATTTATGAATAATACCATATCAATTTTGGATGAAAATTTTGATATTATAAAATTGAAAGAAGAGACAATTCGTCACAAAACTGTACAAACATTTGCGCTCAATTATTTTGCTCATAGAACCTTGGAAAAAAACGGTTTAGAACATGAGTTAGGAGATCAATATCTTACTAAAGAGGATAAAACTTTCATTGACGATAAATCAATAGACATAACTACAAATTGGTACAATCAAGATTCGTTAAAACCATTTTTGATGTATCAGGGAGTAAATCTTGGTAGTCTTATCGAGCTTGAGCTTTTTCATTATATCTTATCAGTGTATATAAAAGCAATCTCAATTTTTCGGATAATTGAAAAAGAGAATCCAAAAACAATTATCACTTCTACCAACGTAGACGAATTTGTTAAAACTATATGCAATACAAAAAATATTAAAATAATTTCATTACAAAAACCCAAAACTGATTCAATGTATTTTGATACCATAAATGTAAAATATAACATCGGCCCGATTCCGATTTCTATCAAACTCTCAAAAAACAATTATCTTAAAATAAAAAATATTTTTGACAACATTACAAAATCTTTTTTTGGCCTAAACTCGATTAATTTAAAACATCAAAAATCAGTACTACTCTTGGATTTTAATCCTGTTTCCTACAAAACATTATTAAAAGAATTATCTAAACTAGATAAAAATATTTTATTATTAAATCAGAGACGACCTGCCATCTGGAATCTTAAAAGTATACAGATTGTCAAAAGCACAAAATGTATTATACTCAATCTTAATGATTTTGAAAAATATGAGCGAAATAGAATAAAGATGGAAACGATCAAACTCGGAGAAAATCTAACTAAAATGTTTGAACTAGATGACGTTTTTGAAAGCATTTTTACTGTTCAGTCATATTCACTGTGGAATTCAATCAAAAACACTTTTACTAAAACATGCATTTCCAGATTCACAGAATCTCTCAGAAGAATGACTTTACTTGAACATCTCTTTGAAGGATTTGACATATCTGTCATTTTAGAATGGGCTGAAACTGCCCAAGAAGAAAAAGAGATTCTTAACTTGTCAAAAAGAAAAGAAATTCCTTCAGTGTTATTACAACATGGAATGCTTGCAAACTCACCCCCATGGGATAAATTTTCCAGGTTTCTTGCGCATTTCTCATCTCCATTTATGAGTGATAAACAAGCAGTATGGGGAGAATTAACAAAATCTTTTGCACTGAATCATAATCATCAAGAAAAAGATATTTTAATTTCTGGTAGTCCTCGTCATGATGAATTTTTTCATTTCAGTAAGGCGACAAAAGACAATGGGAGGATATTATTTACAACTACTGGCGCCTCGGGAGTTTTTGCAGAAGGATCTACTTCTGATGTTCATATAAAATTTGAAAACTTTGTTAGAGAAGTTTGCAGAGTTTCAAAAAAACTGGGCAGGCAATTGATTATCAAACCGCATCCTCAACCGGACTCAATAAACAACATGCTTGAACTTATCAAAGAAATAGACGATAAAATACCAATAGTGCTAGAAACAGATCTGAAGGATTTAATCAGTTCCTGTGAGTTGTTAATAACATTCAACAATTCTACGACTGCCTTGGAATCTATAATACTAAACAAACCTACAATTTCATTACAAATTGAAAAATGGGCAGAAGAAAGCCAGATTGCAAAAATGAATGCGGTACTATCTATCACCAAGGAACAAGACATAGAAGATGGAATTAAGAAAATGCTGAGCAACGCTGAGCTGAAAAACGAAATAAACCTGAATAGTAAAAAATTTTTAGAGCAATACTTGTCTAATCATGGGTGTGCGTCGCAAGTGTTAACAAAAATTTTAGATACCTTCTAAACCTATCTAATTATTTTACCCTGAAAACAAATGTTTTCAGCAATACCATTTTCTTCAAGCAGTTTCTTATATTCTTCATTTATCTTGGAAAACCAATTTTTAATCGATATTTCAGCGTTCTTCTTTTCTGGAATTGATAAATCTAATTTTGGTAGTTGACGACCATCAATCTGCGTAGCTTGTGGATTTCCTGTTAATATCCAATGTAGGTGATTAAAAACGGTGTATTCTTGAATAGTTTTTGTGGTTCCATTAAATCCTGCTTTTTCTAAAATCTTTTGAAGTGTTAATTCAGAATAGTAATAAACATGTGGAAGACGAAAGTAGAATTTCCTATATGATGATATGTTGTAAATCGAAAGAAGTGCATCGTTTATGTTCGGTACTTCAATGTAGATAATACCATCAGGTTTTAGATATTTTTTATATAATGACAAAAATTCTATAGGATTTGGAATATGTTCAAAAACCTGAAACATGAAAATGATATCAAAATAATTATTTTGGATAGGGGTTTCATCAATAGGTCGATCATATACAGTAAGATCGCAATTTTCACGAGCAAACTTTGCGTGGGATTGATCTAACTCGATACCAATAACTTCACCAACATGATCTTTTATAGTATGTAAAAAATGGCCTGTGGAACATCCCACTTCCAACACCCTATCTGAAGAATTCAATAATCGTTTGACATTAGACAGTCTCTCTTGCTGAAATGGGATTTGTATGTCAAACATTTCTTTAGCAGTAACCTTCTTTCCCAGTATTGGGCCATGAAGTGAACGATATTCTGTACCAGAGTAATCTACAACGTTGTTGGTCGGATCCTCTAATGAGATCAGGGAACAGTTAGTACATTGAACGACCTTACGAGGTATGTCGTGTCGCACCATATTGACAATAGTTTTGAAATTATCATTTTTACATAAGACACAATGCACATGAGTTTTAATTTTGAGATCATATATTACAATTTTGTATTTTAAAATTCCAACAAATATCTAACCATTTAAACAATAACCTAATATCACATGACACGTACAAATTTTTATTTGAAAATACTAGTAGTCGGATATGGTTCCATAGGCAAAAGACATGTTAACAATTTAATGAAATTAAAAAATGTTGAAATCCTAGTTTGCTCTAAAAATAAAGACACAGATCAGCTCAAAAAGAATGGGATTCAAGTTTATGATTCACTTGCAAAATGTCTTGATGAAAAACCTGACATTGGTTTTGTTTGTAATGTTACAAGTTTACATGTCAAAACAGCTATAAAATTGGCACAGAGTGGGTGTCATTTGTTCATAGAAAAACCACTATCCAATTCCTTGGCAGACATTAACCGTCTCATTACATTGATCAGAAAGAAAAAACTAATCACGATGGTTGGATGCAATTTAAGATTTCATAAATGCATACAAGGAATTAAAAAAGAAATACAGAATAACGAAATTGGAAGAATTATTTCAGTACGTGTAGAGAGTGGCTCATATTTACCAAACTGGCATCCTTGGGAGGATTATCGTACCAGCTATGCATCCCTAAAAAAACTGGGAGGCGGCGTAGTCCTGACATGCATTCATGAAATTGATTATCTATGTTGGTTTTTTGGTAATGTTGACCAAGTATTCTCCTTTACAGGCAAATTTAGCGATCTAGAAATATCTGTCGAAGATCTTTCGGCGATTTTACTTAAATTTAAGAAAAATATCATAGCCGAAGTTCATTTGGATTACTTCCAACAACCTGATTTCCGTAGCTGTAAAGTCATAGGCACCAAGGGAACAATATATTGGGATTCTGAGACTAACGAAGTACATTTGTACGATACGGATAAGAGAAAATGGATTAGGAAAATAAAACTGAAAAATTATGAACGAAATGAAATGTATATCCAAGAATTGTCATATTTTATTAATTGCGTTAGAAACAAAAAAACAACTATGAATACTGTTAATGACGCATTAAAAACACTTCAAGTGGCATTTGCGACAAAGAAATCATCATCATTAAACAAAATCATGAAATTATAAATTAATTGAGGTTTATTTGATAAGTTTTTGTTTTAACATCATTTCAGCAATTCTGAACTCCAATTCCGTATCAATCATCAAACCTGTTTCAGGCGAAATTTCATAGGGAAGTCCTTTTGGAAGGAATGGATTTTTGAATTTTAAGAATCTCTTTGTATTGTATGTGTACAGTCCATTTAATTGGTAAACTTTTGGTGCATCTTGACGTCTTTTTGGTCGAATTTTCATTTTCTTGCTAAATGTTAAAAATTTGTCTCGGCCTAATTCCATCATATTAAAATATGGATTAAAATGCTGGACGTAGACCCCATATACCACATCACACTTTTCTCTTTTCAACAGATTAATGCTGCCTTGGATATCAGAATTACGTATGAATGGAACAGTACAATCGCGGTTAACGAACGTATCAAAATCATATCCAAGTGAGCAAAGTTTTGTTATGCCATGTACCATTACATCTCCCATCCCAGCAGTATCAGTGGCTAACCTTCTCGGTCTTCTAAATGGAACTTCAGCTCCATATTGCTTTGATATTTTTGCTATCTCATCGTCTTCAGTTGACACTATTACGTGACTAAAAATCTTTGAATCAATTGATTTTTCAATTGTATGCGCAATAAGCGGTTTATTGATCAATAATCGTATATTTTTTTTTGGAACTCCTTTGGAATCACCTCTCGCGGCAATGAAACAAATTGGTTTCATGTCGTTTTCATATTATGAACATTATAATAAACATCTTGGATAGTTGGATGATTTATCCGGCCAGAGATATTGCAGATATTCTCCATAAGTATATGTATAATTAAGTAAAAAATTCATTATTGCGAATTTTAATAGTTGGGCTTGGCTCAATGGGGAAAAGAAGAATAAGAAATCTGTTGAAACTGGGACAATCAGACATAATTGGCTTTGACACAAGAAAGGACAGACGGAATGAAACCACAAAAAAATACCACATTAAGACATTTTCTCGATTAGATGAGGCATTTGAAAAAAAACCTGGTCTCATGATCATCTCCACTCCTCCTGATCTACATCTCAAATACGCTAAAGTAGCAATAGAGAAAAACGTTAATTTTTTTACCGAGCTTAATATGTTTTCAAAGGACATAGAACAGATAATACACAAGATGCGTGGAAAGTCTATTGTAGGATTACCGTCATGTACGCTTCGATTCCACCCCGTCGTAAAAAAAGCAAAACAGTTACTTGATAAGAATACGATCGGAAATGTCTTGTTGATACAGCAACATATTGGCCAGTATTTACCTAATTGGCACCCTTGGGAAGATTACAGGAAATTTTTTGTATCAAAAAGAGAAACTGGCGGTGCAAGAGAATTACTACCGTTTGAATTATTCTGGTTGACGTATTTATTCTCGGACATAAAATCAGTCTATGCAAATATCGGGAAAGTTTCAAAACTGGATGCAGATATTGACGATTTTTATCAAATTCTTATTGAGTTTAAAAATAAAATATTTTGTACTCTAAATATTGATGTTGTATCAATACCTTCATTTCGTGAGACTAAGATCATTGGTGAAAAAGGTACTATACTATGCAATTTTGTTGAGGGTACGATAAAAATCAACAGAGGGAAGAATTGGAAAGAGTTGAAATTAAACATGGGTTCGGTGGCAAAGGGATATGTTGGGAGTACTCCTCCAGAGGCACTATATGAAGATGAAATGAGAGCTGTTTTGAATGCCATAAAGAAAGAGAAGAAATACCCATATTCGATGAATGATGAGCTAAAAACCTTAAAGACAATGGATATCATAGAGCAAAGCAGCAAAAAAGGAAAAAAAATAATACTTGAATAAATTACGGGCCAAAACAAATACATGAACAACAAACTAAATCTGTGTGGACGACTCGTTGGTGAAGATTACGAACCAATAGTGATAGCTGAGATCGGGATTAATCACGAAGGTGATTTTCAGAAAGCCAAACAAATGATTACTGATGCACATCAACAAGGTGCAGAGTGTGTAAAATTTCAATGTCATGTTATTGAGGATGAAATGATAAAAAATGACGTCATTCCTGCAAATGCAAAAGAATCAATTTGGGAGATCATGAAAAGATGTTCCTTAACTGAACAGGAAGAAATTGAACTGAAAAAATACACTGAACAATTGAATATGATATACCTCAGCACGCCATTTTCCAGAGCAGCTGCAAATCGCTTGGAAGAAATGAATGTTTGTGCCTACAAAATTGGATCTGGGGAATGTAACAATTATCCATTACTCAAACACATTGCGTCATTTGGGAAACCAGTAATTCTAAGCACCGGCATGAACGATATTCAAAGTATTTCAGAAAGTGTTAAGATTTTAGAGACATCCGGTATTGAATATGCATTACTTCATGTGACATCAATGTATCCAACACCATATGAGAAAGTCAGATTAGGTGCCATGACCGAACTTAAAGAAAAATTTCCAAACGCGATAATAGGACTAAGCGATCATTCTATTGGAAACTATACTTGTTTTGCAGCAATTCCTCTTGGTGCACGCATTTTGGAGAAACATTTCACGTCTAACAAAAGTTGGCCAGGACCAGATATACCAATATCCATTGATCCCCTTGAATTACACGATTTGATACTTGGTAGCAAGGCAATTTATCACGCACTTGGGGGGAGTAAAACCATTCTACAAGAAGAGAAACCAACAATAGATTTTGCATACGCTTCAGTAGTTACAATTTCGGATATAAAAAAAGGCGAGAAATTGTCTGAAAAAAACATTTGGGTAAAAAGACCAGGCACAGGTGAAATCAAAGCAAAACATTATTTCGACATATTGAACCGAAAAGCTTCAACCGATATTAAAAAAGATACACAGTTATGGTGGAATATGATTGAATAAAAGAAAAATTGTGTTTTTAACTGGAACTAGAGCAGATTTTGGTAAATTAAAACCACTGATTAACATAGTAGAGGCCTCTAAAGATTTTGATTGTTATATTTTTGTCACTGGTATGCATACTCTGTCAAAATATGGTGCAACTTTTACTGAAATAAAAAAACTCGGCTACAAACACATATTCATTTACATGAATCAGACTAACACTACTGAACCAGACATAATTTTATCAAACACTGTTACTGGATTTAGTAATTTTATAAAAGAGATTCATCCCGATATGATAGTAATACATGGAGATAGGATTGAAGCGTTAGCAGGAGCTATAACGGGTTCATTTAACAACATTCTAGTATCCCATATTGAAGGAGGCGAATTATCAGGAACACTTGATGAATTAATCAGACATGCTGTTACTAAGCTTTCACATATCCATTTTGTATCCAATGATGAGGCAAAGAAGCGATTAATTCAGATGGGAGAATCAGAAAGTTGTATTTTTGTTATAGGTTCTCCAGATATCGATATAATGTATGGCGATGATTTACCCGACATAAAAGAAGTTAAAGATCATTACGATATATCATACGACAACTATGCAACGTTTATCTTTCATCCCATAACAACTGAGTTAGAAACTCTTGCACATCAAATTAGAGAGGTGGTAAGCGCACTAATTGAATCTAAAAAGAATTATGTTGTCATATATCCAAACAATGATGCAGGCTCAGACATAATTTTAAAAGAGTATGAACGTCTTAAGAATATGAAAAACTTTAAGATATTACCTTCTGTCAGGTTTGAATATTTTTTAACAATGTTAAAAAAATCCAAATTTCTAATCGGCAATTCCAGTGCAGGAATAAAAGAATCCGAAGTTTATGGAATCCCTACAATAAACATAGGAACTAGACAGAAAAACAGGACAAAAAGTACCAACATAATAAATGTCGATAGTGTAAGAGATCAAATCTTGAATGCCATTATTGAAGTAGAGAATAAAAAAATTGAGAAATGTAGTTATTTTGGAGATGGAAAAAGTAGTCAACACTTTTTCAATATTGTTTCTGATCCAAAAATCTGGAAAACCCCAATCCAAAAACAATTTGTGGATTTGGATGCTTCGAATTAATTAGGATATATTATCAGATTGATAAAATCATTGAATCGGATTTCTTAAGATAGGATTATTTTCGCTATCTTTAGATATAGTTCCATCATTATTGGTCAAAAATATATCTTTGTTAGTAAATTTATCACATATTTTATGAAATTCATTTTCTGTAATTTCTGCAGACTGCAAAAACTCTTTGAGATATTTTCGTGGTATCTTACCTTCATGTTTTTTAACTAATTCAATACCTTGCTCTCTTGTAATTCTACCATATCGTATCTCTATTGAGGCATGATCAGTGGCTCGTCCAAATCCGTATTTTAAGAATTTAAAATAGTCGTGAAAAACCGTAAAATATACATCGAGGTTTTCCCACCTCAGATAAGTTCCTTCTTTATCCTCGTTGTTTTCTGAAAAACCTAATTTTTTTACCAAATCTAGTTGTTTGAAGATATCCCATTTGATATAAGAGCCAAGAAAAACTCCCGTTACACCAACCTCCTTAATCTCCTCATCGGACGGATAGAGATACGGTTTCAGGTCTTTCATTTCAAATCCATATTTTGTCATATCTTGTGGAGTAATTTTATCAAGAAAATATCCACCATGTTTTTCAGTCCATTGTTTATCTAGAATAGTTTCTTCATCAATATTGGTCAATGCACCGTATTCAAATTGGGGGTTTTCTCCCCATATGATTAACGGAATTTTATATTTAACTGCTATTTGTACAGGCACTGTGAAAATTCCAATATGTTCTGGCCATTGAAAATCACCTAGTTCAGTTAGCCCAAATTTTGCGAGTTTTGAATATATCTTGGGTTTTGGAGAAAATTCAATACAATCGACATCTAATTTTTTCAAGTTTTCCAAATTTTTCTTTCCGATCTCAGTTTGATCAAGGGGATGAAAATTTACCACCAATGGATTCAAGCCAAATGTTTCTTTCATCGTGTATGTTTGAAAAGTTGAATCCTTACCTCCGCTAACTGGAATTATACAATCATAGTTGCTTCCGTTTTTACTTCGGTATTTTTCAATAATTCGTAAAAAAACTTCTCTTTTTTTATCCCAGTCTATATTTTCTTTCAGTAGATTATTCACGCACGCGCTACAAACACCATTTTTATCAAATTGTAATTGTGGTTTAGTATCAGGGTATAAACATTTTTTACAATACCGCATTAAACATTAAAAATAATTCAAGTATTTATTTCCTTGTTGTAAATTGTTTGATCAAAATTTAGACAGTGCTCTTTTTTGATAAAGATGTATCATAGACAACATAATTGCTCTAGATACATCAGACAAAACTAGCGAGAATGCTAAACCAATTATTCCAAACAACGATCCAAGCGTAAAAATTCCCAATACCATCGTAATTATTGAAACAATGCTTGTAATCAGAATGTAGAAACTCTGTTCCTTAGCTAGAAAATGCGAGATGTACATAGTTGATATGGTGGTAGGTATAATTGAAATAGAAATAATAGGAATTAGATCTAATGATTCAGTATATGCTGGAAAAATAATAGGAAATATTTGTGGAACAATAAATATTCCTATTAATGCCAAGAAACCAGAAAAAAATACGGTTATGACTTTTATTTTTTTGGTATTAGCTCCACTGGAATCTTCTGGTAGAGTATACTTTCGTATTGATTCTGGGATAATTGCTAACATGTTAAGAACTTGAATTCCTAAATAGTAATTTCCAAGAGTCATAAATCCAAACATAGGGCCAATAAACAATTTATCAATTTGACCATTTACGACGTAGCTTAGATCTAATACAAAATTATTTGCAATAAAGCTCCATTTTGTCTTTAATAATTGAAAGTTTATTCTTGCATCTCTAAAAGATCTATAGACCCTTGTTGTAAAAAGCAAAAATGACAGACCGGTACCGACTAAAACGCCACTTGGGCCCATAACATAATAGAGTATTAATGAAAATACGACAAAGAGTGTTTTTTGTAAAATAAAATATATTGAATATGTTTTGTAGAATTTTCTTCCTAATAATTCAGATACTGAGAGATTGTAGATTATAGCTCCGATGACATAAACGCTAATCCCAACATTATTTAAAACAAAATAAAGAATAACACTACACAATATACTTGTCGAAATAGATATCAAACATATTGTAGATGTTAGTGGAATTTTTTTTGCAGTAAAAACAGTGATTACCATAGGGCCTCCAATTAAAGAAACGGATGTAAATATACCAGCAATAGAGAGATAGTATGCCAATAAGCCATATTGTTCAGAACCCATCAATCCAGCAAGGTAAATCCAAAAAAACGCAGAGATCAGAGATCCTACAATATTTACTAATCCAATTGAACCAATATTTTTTAGAAGATTACTATTGCCAAATAGTCCCATATCAATTAATAAAAATTTTACATTGCCTGATAAAGTTCTCTATTGTTTATACTATTTCACTATCGTAGTGATAATAAGATAGAATTCAATAGATCCCTTCACAACAGATCGATGAATTAGATCAAGTAATTAATTTTGAGTTTGATTTTTAAAGTAATTAATTTTTTTAAGGTGTTCGCTTGCAAGAACTCTCAAAACAGATGCGTTCTCATCTAAAAATTCTTTCATCATTTGATTGGAGATATGAACGTCTGCGAGACGCCCCCCATGAAAAAATTTTTTTGTTGATTTCTTATCAAAGTCCGTGCCATCAAATTCAAATGTATTTTTTTCAACAAGAGAAACATACGCGTCTAGTTCATCTGAGGTTATTTTCTTTTTCAGACTTTTTCTAATGAGTTTTGGTAAGTCTTCAATTCGGCCAATTCGTTCAACAGATGGTAAAAATGTATAATCAAAATCTGCGCAGGTTATTGAGGGCTTTTGATGGAACGCAGCTTCGATTGCCACAGTTCCACTCAGTGTGATTACAAGCGACGAGTTTTTCACTAAATCCAGCGACGATACATGAGGATGAATAAGGTAAACATTAGGTATGCTGGCAATCTCATCATAGATTTTTTTGCTTCTCCAATGTCTTGTAAATTGGCTTGGATGCTCTTTTACATATAGCGTATAATTAATGGGCAGTGATTTTACAATATTTCGAATAAACTCTATATCGTTTGTGTAAAATGGTGTTGCTATCAGAGTAGAGCGTTCCTGTTCAATATGTAATGGATAATAAACGAATTTTTGGCCATAATCCACATTTTTAATGAGTTTTTTGTTTAGGTAATGCCAACGCCATTTAGTCTTAAGTGCACCATTGATTGAGTTTAGAAGAACTCGCAACTTAGAACGGCCGAAATAAGTATAGTGTGTTTTTTGGTTTTCGTTTTTTGTCCGGAACAGATAATCTATTGCAGCGTTTAGTATATTCACTTTATTGCCAAAGGGGTCTATATTCTGTTTTTTAATTTTAGCCGAAAGATTGAATGATTCCAAGTAATTTATTAATTCATCAAAACCTCGAGGATTGGATTTGGTCTCAATGTTTTTGAATTCATCCATAAAATGAACAGTCTGCGAGATTTCACATCTGTAACCCAACGTTGAAAAGAAAGACGCCAATACTTTGATTCCTTTGACTTTACATAACTCGTAAAAAAGTTCATCTTGATGAGAGTATGGTTCATGCATTATGACATAATTTGGTTGTATATCATCTAGAATATGCTCAAAGAATCTACATTCATTTTCTAATATAGATAAGATTTCATTTTTGGAAAATTTGTAAAAGTCATTAAATCGATAAAAAATTCTATCATTTACGGCCAATTTCCAAAGTTCTATGCCATACTTTTCCTCAAATGAGGCTAGATATTCTACATTTGGTTTTTTAATTGGCATTACGTTGTCGTGATAATACCATGTCTTTTTGAAATTTACCAGGTTTTGGTTTTCAAAAAATGACTTAGTCTTGTTTGTTGTGTCGACAATTGCATAGAAGTCGGCATCCATTTCCTTTTGTAAATAATAACAAAGACAGTATTGTTTTAGATCTTTATCAAGCCAAAAAATTATTTTATCATTCATTTATAGAAAAACTGGTAATAACCATTATTATTTATAGGCTACCCAGAAATCAGCCACGTCATTTATCGAGAAACAATCATTCATCGTATGCAATAATTAGAAAAATCAAAAAGATTAATCTAATAATTATTATGCGTGATTCTATTTTGAGAGTTATAAAATATGAAGAGAGACACTAATCCTAATTCTGTCAGAAATACAGTTTTTTCTTCAAAAATTTCAGTTTATCTGTTATGCGGCATACTGATTATTGGATTATTTTTTAGATTAGAGTATTTTGATGAAACAATCCCCATTAGCTTGGATGCTGTGGATTCTTTTTCATATGCTGCAGATATTCATACGATTGGAAAATTGCCTGAAAATTACGATATAGCAAAGCCAGGATGGTCATTTGTTCTTTCAGGATTATTTTCATTTTTTAATTTTGATGACACAGAATCATACATGCAATTACAAAAAATAGCAACAATTATCATTTCCAGTGTTACGATATTTCCATTATATTTTCTTATAAAAAAATTTTTTGAGAAAAAATATAGCTTGTTAGGAGTTGTATTATTTGCAGTTGAGCCACGGTTGATTCAAAATTCAATTCTAGGTGGTACTGAACCATTATTCATATTTTGTATTGTTATTACAGCATTGTTATCATTAAATAAAAACACGAAGATCGTTTATTTGTCATTTTTAGCAGCTGGTCTTTCGACATACATTAGGCCGGAAGGGCTGTTTTTGTTTATTGGAATTTCCATAGCATACATACTTAGACATAGAAATGAGAAACTGATTATTCCAAAATACATTGTTGCATTATTACTATATGTCTTGGTTTTAACTCCATTAATGATACATCAAGAACAAGTAGGAATGTATGATTCGATATTTGTAAAGACATACAAAACAAGCAATATGTTTTTTTCATTTAATGAAGATCCTTCAGATACTGAAAAAGACATTAATGAAAATTTAGAATCAAAAAACAATAACCCAATCAAATTAATGCAAACAAGCTTAGAATATTTTGTAAAATATTTGGGTTGGGTGTTAATTCCAATGTTCATACTACTTGTTCCACTTGGGTTTATCTCATTTTTTAGAAACTTAACAATGGACAAGTTAACGATAATTATTATAACGATAATAATGGCAATTCCAGCACTTTACGCTTATTCATATCCATTACTAGAGACAAAATATCTTTATTTTCTTTTTCCATTTTTTTGTATTTTTGCAACTTACTCACTAAAATTATTTATAGAAAAACTACATGTTAGGAAAAGCGTATTTGTGATTTGTTTCATAGTCATAATTGCAACAAGTATTTTGTTTAGCGGTTTCAAATTTGACAATAGTCATGAAAGAGAATCCGCATTAATTGCAAGGCATGTCGTTGAGAATACCAAGATAATCAACGATTATTATCCTGAAAGTCAATACGCCGTAAGTTTGGATGTGCCAAAAACATGGTCAGAGTATAAAACATTTTTTAAAAATATGGATAGAGTAAAAAAAGAATACACGCGAGATGAGCTACATCATCCACGTCAGGTTACAATCAAAGATCCAACTAATTTTAAAACATTGGATTCGTTTTTGCAAGACTCAACAAGAGGGAAAATTACTCATTTGGTACTGGATGGGAAAAAAGACAGGCCTGAATTTCTCAATGAGGTTTTCTATGATGAAACAAAATATCAATTTCTGAAAAAGGTATACGACTCAAAAGATGACAATTTAGAATATCATGTCAAGATATTCAAAGTGGATTTTGAATTATTTAATTCATTAAAAGACAGTAATGATGTCTAATTTCACATATAAACAATTTAAACAAAAGCCCAGATATGTTAAACCTCAAGGTGTGTTAGAATTCTTTGATTGAAATTCTTGAAAAATTAATATATTAAATGTGTGCGTGTTATCTAATTTTTATGGATGAAAAAATCAGAGTTGCATTTCTCTATAAAAAATCAAATCCATTGTTATCACCAACTAACTACGACACTACATATTATCATTTTTTCATGGATGCACTAAAACGCAATTCTCGTATTGATGTAACTTATTTTCCGACTGAAAACAAAATGGATGTCAGGGGACTAAAAAATAAATTTGACATTATTTTACTATATGAAAATTGGAATGGTGGCTCGCCGGATGAATTAATTGGAATTAATGAATTAGATATTCCAGTAATAGCAAGATGTGGTGATTTTCATGCAGCACAAAAATATGACACCATCAGTTATCACGAAAAATATAAGATCAATCATTATTTCGGATTTAATACAAAGGAATTATTTTATCAGTTTTATCCAAAAAATTTCAAGTATAAAACTGTGATATATGGATTAGAACCATCACTGTATCAAAATGTTATTCCATTCAAAGACAGGATTAAAAATAGAATTTTAAATTCCGGCGCAATTGGCAATACCAGTTTATATTCAAGAGCCATGAATTTGTTCAAACCTGTCCACGGAAATCCGTATTATGAATATAGGCTAAGAACAAAGTGCAATAAACTGCCATATGTTGACTATACATCTACTTTACAGCACGAATTCATAGGTGACAAGTATCCATTACTTTTACAAAAATATCAGGCTGCAATTGCGGCGACAACATTTGGTCCGACTATAAAATATTGGGAGATTCCTGCTGCCGGATGTTTAACGTTTATGGAAATCACTAAGAAGAATGGTGGAGAATATTTAGGATATACTGATGAGGAAACAGCGATTTTCATAAACGAGGACAACTATGAAGAGAAATTTAAAGAATTTCTTAGAAACCCAGATGATCCAAAATGGGAGAAAATAGCAAATGCTGGAAGAAAATATGCTTTAGAGAATTTGAACAACGATAAAGCTGTTGATTCCTTGGTTGATTTAATGGAAGAATTTGTTTAAAAACAGTAATTCTTAATTAACTATAAAATTTTCTATAAAATCAGAATTTAAAAAATGAAAGCAGTGATACTAGCCGGAGGATATGGAACTAGGATTAGTGAAGAAACAATTCTCAGGCCAAAACCTATGATAGAGATTGGTGGTATGCCTATTCTATGGCACATAATGAAGATGTATTCTACGTACGACATAAATGAATTCATAATTTGCTGTGGCTACAAAGGATACATGATAAAGGAATATTTTGCGAATTATTTTCTTCATAAATCTGATGTGACTTTTGACATAAAGAAGAACAAGATGGAAGTACATGAAAAATTTGCAGAGCCGTGGAGAGTTACTTTAATTGATACTGGTCTTGACACTATGACAGGCGGCCGTCTCAAGCGAGTCCAGAAATATGTAGACGAAAGCACATTTTGTTTTACTTATGGAGACGGCCTAAGTGATATCAATTTTTCAAAGTTGATAAAATTTCATCGTGCCAAAAAGAAAATGTCTACTGTCACTGCAGTTCAACAGCCTGGAAGATTTGGCAAATTAAGTATCAAAAATGATCATGTCGTCAGTTTTGAGGAAAAACCTCCTGGTGATGGAGCTTGGATAAATGGCGGATTTTTTGTTCTCGAATCCGATGTTTTTGATTATATAAAGAATGACTCTGTTGTGTGGGAGAAAGATCCCATGGAAAACCTATCTAGAAAAAATCAATTGGCGGCCTTCAAACATGACGGATTTTGGTATCCCATTGACACCCTACGCGAGAAGAATCACTTGGAAAATTTGTGGAATTCCAGAAAGGCTCCTTGGAAAGTTTGGTAATGAGTTCACAGTTTTGGAACGATAAAATAGTTCTACTTACCGGCCACACTGGCTTCAAGGGAAGCTGGATGTCACTTTGGCTTCAAAAATTAGGCGCTACAGTGATAGGTTTTTCTAAAGATATACCTACAAATCCCAGTCTTTTTGAAATTGCTAAAGTCGATAGTGGAATGACTTCAATTTTTGGAGATGTTTGTGACTACAATATACTTGAGAGGACAATTCAGAAATTCAAGCCGCAAATAATCATTCATATGGCGGCCCAAGCAATTCTTCGCCAGTCTTACAAGAACCCCACAGAAACATTTGCAACAAATGTGATGGGAACTGTAAATGTCTTAGAGGCTGTTCGAAATACTAAAACCGTAAAGACAATCCTGAATGTTACAAGCGATAAATGTTATGAGTCAAGTAACCTGTCACATAGTTATGTAGAGACAGATGCGATGGGAGGATTTGATCCGTATAGTAGCAGCAAAGGATGTGCGGAGCTGGTCACGTCAGCATTTAGAAATTCTTTTTTTAACGTACAGGAATTTAACAGACATGGTGTTTCTGTAGCGACAGCTCGAGCCGGAAATGTGATAGGTGGTGGAGATTGGGGAGTTGATAGACTAATACCAGATATCGTAAGAAGCTTGATTGGGAAAAAACAAATACTGATACGTTATCCTAACGCAACAAGACCTTGGCAATATGTGCTTGATGTAATTAATGGTTACACTATTCTAATAGAGAATCTTTGGCGAAATGGCCCAGAGTTTGCAGAGGCGTGGAATTTTGGTCCGACTCGTAACGAAATCAAGCCTGTAGACTGGTTAGTTACAAAAATGATGGATTTGTTTGATGAAAAAATTGAGATCAGTTATGATACGGCCACGAAACCATATGAATCATCATATCTTAGCTTGAACTGTTCAAAGGCAAGTTCTCGATTAAAATGGTCTTCCAAATTGAATCTCGATGAAGCATTGAGTTGGACGGCGGAGTGGTATAGACATTATAAAAATGGTCTAGATATGAGAAAATTTAGTCAAGAACAAATTAATCGGTTTATTCAGCTATAATACGTTATGACGGAAAATATCTGTAGATTTTGCAAATCCTCATTATCAGAGGTTTTTGCAGATCTTGGGGTGGTGTCACTTGCAAATTCTTTTTTAAAAAGCAACATGCTTGAAAAAAAAGAACCGAAATACCCACTTGTTGCATATCTCTGTTCCAAATGTTTTTTGGTTCAGGTTCCAGAATTCGAAAGGCCAGAAAACATATTTACTAATTATGCCTATTTTTCATCGTTTTCTAATACATGGTTAAAGCATTCAGAGAATTATGTGAATTCAGTTATAGAAGAATTTAGTTTTAATGACAAAAGTTTTGTGATAGAGATTGCAAGTAACGATGGGTATCTATTACAATATTTTAGAGATAGGAACATTCCTGTCTTAGGAATAGAACCAGCTGCTAATGTAGCTAAAATTGCTCAAGAACGCGGCATACCTACGTTAGTAAAATTTTTCGGAGTAGATACTGCAATGCACATGGTATCTAGGAATCAGAAGGCAGACTTGGTAATAGCAAATAATGTGTTGGCTCACGTCCCGGATCTAAATGATTTTGTTTCAGGCATGAAACAGGTGTTGAAAGAAGACGGAATAATAACAGTAGAATTTCCTCATTTGCTGAATTTAATCAGATTCAATCAATTTGATACAATATACCATGAACATTTTTCCTATTTTTCACTTCTTTCGTTAGAAAGGATATTTTCTAGGCATGGCCTGACCATTTTTCATGTAGAAGAGATTCCAACTCACGGTGGATCACTTAGAGTTTATCTCAAACATTCAGATAACCAGAGGTTTTCCATTAGAGAGAGCGTCAACAGTATTATTGATAAAGAGAAAAAATACGGACTAGATGACATTCTTACTTACTCTTCTTTTGCAAACAGAATTAATTGTATAAAAGAAGATATTCTAAAGTTTTTTCATGATGCCAAAAAAGAAAATAAAAAGATAGTTTGCTATGGTGCTGCCGCAAAAGGAAACACATTGTTAAATTATTGCGGAATTGGTAAAGAGTTTATTGAGTATATTGTTGATAAAAGCCCTCACAAACAAGGCCTGTTTCTACCAGGCACTCACATACAAATCATGAATCCAAGTATGGTTTTTGAGACCAAACCAGATTACCTAATTATTTTACCATGGAATTTGAAAGATGAGATAATGCAACAGATGAATCGCATTAAAGAATGGAATGGAAAATTTGTTGTATTCATACCAAAAGTGGAGATTTATTGATGATTTTTTCTGAAACTTCGCTTAAAGACGTATTTGTAATAGACATGGAAAAGATTGAAGACGAGCGAGGATTTTTTGCTCGTGTTTGGGATATCAAAGAATTTACTAATCTTGGATTAAACACAAATATTGTACAATGCAGTATTTCTTACAATAAGAGAAGAGGAACGCTTAGAGGCATTCACTATCAAGAGAAGCCATATGAGGAGGACAAGATCATTCGCTGTGTCAGAGGCAAAATGTTTGATGTGATAATTGACATACGGCCAGAATCACCCACATATAAGAAGTGGATTGGGATTGAACTTGACGCGAACGAATACAGAATGATCTATGTTCCAAAAGGATTTGCTCACGGATTTCAAACATTAGAAGACAATACGGAAGTTTTTTATCAAATATCAGAATTTTTTATGCCAAAACATGCTCGAGGAATAAGATGGGATGATGGGTCATTTAAAATAGATTGGCCTTTAAACCCCTCAATAATTTCTAAAAGAGACCAGACTTATGGCGATTTTAAGTGATTAAAATGAATGACAGGAATTTTGAGTTAAGAAATCAGAGAAAAATAAAGATCATGGCATTAGACAAAAAAGTAAAAGCCACTTCAAAAAAGTGGTTTTCACAGACTTACAAGCATGAGTATTCTTATCATTTTAGATGGCTCGGTCGTCCGATCATACAATATCCACAAGATATCGTTGCATTGCAAGAGATTGTATGGAATATCAAACCCGATCTTATAATTGAGACCGGAATAGCTAGGGGCGGATCATTGATTTTCTTTGCATCATTACTAGAATTAATTGGCAAAGGTAGCGTATTAGGAATCGATGTTGACATAAGATCACATAATAGAAAGGAGATTGAGAAACATCCACTATCCAAGAGAATAAACATGATTGAAGGTTCATCCATAGACGAAAAGACAGTTAAAGATGTCTATAGTGCAGCTAGAGGTAAAAAAAACATCATGGTTGTTCTCGATTCAAATCACACACATGATCATGTGTTAAAGGAATTGGAATTCTACTCTCCAATCGTAACCAAGAATAGTTATCTGGTGGTTTTTGATACGGTTGTTGCAGATTTACCACAGCGTTATTTTGCTAATCGCCCATGGAAAAAATTCAATAATCCCAAATCAGCTTTGATTGAATTTCTGAAAAATAATAGACAATTCAGAATAGATAGTGAGATTACAAATAAGTTAGCTATTACTGCAGCGCCTGACGGTTATCTAAAACGTATCAAATAGTTACGATTCTTAAAATACGCTAAGATTATCAATTCATTGAGTAATTATCAATTATTGAGAGTGTTAATAGTTGGAGGAACTGGGGTAATAGGGTCCAAATTAGTCAGATATTTTAAAGAAAAAAACATTGACATCAAGTTTACTTATTTAAAAAACCATCTTCCAATAGACGGCGGGTATTATTTAGATATAACAGAGAAAACACCAACAGTGAAATTTATTTCTGATATGAAACCAGATATCATAGTTCACACCACTGCCATTACCAATGTTGATTTGTGTGAGATCAACAGAGATTTAGCAGATCTTGTCAATGTAAACGGTATCAAAAATGTCATCGAGGGAGCAACAATTTCGAGAAGTAAAATAATTTACATTTCAACTTCCGCGGTATTTGATGGCAGAAAAAAAGAGTATGAAGAGAATGAATGCGTTTCGCCTCTCTCGCATTATGGAGTAACGAAAGCTAAAGGTGAAGAATACGTAAAAACATCAGGCTTGCCATATTTGATCTTACGTACAGATCAGCCATACTGTTGGATAGAGAAGTGGCAGCATACTAATTCAGTGTTAAGGGTTTTAGAAACATTAGGCTCACAAAAGACATTAAACGAGGTAGTTGACTGGCATAACACTCCTACTTACGTACCAGATTTTGTACGTGTTGTTTTTGAATTATGTGATAAAGCAGATGGAATTTTTCATGTAGTAGGTTCAGATTTTATTAATAGATATGAATGGGCACTTGAAACTGCAAGAATTTTTGGTTTAAATCAAGAATTAATCAAACCTATTAATTCAGATGAATTGAATTTGCCTGCGAAAAGATCAAACGTTAAGCTTGTTAATCACAAGTTACTTCAAAAATTTGGGATTAGTATGAGCGGAGTTGAGGAAGGATTGAAAAATATGAATAGCATTAGAAAGACTTGAATTTATAGATGATTGTATGGTGTGACTAGATCATTTCACAGAATAAATGTAATTCTAACATGTTTCTGCCTAAAATTTAAAATAAAATTAATCTGGTAGTAATTTTTACTCTGGGTTTTATAATACAGATCTAATAATATCGGTATTATGAATTTGCCTTATAATAAAAGAACCAAACTTACCATAGGGCTACTAGTCTATAATGGAGAAGAAATTGTAAAAGAAAGAATAGAACAGATACTTGCTCAAACATTTCAAGATTTTATCTTGATGATTTCAGATAATGGTTCTAATGACAAAACACAGGAAATTTGTGAAAAGATTTCTAAAATCGATAAGAAGATCATTTATTTTCGTCATGAGAAAAATAGAGGACCTTATTGGAATTTCAATTTTCTTTTAGAAAAAGCTGAAACAAAATATTTCGTATGGGCTGCAGTGGATGATATTTGGAGTCATAGCTTTTTAGAAAAAAATATCGATGTCTTAGAAAATAATGAAAATGTTGTTGGCAGCATAGGAGAAATGAAGATGTTTAATAGAATTAAAGATCCATTAACAAATAAGATAGAAATTGTAGTTATAGAAAACTCCAAGAAATTTCAATATGTACACCCCATTAATGGCGACATAAGAGAAAAAATAAAATTTTATTTAAATTATAATATGGGTGGAATTATTTATGGTGTTTATAGAACAGATAAAATACAAAAGGCCAATACTTTTGAAAATTATAAAAATAATCGAATGTGGCGATGGGCTCTAGCATGTATCTTGAATGTAATAAAAGAAGGAGATTTAGAGGTTGTCAGTGATGCGTTTATCTATAAAGAAGTCAGTGTTAAATCAACATCAACTATTCAATATATGAAAAAAATTGGTTTTAGTTCGATGGATATTTTATTTATCAATTTTCCATTTACAATCTGGTTCATAAAAAATTTAGGAGTAAAAGAATTTTTAAGGAATTGCGGGTATTTTACGAAACTGAATATAACTTCAGAATTTGGGATTATCTCTGAATTATTAAGAATGTGTAAAAGAATTGTATGTGGGCAAGATAGGTATTGGTAAATTAGTTTTATGTAAAATTATTGTATGCACCAAAATTGCTATAAAGAGATCTGATGGTGTTTATAATTTGTTTTTTATAAGAATTTTACAATTGTTAAATAAGATTTATCTTGATAGGAATTTTTGATTTTTACAGATAAATCTCTATTATAATGATGCAGAAAATACAAGCAGTGTGATTATTGATTTTAGAAACCGTATATGCGTTAATCTATGGATTAATTTTAATAGCGATCAATAAAAATGAAAATAATTGAATATTGCAATTGGAATTCCTGCATATAATGAAGAAAAATCAATAGCAGCAATAATTTTAAAATTAAAGAAAAAATATGAAACCATCATAGTTTGTGATGACGGTTCATCAGATTTAACAGGAAGTATTGCAAACGAATTAGGTGCAACTGTAATTACACATAAAAAAAATTCTGGTTATGGAGCAGCAATAAGATCGATTTTTCTAAAAGCTCGTGAATTAAAAATAGATGCACTTGTAACATTTGATGCAGATGGTCAACATAGAATAGAAGACATTGATTTGGTTTTACAACCTTTAAAAGAAAAAAGTGCAGACATAGTTATTGGCTCACGTTTTTTACATAATGATTCTAATGTGCCAAAATATAGAAAGGCTGGAATAAAAATAATCACCAATCTTGCCAATGTTGCTACTGGTTTGAAAATATCTGATTCTCAAAGTGGATTCAGAGCTTACAATAATAAAGTGTTAGAAGAGATCAATCCATCAGATTTTGGAATGGGAATTTCAACTGAGATATTAATAAAGGCAAAAAAGATGAATTTTAGAATAATTGAAGTTCCAATTGTTATTCTATATGAAGGCGATACTTCAACTCACAATCCAGTGACTCATGGAACATCAGTGATTCTAAGCACTATGAAATATGTGTCAATAGAGAGGCCATTATCTTTTTACGGCATTCCAGGCTTCATCTTATTTAGCATAGGAATTTTTTTTACAGTATGGACTTTACAGATTTTTTCTGAAAGTAGACAAATTATCACAAATGTTGCACTAATCGGAATTGGAGGTTTAATACTAGGAACACTCTGTATCATGACATCCATAATACTCTATTCAACAGTAAGTGTTGTCCGAGAGCGAAATTAACTATAAACACATCATCATAACAAAATACGGTTCTTTAATAGATAATTTTGGAAAACTTGGTTATATTTTCCATTTTTTCCAATCATAATCATCAAAATCAACATTTACCATTTCATTATCATTTGGCCTCCATGCAGGATTTGCCAATGTGAGTACTGTAGCTATTTTATCAGATACATTGATGTGTGCTGAAGGATAATTTTTTGGTATTTGTATCAAGACAGGCTCATCTTCACTAGACTCAATTTCATGATATTTTCCATCCATGTCTTTTGCAATGAATACAACTTTACCTCTAATGCACACAAAATAGCTGTCTCTTTTTGTGTGAAGATGGGGTCCTTTAATCTCTCTCGGATTTACTGATGAAACATAGACCATTTTTGGTTCAACTCCAAGTGGTTTATCCCAATCTCTCCAGATCACAGTTAGAGATCCATTGATGTGACCATCATGTATGTCCTTAGTGTCATGTTTTTCTAGCTTGATGTATTGAATCGTATTATCTTGCACAATTGTACAAATTAAACATGATATAAAAATTCACTACCAATCCTACACAAGATATACAAATATTCATTTATTGTAAAGAACATGGAGTTGTATCTGTGAAGATTCTCGTTACTGGCGGCCTAGGTTTTATTGGTAGTAATTTTATCCTACATGCATTAAGAAATCCAAAACTCAGAATAACAAATATTGATGCTGGTTTACCAGGCTCAAATGTACAGAATCTAAAACAAGTAAAAAACAATGCTAGATACAGATACATTAAGGGAAATATCACCAACAAAAAACTAGTTGATAAACTTGCCTCAGACATAGATGCAATAGTCAACTTTGCTGCAGAATCTCATGTAGATAGAAGCATTTCTGATCCTCAACCATTTATTGATTCAAATATCTACGGAACATACACATTACTAGAAGCAGTACGAAGGCATAGGAAAAAACTAATTCAAATATCCACGGATGAAGTTTTTGGTAGCCTCAAATCAGCCAACGCTACAGAAAGATATCCATACAATCCATCAAGCCCATACGCCGCGTCAAAGGCAGCAGCTGAGAATCTTGTAAATTCGTATTTCATCACATATGATTCGGATGTAATAACAACACGATGTACTAACAATTATGGCCCAAGACAATCACCTGAAAAACTCATTCCAAAAACAATACTGCTAGCAGAACAAAATAAAAAAATCCCAATTTATGGAACTGGAAAAAATATTAGAGATTGGATTTTTGTTCAAGATCATTGTGATGCGATTTTCAGGGTTTTATTTGAAGGGAAAAGAGGTGAATCTTACAATATCTCTGCAAACAATGAAGCAGATAATCTGAAAATTGTGAAAAAAATTTTGAAGATAATGGAAAAATCAGAGAACCTGATCGAGTTTACTTCAGATAGGCCAGGTCATGATTTTAGATACAGTCTCAATTCAAACAAAATACGAAGGAAGTTATCATGGCGGCCTATTCACAAATTTGAAGATGGTTTAGAGCAAACTATAGAGTGGTACCAACAAAACAAAGAATGGCGCAGGCACATCAAAAATGAGGCGTTTACAATACCTTGGAAAACTAGATAAGATAATAAAAAATAAGAACGAATTGATTAATTGAAAGGAATAATTTTACATGGCGGCCACGGCACCAGATTAAGGCCACTTACACATACTGGTCCGAAACAATTACTGCCAATTGCAAACAAACCAATGTCACAGTATTGTCTAGAGTCATTAAAAGATGCAGGCATCACAGATATTGCGATAATTATTGGTGGTACTGGTTCAAACAAAGTCCAAGAATATTACGGTAATGGTGAAAGATTTGGTGTAAAATTAACATATATTTCTCAAGACGCACCACGTGGAATTGCACAGGCAATAAGACTTTGTAAAGAATTTGTAAATGGTGAAAAGTTTGTCGTATTTTTAGGAGACAATATTCTTAAAAAAAGTATTACGGAGTATATCCAAAGATTCAAAGACTCGGATGCTAGTGCATCAATTTTGCTATGCGAAGTGAGCAATCCTACACAATTTGGAATAGCTGATATCAAAGATGGTGTCATAAAAAAAATAATAGAAAAGCCAAAAGATCCTCCAACAAATCTTGCGGTGACTGGTATCTATCTTCTTACACCCACAATATTTGATATCATTGATAGACTAAAACCATCGTGGAGAAATGAATATGAGATAACAGATGCACTTCAAATGCTCTTACAAGAGGAATACAAGATAATTTACAATATGGTAACAGATTACTGGAAAGATACTGGTACTCCACAGGATATCATACACGCGAATCAGGTCATACTAAGTGATATGAAGCCATATTTTGAAGGTAAAGAAGAAGAGGATGTAATCATAACTGGAAATGTCATGATTGGCTCTGGAACCACAATCAAAAACGGTTCCAAGTTAACTGGCCCCGTAATAATTGGTAAGGACTGTCAGATTGGCCCTAATGCCAACATTGGGTCCAATACAAGTATAGGGGATAACACAAAGCTGTCTAATTGTCATATTGAAAACTCAATAATCATGTCAAGTTGTACTATTGATGGGGATTTTATCATCAAAGACAGCATAATTGCGTTTAATTCTGAAATTACAAGATCAAGTTCTCCAAACAAAGTGTTTTTGTTGGGAGAGGGAACGAAGATTTCTCTCTAGTTGTGAATTGATAGACAAATTGTTTAATCCTAAAGTAAGCATCATAATTTTAAATTATAATGCAGGAGAATTGTTGCTTAATTGTTTAGAATCAGTTTTCAGAACAGCATATGATAACATAGAAGTAATTGTTGTCGATAATGCATCAAAAGACCAAAGTCACAAAAAATGCAAGGAAAAATTTGACAAGATCAAATTAATTGAAAACAAACAAAATTTAGGATATTGTGAAGGAAATAATGTTGGGATACGAGAGGCTAGTGGAGAGTTTATTGTAATTCTCAATCCAGACACTACAGTAGATCACAATTGGATAATAGAGCTTATTTCGGCTTACAGAAAACATGGTGAGGGACTCTATCAGCCAAAGATAATTTCATTGTATGAGGAAAATATTTTGCAAAGCACTGGTAACATGATACATCTTTTTGGGTTTGGATTTGCAAGAGATAAAGGAATTCCTGATATCCATCAGCAAAAGGAAATAGAACGAATAGGATATGCTTCAGGTACCTGCCTTTTTACTTCGCAACAAGTTATAAAAAAAATTGGATTGTTTGATTCATTTTTGTTTTTGTATCACGATGATCTTGATTTGGGTTGGAGGGCTGCTCAATTAGGAATAAGATCATATTATGTTCCACTTGCTACGATATATCACGCCGAGAGCTATAGTCTGAAATGGAGCTCAAAGAAGTTTTTCTGGCTTGAAAGGAATAGAAGGTATTGTCTTTTGACACATTATTCTAGAAATACATACAAAAAGATGCTTCCGTATTTGAGACAGACAGAACTTATGGTTTGGATATTTTATATATCAAAAGGGTTTCTTGGTGCAAAGATCAGAGCTGAGCTTGACATAATTAAGAACAAACAATACATTGTAGAAAAATATCAGGAATTAGAAGCTAAGAAGATAATTCCAGATACGGAATTGATTAAATCATTTCCAGATGAAATCTTTATTCCAAAAAATGTGAGTGATGGTTTTGGAAGTCGCATTTTCAATTCGCTATTAGTAATTCTCAGTCAAAAAGCTAAAAACAAAATATTAAGTAAATAATCTTAAATTGTAAGTTCTGATATCACGATTGCAACTGCTAGGTTTTTTTCATGACTCATAGATACATAAAATGAATAATTACTTGCTAGTTTTTTTAGTTGCACATGCGGTTTTGACTTTATATGATATGTTTCTATATCTATCATGTGTACTCTGTTGCGTATCGATTTTTTTACTGCTTCCTTGATTGCAAATTTTCCTGCAAAATGTTCATGATAGTTTTTATATTTTAGACAGTACTTTATTTCAGTTTGATTAAAAATCTGTTTGTAAAACCCAGGTTTTGATTCAAATGGAATTTGCTTGAATTTATCCACATCAACAATATCTATTCCAATTCCAATGTTGTTGAGCATATTCATTGATCTTGGCGTACTATTATCTTGGCTATTCCGTCCACTAAACAAACTCCAGTTTGATTGTGAATTAGTGTCTTTAGAGTTATTATTCTTGTTGAGTCACTTTTGTCAATTACTTCACCTGTAACTGTGATAGTATCACCTACATAACATGGTGCTTGAAAATTTAGAGTCTGAGAAAAATATAATGCGTTTTTACCCGGCAGATACATTCCTACCAGTTTTGAAAAAAATGATGCGAGAAGCATACCATGACAAACTCGTTTTTTGAATTTTGTGTTTGTTGCATAATTGTCATCCATGTGAAGTGGATTGTAATCACCTGAAAGCATTGCAAAATTATCAAGACTTAGTTTACTGATTTTTTCTGTGAATTTTTTACTATCACCTATTTCGATTTCTTCAAATTTAAGTTCATTTAGCAAATCAGTCATTTAGCACAACTCCATGGTTACCAAGATGACGTTTAATGTCGGCTACTTTTTTTACATCCATGGCTTCATCAATTGTAAATTTTACTTTAAACTCACTTTCCAGCTCATAAAGCAAGACGTATCCCTTAAACGAAGTCCAACTTTCAATTGATTCCGGACCGGAATCATCAGTAACCGAAGCTGCTGACACATTCATCACTCTTGCAATAAGATCATACAACTTTGACATTATTCAGCACTAACTGTAAGACAGCTTGGTATTTCAAATGATGATTTAATAGAATAGACCCAAGAATCTGCATCTTTTTTGAATCCACAATTAGGAAGAAAGTCTTCAATTGGCTTATTTTTTGAAGTTGGGACAAACTGCGCTCTTATTTTTTCAACTCCAGCTTCTTTTGCTTTGTTTATAATATGGCTAAGAATTCCCCTTTCCACCTCTCTTCCCATAACCCTACAACTAAGAAGAAATGTATCTAGGAACCATTCTTTTTGATTTTCTTTGTAAACTATGAAAACCCCAGTTATTCCATTGTCACCAAATTTATCTTCAACTTGAGCACATCCAATAAAATAATTTGTGTCCTGAGAAAATTTTTTGATGTCATTTTCCTGATATCTTTTGGTTGTTAAATTAAATTGATTCGTTTTTAATGTAAGCTGAGAAATTCTTGGTATTGTAAATTCGTTGGCTTTTTTTATTGATATTTTAAGATCTAGTTGTTTTAGAAAACCTTCTAGATCAGGTGTAGATTTTTCTAGCTCAACTCGTTTTCTTTGTTCTGAATACATTTTACCTCTTTGTTGATCTTCCTGTGTTATGTTCAAGACACTGAATTCATTAAGATCTTTTAGAATATTTACAAATTCTGACGAATCTTGAGGTAATTCAATAGTTTCAACCTGCGGAAGATTAATTCTCATATATTCTCTATTTACTGGATCATCATCAAAAAAAACAATACTGTCCAAACCAATATTGATCTCATTTGCAATATCTTTCATGTTTGACACCTTGTCATTCCAGTTTATTTTCAAAGATGCAAAATGATCTTCTCTTAGTTGCATGTATGGATGATCTCGGATTACTTTAATTGCATCATCATAGTTGTTTTTGCTGTTTATTGCGAGAATTATACCTCGCTGGTGAAGAGAGAGTAGTACTTTTTGAAATTCCATGAATGCATTTCCTGGCGGTTCTGGCCCTAACTTTAAGCCATTAAAACCATCCTCACCAACAATTCCTCCCCACAAGGTATTATCAAGATCTAATACTATGCATTTTTTTGATATTCCCATATAGCCTATCACATACGACATTAGATTCGATGCAAGATATGGAATATAATCAAGTGAAATTTTCATGTCGCCAAAGAAAAACTGTTTGTAATCGAAGATATTCTTCTCACCGAATTTTGTTACAAATCCAGCAAAATCATAAACATATACAGAGTCTGAATTTGACAGTGCGTCAGATATCTTGGTATTAATTTCATTTAACATTCTGTGAAAACCAAAGTCGGTTTTATTTTCAAAAATTCCATATGAAGAAAATGTTGGAATTGAAAAATTCGCTAAGACCAATTTTGATTTTGTTGTTTGAGAAAATTTTGTTGCCAAAGATAATATTTTGTTTATCTTCTCATCAACTAGTTTTCTTCTTTCTTCTACGGATACCGAGTGAGAGTGATGGAATAAATCCATGAGTAACGTTCTTGTATCTATAAGAAGAAATGAGATTTCCGGATTAAATTTGTAAAGATTACTTGTAGGGTTTAATATTTCCTGATTATATTGGTTATAGTTTCCAACGTATGTAGTACATTGGATTTTTTTTTCTGCGCACTTTACTTGTATCGTTTCAGCAAGTCCATTTAATGTAAAACTTCCCAACAGAGCAATACGAATTTTTTGATCAAAAGATTGGTTGTTTAATTCAGATGCTTTATTGATATAGTAAGATAATTTTTGTTCTCTCATAATTTTCTAATAAATCATAGTCTCAATAAGCTTTGTACTAATTATTTATTACGACCAAACAAGCAAGTATTTTTTCTCAGAAAGGTTTTAGACAATGTAAACGATTTGAGGCTATAATCATGAAAGATATTGAGATGGATGCTTTTTCTGTTAATGAGCAAGAAATTATGCAATATTATGGATATAGTGGTACCTGTGGCAGATTTCAACTACGATGCAAATTTCTTAAGACATGGATACTACACACAATTGCACATTCTACGCCATTTTCAGGTTTTGCCATAAAGCTACAGAGATCAAGAGGGGTCAAAATTGGAAAGAAATGCCATTTTTCTCCATATGTCTTGATTGATTTGCTTTATCCTCAGCTTGTAACAATAGGAGATAATGTTACTATAGGGAGTAACACTTTGATTTTTGCTCATACAAATCCTACTACAAATCTATTTTTAAAAAAAAATGGATATCCTAGAAAAGTTGAATCTGTAAACATCAAATCTGGGGCAGTGTTATTTCCCGGTTGTATAGTTACTGCCGGAGTAACCATAGGAGAGAACTCGTTAATTGGTGCTGGAAGTGTTGTTTTTGAAAATGTGCCAGATTATTGTGTAGTTGTTGGAAACCCAGCAAGAATTGTGAAACGAATTGAGCATTAGATTATCAGTGGTAAGACTAGAATGAATATTCTTGGCATAGACTTTGAAGATTGGTTTCATCCACAGTTAATCCAGAGATATTTGGATGGAAAGAAGAGAACTCCAACTGTGATTAATGGGTTGGATAAGATACTTGATTTTTTGCGTATCAAGAATGTGTATGCAACTTTTTTTGTGGTAGGTGAATTGTTAGAATACAAACCAGAAATTCTTGATAAAATAATCAATCAAGGTCATGAGATTGGGTTTCATACCATGCACCATACAAGACTTGATGAGCCTAATTTTAAAGAAAAATTTCAAGAGGAAATTATAAAATTTGCAAATTTGACGGAAAAGAGATCAAGAGGATTTAGAGCACCAACGTTTTCTTTGAATTATCAAAGTTCATGGGCGATAGAGATGCTAGTGAATAATGGTTATTCTTATGACAGTAGTATCATGCCTGTGAAAACGAGTATGTACGGATTCACAAATTCTGAGATTAAACCGTATAAAATAACATCAAAATCTCTTGAAAAGAATGATCCTGAGGGAGAATTGATAGAATTTCCATTACTAGTTGGAAAATTGCTTGGTAGAACAGTTCCCACATCTGGAGGTTTTTACATTCGGTTTTTACCTTTGAGCGTAATCAAAAAATCAATTATTGAATATGAGAAGATGAGAATTCCTTCGACGTTTTATATTCATTCATGGGAGCTCACGCCAGAATTTATGCCAAAAATTTCAATGTCAATCAAAGATAGATTCATTACTTATCATAATCTTAAAAATACTCTATCAAGAATGGATGAGTTGTTAAAAAAATTTGAATTTACTTCGTTTAGCAGATACATACAAAAATACAATCTATAGATTCACAGATTGAAAATAATTTAGTGTGTATTGAATTCCTTTATTAATTGAGACTTTTGGCTTCCAGCCCAATGATTTTAGCTTTTTATTATCGACTATAAAATTTCCCACATCTACTTTCCTTGCATATGATGGAGATTCAACATATGAGACAACTGTGTTTGTATATTTTTTCAATAATTGACCAATCTTGTATAATGAGGTTTTTTGATATGATGATATCCAATAAAGTTCGCCGGGTTTACCTTTTTTCATAATGGTTTTGATTCCTGAAACTACATCAGATATGTAGATTAAGTCACGAATAGTTTTTCCTTTATCATACAAGGATATTTTTTCTCCTTTGTAAGATCTGTATAATAAATAATTTATAGCATTTTTACCTAACACATATTGCTCTCTTGGGCCATACGAATTTGTAATTCTGAATATTATTGTATCTAACCCATACATTTTATTATATATCTTTGAATAATGTTCACTAGCTAGTCGATTAGTTCCATAAATTGTATTAGGATTACATGGTGACTCTTCGTTTATTGGTAATTTTGTTGGTTTGCCGATAACAATGAAGGTGCTGCCCAAAATGAATCTACACTTGAGGTTGAGAGTGCGAATTATTTCCAAGATATAGAGAGTAGATTTTGCATTTAATTCTATGTCACGTATCGGGTTTTCAAAAGATTTTGAATGTGATGTTTCACCAGCGAGATGAATTATGACATCTGGTTTGTTTTTTTCAATGGAGGTTTTTAATTTTTTAAAATTAGTTACGTCTATTTTTTCTATAATAATTTTTTTTTGAATATGTTTAATGTTATTTTTTTTTGAATAGCTACGGGTTAGTATTATCAGCTCATGTTTATCCTTAAGCAGAGCATCACATAGATGGCTGCCAACAAACCCAAAACCACCAGTAATCATAATCTTCATACTATAAATCAGTAAAGATCTTGCTATTAATGTTAATTTAGAATAACAAGATGTTAATTGGATTAATATAAAACACAATTTAAAAAATAATATGGTCAAGAAATCTGTCTTAATGGTAGTTGCCAAATATCCAGCGACATATGGACATACAACAGTAATCAACAATCTATGTAGAGGATTAAAGGAATTAGGTCACAGAGCAGCCATAGGGGCCTTTTCTTTTGAGGGAGAACCGCCTAATGGAGTGGAGAAAGTAAAATTGAACCGAATTAAACTACTCAAATCAGGAGTTTCATCATTAGAGTTTGATATCATACATCCTCACCAAGCCCAGGTTCTTTACTATCTATTATTTAAAAAACCAAACAAACCCATCATATTTCACTACCACGCAGCTTCGAATATCATACAAGAATTAAATCTGAAAGTGTCAATGGGATTGTTAAAAAAAAGAATTACAAAGACCATATGTGTTTCAAAAAAAGCTTTGCATCATCTAACATATTGGGCAGGAGAATGCAATGCCACAGTAATTTATAATGGAGTTGACACGAATTTTTATCATCCAAATTTGGACAGCCCATACAAAAAGGGTTCACCACAACTTCTTTTTGTTAGTGTTTTACGCAAATATAAAAAAACATCTGAATTGATTAATGCCATGCCAGAACTACTAAAAAAATATCCACAAGCACACTTACAGATTGTCGGTGATGGGGAAGATTTTAAAAAATTGAAAGAAATTATTAATAAAAAAAATCTTGGAAAACACGTTGAGATGACAGGCAGAATAGATGATGAGGAGTTAAGAATGAGATATGCTTCATGTGACATGTATGTTTCTGCGAGTAGAAACGAACATTGTCCAGTACCAACCTTTGAAGCTATGGCATGTGGAAAACCTCTAGTTTTATCAAAATTAGAATCACATCTTGAGATTTTAGATGCATCCAAAGCAGGGTTAGGATTTTCTTTTTCTAATAGTACTGATCTATGTGACAAAATCGACAAAGTATTTCAGAATAGAATTAATTTTAGTAATGACGCATTAAAATATGCAGAAACACATGATTTGCAAAAATTTTGTAAACGGATTCAAGATGTATATGATGAAGTTTAGTTAACTCGTATATGTTTTAAATACGTAAGATAAAAGGTGTTGATATGATGAAAATTATCGTCTTCTAATTAATGAGGGAATTGGTTGGAAAGTTTTGAATTTAATTCTGTTTTAATAACCGGCGGAGCAGGATTTATTGGCAGCCATATAGCAGAAAGGCTCACAAATTCTGGGATAAATGTCAAAGTTGTCGATAATTTCGTAACAGGTAAAAAAGGAAATTTAGCGAAATGTTTGAGCAAAAAAAACTTTCGATTATATGAATTAGATTTGGGTAATTTGGACGACAGTAATGAATTTCTTAGTGATGTTGATGTTGTTTTTCACATGGCGGCTGATCCTGAGGTAAGAACGGGTTACGACAAGCCAGAAGATTCTTTCAATCAAAATATTCGAAATACCTTTAATTTATTACAAAAAATCAGACATTCTAAGGTTAAAAAAATAGTATTTGCATCTTCTTCATCAGTGTATGGAGATGCGACGATTTTACCGACTCCAGAAAATTATAGTCCATTATTACCAATATCACATTATGGTGCCTCTAAACTAGCTTGTGAGGCACTAATTTCTTCCTTTTGTCATAATTATAATATGAAAGGAATCATTGTTCGTCCGGCTAACGTCATTGGATCTCGTGGTCGTCATGGATTAATTTGGGATTTAGTTCACAAGCTAAAAAATGATAATTCAAAATTAGAGATTTTAGGAGACGGGAAACAAGTCAAGTCTTTTATACACATAAACGACGGAATTGAGGGTATTTTTCACTTGATTGCAAAAGTGAAAGAGAATGTAGGAATTTTTAATCTTGGAAGCGATGATAGTATAGAGATCATGACTGTGGCTAAAACAGTTTGTAAAAATATGAATTTACAAGAAATCAACATCTACACTACTGGTGGCATAGATGGCGGTAGGGGTTGGAAAGGGGATATTAAAAAGGCCCACTTAGATATTTCGAAATTGAAAAACCTTGGCTGGAAGCCAAAAATGTCTAGTGTTGAGGCAGTAGACTTGACTTCACGTGAAATAATAAATGAAGTAATACAATAATTGTTTTTTAGTGAATATGATTATAGAGTATAAAAGTTGACTGAAATTTCACACTCTGATAAAATAATGGCACATGTAAAATACTGGGGTGATTTTTTCCAGATGATTATCAATGTAAGAAAAACTTTTCAGAATCCATTAAAATTATTGTTTCGATCTTTTAAAAACGATTTCCCAATAAATGCTGTTTTAAAAAATGGTGATAAAATTAAAGTGAAGACATTTAATTCTATGTTTTTTATTTCTAATGTTCCTAAAAATCAACAGATCAATTATGATGTCGAAAAAGACACAGTTACACTATATCAAGAAGAGGAATCAACTAGAAAAGAAATTATTCTTCATGGGGGAATAAATAACGGAGACATAGTCAATACATTTTTCAAAAAGGATTATGCAAGTATTTCAGTAAAAGGAAAAACAATTTTGGACATTGGAGCAAATATTGGAGATACTGCAATATTTTATGCGTTAAATGGAGCAAAAAAAGTAATTGGTGTTGAACCTTTTCCAAAAAACTTTCAATTAGCCAGAGAAAATGTTGTCGTAAATAAGCTTGAGAATACAATTAAGCTATTACAAGCTGGATGTTCATCAAAAAATGGAACCGTGAAAATTGATCCGGAATATCAAAGTAATATTGAGAGTAAGCTGAAGAATTTTGTAAATGGAGTTGATGTACCGCTATTAACCCTTCAAGAAATAATAGAAAAATTTGAGATTCCAAAGAATTCAGTTTTAAAGATGGATTGCGAAGGGTGCGAATACGACATAATTGAGAATACACCTATAGAAGATCTCATTCATTTTAGTAGCATGCAAATAGAATATCATTCGGGTTTTTCTAATTTAAAGCGTAAATTGGAATCAATAGGCTATAATGTTACAGTAACAAAACCTCATGCAACAGATGTCGTTAATTCTTTGTTTAGTTCTTTTAAATTAATGAATCATAGTTCACGATATAAAAAAATTAATCATAAAGTAGGATACTCAGGATTCATTCTTGCTTTTAAAAATAATTAATTGGAGAATAGTTACGAGTTAATGATTATTTTATTACATAATAAAATAATTTGTGGAAAAAATTATACAACACCTAATCCATGCGTTAATGCAAATAATATTTGCCCAAATTGTACACATAACAAATAAAAGCTAAATACAAAAAATTATTGGTTCCAATTCAATTGCCTTTCTAAAAATTCTTCTAGTTTTTTATTATATGGTCTATAATAATCTAGCAGTAAGTTTCTAGTTTTTGCTTCCATTTTATCATACTCTCTTACATTTTTTTTCTCGGTATTTTTAATTGTGAAATTAGGCAGACCAAGAAATAAAAAAGTTTGTTTTAATGTATCATGTAGATTACTTTCTAAATCCTCTAATTTCAGAACGAGTATCTGATCCTTAGGAAACGTCTCATACCACAATTTGATATGATCAATATATTTTCCAAACGATCTATACGGAGTTTTAATGTATTTCACATCATAATCATGAATTTCATCATTACTAAGTTGTTTTATGAATACATTCCATCGATCATCGTCTTCATTAATCGTTTCTTCAAAAGAAGCAAATTCTTGATCAGCTAGATAGGCATGTTGATAATGAGAGTATGCACGATCTACAGGATTACGTAAGAGTATTATTATTTTCACATTAGGAATTAATTTATGAATTCTTTGAGGAGCAAAGGGATGAATTACGTATAACGGAGATGCTTCTCCAGTAGTAAATCGATGTTTTGTTTTTTTTTCTATTTTTTTCTTGGTAAAGATAGTTGGGAAATATGTTCGATACCAACCTGGACCTCTCCAATATGCTAAATCAAAATAATGTATTTCTTTTCTTGATGCATGACCTACATTCGGATGCTGACAAATGTAATCATAGAGTGATGTCGTGCCACATTTATGATATCCAATAATAATAAAATCAGGTTTTAGTCTAAAAAAACTAGTAATAGTTCTGAGAGTTCTATCTAAAGAAATATTGTATGGATTCAATCGCGGATGTTTTAATAACCAGTTTCTTGTTTTTGTATGAAGGGACAACTTAGTGTTATTCATACAAATTAATGCTTTTTGGAATTATTTAAAGCGAAATGTGACTAATTGTTAGGTTAAGAACTATTAAATCAATATAACAATATCAAATTTTCTAGAGGCGAAATAGCACAATTTAATTATTTAAAACTACTTCTATAACGGTCTCATCCCAACGTTTTCCATTTTTATCCATATTTTCTTGTTTTCGGATCAGAAATTCTTTCTCAGTCAAACCAGATTTGAGTAAAGTTTCTTTTGTTTTTTTAACTGATAAATCATTATAATAACAATTATCATCATCCCGCCAATGCATATTATGTTCATTCAATTCAGGAAAAAAACCTCTGTAGGAATTAATATAAGCATATTTTTTACATGATTTAATTATTCTTCGCAGAAACTCGTCAATATCATAAACATGATCTATTACCGCATGTGAGTATACCAGATCATATTTGTTTGGTAAATTCATTTTTAAGAAATCTCCTTGAATGAATTCAAAATTCGAGTGTGCTCTACAAAAATCAATGTTTGCTTTTGAGAAATCAATTCCTGTGTATATTTTATCTTGGAAGAGATCTTTGTATTTGATTGGATATACACCGGTACCACAACCAACTTCCAATATTGTTTTAATGTCTTTTTTAGAGTTGAAATAATTCATAAAATTCTCATGTAGTTCGGTGTTTTGATTATGAATTTCATCATACCACTTACTATCTGCCTTTTGCCATTGTTCGTTACCGTATTTGGATTTGCCAATAAATCTAGTTTTAAAATTTCTAAGAACGGTTTTAGAAATTGCTTGAATATCCATATATTACATGTGATGAATAAAGGCAATTAAAGTATTACACTATGCGTTCTAAATCGTAGTAAAATAGACAAATTAATTACGAAAAATAGATAAACGATAGAAGAACACGGAAAAAAATGGTTGAAGATAGACGTAGAAAATTATTAGATTCTGGTAGAAAATTAGTTAAAAAATATCCTTATTTTCGACCATTTCTTGCACCTGGAAAATTCTTTCTTAAGAATAGTAATGGAATAAAACCGCGTTTTTCTGGATGGGGCATGACATCAAATCATGAATTACCATGGAACGATAATTATCAAGGAGAAATTTTTAGGAAGGCAAAACAAGATTTAATAAAACAGATGACGTTTGACAAAAAACAATTTGGATACTATTACTCTCATCCAGAAGAATTACTTTGGCGACATTGGAATATATCATATGCGATTAATTGGGTAGTAAGATTTGTAAAAACTACAGAGTATAATTTTGTTGAGTGTGGTGTTGGACAAGGTTTTACAGCATTTTTTGCTTTACGAGAAGCAGTTGGGAATGCAAAAATTTCTTCCAATTTTTCTATGCATCTTTATGATTCTTGGAAAATAATGAGAGATCAAGACATGCCAAAAGGGATGAAAGATTATTGGGCGTCGTCATATGATAAACTGGACATAACCATTACTCGGCAAAACTTAAATGAATTTAAAAATAATTTAATATTTCATAATGGCTATATTCCAGAATCATTATTTGAAGAGCCTAAGGCGCCAGACACAATAGTATACTTGCATATTGATCTTAATTCACATAAACCAACATTAGAGGCATTAAAGTTTTTTTATCCAAGAGCAGTACATGGTGCTATTATGATTTTTGACGATTATGGGCATGCGGGATTTGAAGAAACAAAAATGGTAATCGATGAATTCTTTCACGACAAGCCAGGTTTGTTACAGAAACTTCCCACCGGCCAGGCAATATATTATCATAACTAGATAAAAATCATTTTTGAAGGTTCAATACGAGAATGCTGATATTTCGTTTACATAGAGGAAACTTTATTTCATATTTTTGGGTTTAGCAATATATCCGCCCGCTATTAGAATTTCCAAGTCTTTAATGATTTTTTTTATCTCGGCTATCTCTTCATCATCTAATTTTTCATTATTTGAGATCTTTAATAACATCAGAGTCATCATTCTATACATAGGAAATGTCACTTTGATTTGGTGCCCAGGTTGAAGTTTGAATATCCATTGATTTGATTCTGCACCTATATCGAGTTCGGAAGTGTATGTTGGAATTCTTTTAAAATGAATGTATCCAGCAAGAACTAAAAGTGGAATTCCAGCGAAGGTCACTATAAGAACGTACGAAAAAAATGTTGGGAAAATAACCTGTAATGCCGGGATTTTTTCTATTGCCAAATAATATGTTACCACTAAAGTATTAACAGAGGCAAAAATGAATGTAAAGTAGGTTGCCCAACCAGTTCTAAAGTAATACCAAGCACGAAAAGCTAATTTCTTATTCACGGTCAACATGTCTTGTGGCCCCATATATAAGAATTAATTATATTCACGAAATTATCACATAATCATATTGCGAGTATTAATAGCCGTAGATAAGACTAGATTTGATTATTTAATTCCATTTTCAAAAGCACTTTCAAAATATAATATAGAATGCAAGATTATTAACGATCTTGAAATATATGATGATTCATTTTTTTCTAGAAAAATACTACGTTGGGTAAAGGAGCCACAAAGATTTGTCAAATTGATTAAAGAGTTTAACCCAGACATTGTATTTACAGAAAGAGTCAGTCAGTTTAGCTTACTAGTCATTAAGAAGAAAATTCCATTGTTAATTTTCTTACGGGGGGATTATTGGAAAGAATTGAAATTTGCAAAAGAAACCATTCATTCATCTGTTCAAAAAAAAATAGAACTCTTTTTTAGAAGTAGAGTTGCGGAGAAATGCTTTAAAAATTCCACCATAATATTGCCAATCTGCAATTATCTAACAAATATAGTAAAAGATAGATACCCAAGAAATAAAATTTCCATTTTATATCAGGGAATAGATGTTAATTCATGGAAATATACATCCAAGAAGAAACTAAAGAGCCCTTCGGTCGGATTACTACAAGGAGCACATATTTGGGGCAAGTCTGAAGAAATGCTCATTCTGGATGACGTATTAGACAAGTTTCCCAACGTAACATTTTATTGGGCTGGTGATGGTCCGTATAGAAATAAAATTCTTCCAACATTAAACAAACACAATAATTTCAAGTGGCTTGGGCACCTTGATTATCCCGAAAAAGTAAGAGAGTTTTTATCAGAAATAGACGTTTACGCATTAATTTCAGGCATGGATATGTCTCCACACTCATTATTAGAAGCATCTGCAATGCAAAAACCAGTAATTGCTACAAATGTAGGGGGAATTCCGGAACTGATGAAAAACAATGAAACGGGGTTTTTGGTGGAGAGGGGGAATTCAAAAGATCTTTGTGAAAAAATTTCATTATTAATAAGTGATAAGGAAATGGCCATGCGAATGGGAATATCGGGGCGTAAATTTGTGGAAGAAAATTTTAGTTGGGAGAAAATAGCTGAGAATTTTATCAGAACATTAAAGAATCATAATTTGTTTAACGATTAACGAAGCTACAACTTTTTACCGGTTATGTTTATCCCACTTTCCATTTCGTTGAAATGAATAATTTTTAGTCCCATGTCTTTAAACCATTTTTTTACTTCATCAGATGTGTGTCTGTATGCAAATTTTGGGAAATACCAATCATAGTTTACTCCAACACTGCGTTCAAAATTCTCATCTTCGGCCCAGAAACACTTCAAGAAATACCAATAAATGAACCGCTGAACATCATAGGTTCCCGCTTTGATTTGTAGTATTGGTATATCACGCGGAATTTTGATTTTTGCCTTCAAGTTGGACAACACTTTACCCAGGTTTGTCATATCCTTTGAAAATTCAACACATTCTTTTTCACTCATGTTTGTAGTGAATTGACGAATATAATCATCGGCAAATTCTCTCATTGGTGCCTTTTTCTTATAAACATAGATTGAGATCTGGCCATCAGACTTCAACAATTTTGTAAGGAATTTGAATGATGATTCAGTGTCCTTGGTATGATGAAGAACTTGATCTGAACAAATAAAATCAAAGAATTTTTTCTTAAAAGGTAATTTTCTAATATCAGCCTGCAAAAAGTGAATATTGGATTTGCCTCCATATTTTTTGTAAGCAAATTCTATGCTATCACTTGCATCAACTGCAAAAACCTCTGAGTTGGAATTTGATGAAAAAAGTTTTGCACTATTTCCCAATCCTGTACCTGCATCTAATATTTTATTACGTGTTTTTAGAAAATCGTTAAATTTGTTCAGAGTCTTCCAACCAAATCTGTCTAAAAACCAATTTTGTTGAAATTCGTACCATTTTTTTTCATGATACGATTTGTTATATTTCTTCCATTTTGATGAAAACGCAGCCTCAGTTTTAGTGAATCCTTTTGTTTCGTCTACTACTAATCTTGGAATACCACGGATGATTTTGAATGTATGTCCTCTAGAACAGCGTAATAAACCTGTGATTATCTCTTGGTCTTTTTTTGCTTTGATTTGGATCGTAAAATCAGAATTACATAGGGGGCAAATTATTTGGTCTACTAGGCTTTCTTTCATGACGCTTCACTTTGCTGGCTTAAATAAAAATTAATTGTATTAAGTGAATTTTAATTGTTCAACTTCACATATAATTATGAATACATACAATAAAGCAAATTGAAGATTCTCATAGCCGGATCTAAATCAAAATTTTTTCATTTAGAAGAATTTGGAGACGCCTTGACAAAATTCGATGTAGAGTATATGTTAGTTCACGACATAGATATTCAAGACGGTTTCCCTAGCCGGAATATTAGAAATTGGTTTCAATCTAGAGCCAAATTCAATCGTCTGATTAAGGATTTTGGACCAGATGCGATTTTTGTTGACAGACAAAGGCATTTTTCTTTGGCTGCAGTAGAAAGTGGTATACCAACATACATGCTTCTGAGAGGGGATTATTGGAGTGAGATGAAATGGGCAAAACAGACATTATACAAAACTCTGTCCAGAAGGATTGCTCTCTACCAGTGGAATAAGATTGCAGAAAAATGTTTTGAAAAAACGACGATGATTATGCCAATTTGCAGATATCTGGATGATATTGTAAAGGAACATTATCCACAAAAGAAGACCGAAGTTTTGTATGGCGGAATTGATGCTTCACGATGGTATCCAATTGAAGGGATGAAATTGGATCATCCGTGTGTAGGATTACTACAGGGAGCATGGATTTGGGGGAAAACACAAGAAATTCTTACACTCAAAAATGTAATTGAATCACTGCCAGACATTACTTTTTACTGGGCGGGGGATGGGCCATATAGACAAAAGATAACTGACGTTTTGGATAAATGCAAGAACTTTCGATGGCTCGGTGCCCTTCAATATCCAGATCAGGTAAGGCAATACATTGCAGCACTTGATGTGTATGCACTTCCAAGTGGAATCGACATGTCTCCTTTGACACTACAAGAGGCACAGCTTATGAAAAAACCAGTAATTGCTACAAATTCCGGAGGCATTCCAGAATTAATGAAGGATGGAGAAGCTGGATTTTTGATTGAAAGAGGCGATCATAAAGCATGGATTGAAAAGATAACTCTTTTGTTAAATGACAAAAAGCTTGCTCAAGAATTTGGCGAAAAGGGAAGACAATTCGTAGAGACGGAGTTTAGTTGGGAGAAAATGGCAAAAAGATTCGTCGATATAGTACAAAAACACATATCAAAAAATTAAAACTCTTATAGTGTGTGACTGGGTCTCATTTCCTTGGTAACAAAAATTCTATACCAGATCTCAAGTGCCAGTAACCCCAAAAATTTATTGACATATCTTGCATCCAAATTCTTTTGTAAGTGTTTTTGAATCCAAGAGTCATTAATCCATTTTTGTCTGACTATTCTAGCATCAGACAGATAATTATCACATAGCTCGTACCCATGAGATTTCCATAGATTTGTAGTATCAACTGAAAATCCTTGTTTTTTCTTTATGAGTAGTTTTTCAAGAGAGTACTTGTGGATTATTTCTCTTAACAAAAGCTTACCAAGATTATTTTTTGGATCATATTTTAGCCCTATTGGCAAGTGGGTTGCATAATCAATTGTCTCTTTTGATAGAATTGGCGTTATGGGTTTAACTCCAAAATGTTCATGAATTTTCGTATTTAGCGGTACCCAATTGTATAGCAGCTTGCCATTAAAGTCTGCCAGAAAGACTTGAGATATTGGATGCAGTGGATTGTCAAAATATGATAGAACTCTTGAATAGATGTCATCCCAAGAGAACTGTAATTTATTTGCAAAGATTTTTTGTTGATCTGGCACCCAATCTCTTTCATGACATAGCAAGTATGCCTTTGTCTTTGCAAGTGCTGATGAATTTCTTTTTGTCAGAGACAGAAATTTTTCATATCTAAATGTATAACCCCCAAATAATTCGTCGCCACCATCTCCAGAAACAAGTAGTTTACCCAGAGTCTTTGATTTTTTTACCACATAGTACCAATGAAGATCCCAAAAAGGCTGCCTAATTATGCTAATTGCAGTTGGGAGTTCTTTGAGATAGTTTTCAATATAGACTACATGGTGTAAAGCATCAAATCTTTCTGAAATTCTTGCAGCGTGTTTTGATTCATCTATACTTTCAGCGAATTTTATCGAAATTGCATTTATTTGTACATCAGGGCAGGTTTTTTTTAGAAGAGATAAAACAAGTGTGGAATCCACGCCACTACTAAGTGCTATTGATGCCTTTGTTGTCTTGGAATTTTTGATTGATTTTTTTATGTTTGAGATTATCAAGTGTTCCACATGTTGAGCAACATTTTGTGTTGTTGGTTTTTCTACAAAGTCTTGCCAAGTTTTTTTCGGAATTTGTGATGTTTTTATTGGGTTGTATCTCAGTGTTAATATGTTTTTTATCGAATTTGGTTCAAGTGTTATTTTAGATCTTGCCACGGCCTAGACCTCTAAATATCAGGTTTGCTTTTTTTGCCGCGTGTTGATCCATTACTCCTCTTGAGTCGACTACTATTGGTGTTCTCATCTTTGTGCTTAGGAATGTAGGCTCTAGGTCATGAAATTCTTTATGCGCAGTAACAATTACAACAGCATCAGTGTTTGTTAATGCATCAACCAAATTATTTTCAGTTTTTATTCCAAATATTTCAGAGGATTTAAAATATGGATCATAGATTTTTACTCTTGCACCATTGATTTGCAGTTTTTTTGCAATAGATTCTGCGGGCGTTAATTGAATGTCTTTCACATCAGGCTTGTACGATATGCCCAGAATTAGTATTTCTGAGTCTTTCATGTTTTTTTTCGCTTCTAAAAATCCATCATCGAGCAGCCCAACCACATGATCAGGCATTGACTCGTTTATTGTGCGTCCTGCTTTCACAATGCTGAGATCTTCATTGACTCTTTTTGCAAGATTCAACATTTGGTAAGAGTTGACAGGTAGACAAGGACCTCCAACCCCAGCCCCGGGATAATGAACTTGGAAATTGTATTTTGTTTTTGCGGCTTCTAATACCTTCATGATATCAATTCCTATTTTTTCAAACAATACTGCCAGCTCATTTACAAAAGCAATGTTAATGTCACGAAAGACGTTTGTTGTGAGTTTCACTGCATTTGCAGTCTTGCAATCAGGCATTGGAATTAAATCGACTGTAAAGACATGCCTGTAAATCTTTGTAATAATACTGGCAATTTTATCATCGATTGCACCAACCAGACGAGGAAGTCTTTCAAAATCATTGAGAATTTGTCCAGGATTTGCAGTTTCAGGACAAACACCAATTCCAAAGTTCTTTCCAGCCTTTAATCTCCCATCGTTGCCTTCTACTATAGAGATTAATTCATTTTCTACAAAACCTGGCTCAATCGTGCTTTCTACAATTATTAAAGAACCCGGAGTAAGCAGATCGTGTAATTGTCTTCCCACTGATTTTAATGCAGAGTAATTAGGTACATTATTTTCATCCATGGGTGTTGGCAAGGACAGCAATACAACATCGGATGTTGGAACTCCTTCTTCTATTTTGGTTGTAGCAATAAACTTCTTTTCCTTGATAACATTTTCAAATATTGCATCATAACCTGGCTCATCTTTGAGAGGAAACAATCCAGAATTAATATCTGCGACAAGTTTGGGGTTGATATCTACTCCTGTAGTTGGTAGGCCAGAGTTTGCAAAGGACAAAGCTGTAGGCAGCCCAATTCTTCCTATTCCAATAACACATATTCTAAGCTTGCCTGTTTGAATTGATTGTATTAGTTCGGATGAATTCATCTCCATAATTTTTGTCATAAATGTGTCAGCTGATTGAATGATTTTCAATTTTGATTACTTATTTAGTTTTAGATTTTCTCAAGACTTAAAGATGTGAAAAAGACACAATCGTTGTGAAACTAGCTATAACAGGAGGTGCTGGATTCATTGGGAGTCATCTGGCAAAGGAAATTATCAAGCAAGATCATACTCTTGTGATTATTGATAATTTGTACAGAGGTAATTTGCAAAACCTTGTACCGCTCAAAGATTATGAATTTCAAAAAATTGACATTAGGGATTTTGGAGACCTTAGAGATGTTCTAAAAAATGTTGATGGAATATTTCATGAAGCTGCTCTCACAGACGTTCAAGAATCATTTACAAAAAAAGACGAATATGCAGATGTAAACATCAGGGGTACGGAGAACGTATTCAAAATTGCAAAAGAATTTGAATTAAAGGTGGTTTATGCAAGCAGTTCAAGTGTTTATGGTAACCCAAAAAAAATCCCAATTACAGAAAATAGTGAACGTGCACCCATCAACCCATACGGAAACACAAAACTGGAAGATGAGATTTTGGCAGAAAAATACTCAAGAGATGGGGTTTCAATAATTGGGTTAAGATATTTTAATGTCTATGGAAGGGGGCAGACTGGATCCTATGCTGGCGTGATTACTAAATTCATCAACCAATTAAAAGAAAGAAAACCTCCTATAATTTTCGGTAATGGATCTCAGATACGGGATTTTATTTTTGTAGAAGATGTCGCAAGAGCAAACATTTCTGCAATGAATAGTAAAGTCAGTAGTGGATTTTTTAACATTGGCACCGGGATTATTACATCAATTCAACAACTTGCAAATACCATGATTGAACTCTCAGGCTTGGAATTAAAACCACAGTATGAAAAACCTCTTGATGGGGATGTACAAGAAAGTCAAGCAGATACCAGATTTGCCAAAGAAACGTTAGGTTGGGAATATGAAATAGGCCTCAAAGATGGTCTTGCAAGATTCTTCCCACAAAAACCCTAATTGAGTAATTTTTCATAAAAATCGACATATTTTGGAAGTAATTCTTCCCATGTGAAATTCTTTGTTACAAAATCATACGCATTAGAAGCCATTCTGGCAGAGTTTTCTTTTTGTTCAAGTGATGAATTGATTGCATTAATCAATGATTGTGGATCATTTGGTGGAATTAATAACCCTGTTTCATTATTTGTTACTACGTCTGGAATATCACCAACATTTGTAGCTACAACCGGAATCTTGAGATAGAATGCCTCTTTGATTGATTGTGGCAAGCTTTCCATTCTTGACGGTACAACAAGTACCGCTGATGCTTTTAGATTTGTCATGGCATCTTTCCAGGACAAGTTTGTACAATAGATTACCTTACCAGTAATTTTTGGTTCAATGTTTTTTAAAATATCAACTCCCTTTTCGTAGCTATCTCTTCCAACAAACACAACTTGGTTCTCTATTTTTTTGACTTCTGGGATTTCTTTGAATTTTTCTGTATCTATTGGTGCTGGAAGATAAACAAAATCCAATCCTAGTTTTTCTTTGTAAGTTTTTTGAACAGATTTTGAATCAGTTGTTAGAATGTCTGCAAGTTTCAGAATTTTTGCTTCTGTTGAATTGACAATAGAACTAGTTGCATCAGAATGCAATACATTTACTTGTTCTGAATACACTCCATGAACTGAGAGGATTTTTTTCCTTGCCTTGATAAATTTCATTACAATCGCAGAAGGAACATTCCAGGCATGTACAGCATCATATTTTTCGCGGTCAAAAATTGCTTTGAGTGCACCAAATAACGCAAAGCTTGGATTTTTGAGATTGTTGATTGGGATGTGTGACACTTGCATTAGTTTTACATCAAAGCCATTTTCTCGTAGTTTCTCTGCAACTCCAAATGCATGACCTCCAATCCCACCCTCAAAGCGCGGAGAAATGTAAAGAATCTTCAATGAATCAAAACTAATTGTATTATTTTAAAAGGTCTTGGATGAAATCTACTGCAAAGCTTGTGATGCTTCATGCATCATCTGACTCTTTGCACATCCTGCTGCAAGCTCGTCACCCTTTCCTCTTCTCATGAGGCCACGGTACAAGCCGTCCTCCAGTTTTACTCCTTCACGTTGTTCCCATTCTTCTACGGTGATAGAGTATTTCTTTTGGATTCTGTCTCTGTACCATTCTGGGATAACGTTGAACGCGCAAAACGGGATGATTCTAAGATCTGGTGTTACATAATGAATGTCACATCTTTGCAGTCTTTCCAAGTCTTCATTGTATTTGTCTTGGAAGTGCATCATGCCCAAGAATAATCCTTTGACATGCCAAGATCCGACTGCATCAAACGATCTCTTCATTAGTATATTGCCAAACATCTTTGCCAAGTCTAGTCCTGCTGGCTGCTTCTTTTTATCAACGAAACTGGATAATTTTCTTACCACCTCTAGCATTGTAAAGTACTTGTTCTTGCCAGAACGTATTTCTTCTGCTTTATCCTCAAATAATTCCAACATGCCTTGAATGTCTGCAAATCTTGGTAGTGGGACAAACTTCTTTGTTTCTGCATCTTCGAACACATATGTTCCTGCACCACATGCAAAGTGAATTGATAATTCGTATTTTGGTTTGCTAGAGAATGCCTCTATAACGTTTGTTAGTGGCATGCAACTTGGAACTGGGAACCAGTCATCAACTGTTACCTCGCCACCGGTTTGCTCTTCGATTCTTTGGATGCAATCAGGAATAGTAATTCGGTATTTTTCACGCTCGGTTTTGCCCATTCTTCCAGTTAGAGATACTGGCTGGAAGTTTACTGCATGGACAATATCCATATTCTTTTGTGCATAGCGAATAATTCCACCTAACTCATGATCGTTAATCGATTTGATTACTGTTGGAACGAAAACAACTGTTGTTCCAGTCTTTCTGCAGCTATCTAGTGCATAAGGAATCTCCCAGTGGTTCTTTGGGTTTGTTCTTGCAGTGACACCATCAAAGCTCAAATAGAGATTGTTGCATCCTGCCAGTCTTACCTCTCTTGCTGCTTCTGGGTCCATTGCATGTCTGATACCGTTTGTATTCATCTGAATATGTTCAACACCCTCCTGTTTCATTATTTTGATAACATCAGTGATATCGTCTCGAAGCATTGGCTCACCTCCAGTGATCTGCATTGAATTGCCTGGAATTGGTCGCTCTGATCGTAGGGTTTTCATCATTGCACGAACTTGGTCATGTGATGGTTCATACATGTATGCACCCTCAAGGCCCTTCTTTACATAGAAAAAGCAGTACCAGCATGTCAGATCGCATCTATTTGTGACGATCATGTTTGCAAGACCGCTATGTGATAAATGGTTAGAACATAAACCGCAGTTGTTTGGGCAGGAGCATTTCTCTATCATTACGTTTGGTGCATGTGCGCCTTTGCCATCAGCCCAATATGTGCTGAATTTTTTGTACATTTCATAGGATCCAAAGTAAAGTTCTTCGCATTCGCCATGTGTAGGGCATGTTTTGCTCATAAAGACGCGTCCGTCTCGCTCAAAAACCTCTGCATCCAGAATCATGTTACAGTCAGGGCAGATGCTCTGAGTGAATCGAATAGTGGATTTCTTTCCGAGGCTCTTTGTTGTATTCTTTGAGAGCTGAATTAGCGACATGTGTTATTGAGATTTTTCTGATATGCTATTTAATGTATTTCCCACTCTGCCCCGTGTGATTTAGCAGATAGATTCGTTAGGTGTTTAAATACTGAAAAACCTCGAGTAGATCGGATGAGCATTTCTGATAATACTCGCAAGTCGCTTGAGAGAATAGGCCTTACCAGTTATGAGATCAGGACATATTCATCGTTGCTAAAGGGCGGCGAGCTGACGGCCTCCGATCTTAGCCAAAAGTCAGGCGTGCCATATTCCAAGATCTATGAGGTTCTAGGATCGCTAGAAGAAAAGGGTTGGATCGGATCGGATGATTCAAGGCCCACAAAATATTTTGCAAAATCTCCATCCACTGCACTAGAGGTAACAAAGCAAAAGGCGGAATCTGACTTTAAGGAAAATGAAACTATAGTACTACGCGAGCTTGTACCATTATACGAAAAGAGTGGGGTTAGTGAGCGGCCGGACATCTGGGTTTTATCAGGCATAATGAACATTGCATCAAAGATCCTAGAGATGGTGGATTCGTGCAGAAGCGAGGTCTTGATTGCATTACCCAAGGCAAATGAGATTCTAGTAAAGCAGGCCCTGCCAAAGCTACGCCAGCTTCACGACAAAGGCGTGGTTATCACAATATTGATGTCAGATGAGATGGACAAGGAGTCATTAAAGGCACTATCTCGTGTATCCACAGTCAAGGTAAAAAAAGGACTGTTTGGCGGCGGCATAATCTCAGACAAGCGTTATGTTGTGATTTTGCTCGGACCAATAAATGAGTCATCTGAAGGTGAAGCAGTTGCGATTTGGGCAGACCACGCAGGCCTTGCCGTTTTTGCAAGGGAATACTTTGAATATTTGCTCAAAGATGCAAAGAGTGTATCATAATGGATTCAGTTAATGATGAGGTACTATTTGTTGGAACCGCCGAGGCGGAACACGTAGAGATGTATCTAAAGGCAATTTGGCACATCAAAGAAAGAAGCGAGCCAGTCAAAATTAGTACAATTGCAAAGATGCTCAATGTTAGACAGCCAAGCGTAGTCCAGATGCTAAAAAAACTAAACGAGCAGAATCTGGTCAACTATAGCAAAGCTGGCGTTTCTCTAACAGAAGGCGGAGAAAAGGTTGGCTCTAGTATGATGCGAAACAGTAGGCTACTAGAAGTGCTCATGGATAGCGCACTCAAAGTGGAAATCGATGAAGAGATGGTTTGTGGCATAGAACACCATATGAACAGACAGTTCACAGATGCCCTATGTACAATGCTAAAACATCCTCGCAAGTGCCCCCACGGCCATGTAATTCCACCAGGATCATGTTGTTCTGCTTAAGATTATATCATAGAATGTGTGTTTTCTAACATGGTGTGTTTTTGCGGCTGCAAGACGTTTGTAAAGGATTCCTATGGATTCAAGGTAGGATGTGTCAACTGTACACATGGCCCCCAAAACCATGATGATGAATTTAGAATGGCGTCACGCAAAAACGAAAACCAGAGCCAGAAACGCGACGTTGATTTTGGATAATTATTCTCCAATAATTTTGACTAGAACTCTTTTTGGACGCATCCCATCAAACTCGCCATAAAATATCTGCTCCCAGGGCCCAAAGTCCAGCTCACCGTTTGTAATTGCTACTGTAACTTCGCGCCCCATGATTTGACGCTTTAGATGCGCATCTGCATTGTCCTCTCCGGTGTCATTGTGTTCGTATTGGTTGATTGGCTCGTGTGGTGCTAGTTTCTCAAGCCACTTGGCATAATCGCGGTGCAGGCCTGACTCGTTGTCATTTATGAAAACGCTTGCAGAAATATGCATTGCATTGACAAGGCAGAACCCTTCTTGGATCTTGCTTTTTTTGACCAGCTGTCGTACCTGTGGTGTAAGATTCACAAATGCTGTTCTGGTCTTTGTGTTAAACGTAAGATACTCTGTTAGGGATTTCATGTTTGGTAGCTTTTGATTTTTGGATTAAAGCTTATTGCAATAGTGCAGGCTCAGAACTCAAGATCTACATCATTTGGAATCAATGGGATAAGGTCATCAACGCCTACGAACCATCATAGGAAAAAGGGATTTTTAAAAGAAGCTTGATAAAAGGCACAAAAATAGTATAAAGAAAATGGTTGCAATAGATGCATCTGCCTCACTTGAAAGCTTCAGAAGGTTTGTCATAGCCAGCACATGCAGCTCCTACATGCCGCGCAGCTATATAGAAGACCCAGAAGTGTTTCCAGAAAGAGAGGAATCTCTTGGCTCCATTTATGTGGAGGCAGCAGACAAGGTTACGCTAAAGAAGATCCGAGACATCACATTTGTAAACGCAAGGGACGTTCTTGGTATAATATACAATTCCAAGAGCGGCAACACCACGCTAAAGTGGAGACAATTGCGAAGAAGGGGAGGCAAGGTAACCGGTGAGGCATCATCCAATTCGCTTGTAAATCTGGCAGAAGGCGGAGTAATCACACCAGAATGGGTTGATAGCTATCTCAAAAAGAAAAACATGGAAAACACAAACGCTGTATAATTATTCTAGTATTACACACCAAACCCAATGATTACAAAAATTATCGATGATTCCACAGTATCGTTTTTGGTCGAAGAGCCAGATGATCTGCTCACACTACGCAGAATAATAAAAAAAGAAGACAAGATAATATCCGACACTACACGCGTCATAAAGCAGGACAAGGACTATTCCAGGCCAGACAGGGGCGAGCGAATCAAAATCCGCATATCACTCGAGGTTGAAAAAATCGCACTGGATGCGGTGTTTGACAAGCTTCGAATCCATGGAACCATAATAGAATCAACCAACGAGGCAGTATCAAAGGGACTGCACCACTCCATTTTGATAAGAATTGGAGACTCGCTTAATGTTGTGAAGAAAAAATTGCAGCCAATTGAGCTCAAGCTCATAAAGAGTAAAGATGAAAGCATTGGGTTTGTTTTGATTGCAATTGACAAGGGTGATTGTGGAATCGGCAAGCTAAAGGGAACGCACTTGGAGCTGATGCAAAACATGTATTCCGGATCTAGCGGAAAGCAATACAAGACCAACTTTAACATCCAGGCCTTTTTTGAGAATGTCTCAAAGGCCCTAGATACCACTCTAAAGGAAAACGACGGAATTGTGATCTTTGGCCCAGGTGAGACAAAAAGGCAGTTTGCCAACTTTTTGGCAAAGACCCCAATTGCAAAATCGCACAAAATAGAGACAATAGATGGTATTGACTCTGGTGGAGAGGATGGAATCTACGTATTCATAAAATCAAAAGCCATGCAACAGATTTTGGGCCAAAGCAAGCTTGCCAAGGTCTCATCCATACTGGAAGAGGTGATGATTAGGGCAAACAACAAGAGCAGAAAATTCACAATGGGCTTTGAGGAGACCAAAAAGGCAAACGAGTTCGGTGCTGTGGAATCATTGGTTTTCTCTGAAAAGATAATCCAGACCCATGACGAAGATGAGGTGGTAGAATTTCTGAATGATGTCGAGTCAAAAGGGGTCAAGGTGTATGCATTAGATGCATCAACGGATATTGGTCTTCAGGTATCTGGCCTTGGTGGAATTTTATCGTTGCTAAGATTCGCAGTGGATACCTAGTTCGTAGAGTCAACCATCCACTGCAAATATGGCTTGTTCAGATCTTTCAGCGTGAGTTCTGCTATCTCTGGCACCTTGTAAGGATGTGTGGATTTGATTTTTGATTTTAGTTTTGCCTTGTTTTTTTGTGTGGTCTTGAAGACTGCTAGAAATTCATCTGTGTTTTCTATTTTGTCTTTCCATGAATATACCGAGGACACTTTGGTGATGTTCACACATGCCACAAGTCTTGCGCTCACAAGGGAATTTGCGATTTTTTGAATTGATTTTTTGTCTGGATATGTGGATAAAATCACTACTCCTTTCATAGCAAACGATAAATGGGCGTCATTAAAAAAAGTAACAATTAATTTGAATTTAGATTTTTTATCACAGAATGCCATAATCTATGTTTTGATGGCTTGGGGAGTCATACTTGGCGTAACCAAGGCACTCAAGCTGGACAAGCATGGATTTGAGATAAAGCCGTACAGTCTTACATACAAAAACGCCCAGGTGCAGACGGTACTGACCAAGGTCTTGAGCAGAACTAGGCGAGGCATTCGCGTATTTGCGGATGTCAGTGTCGTTGCTGGCTTTATCATGATGGGCTTTGGGTTTTGGTTTTTGATTGACAATGTTACCAAGTTCTTTGACAAGCCGGAGGAATTCTCAGAGCTGACAGTCTTGATACCTGGCGTTACACTTACATCATCATCTGCAATTTTGTATTTTTTGTTATCAATCCCCATAGTTCTTGTAATTCATGAGGGAGCGCACGGAATAGTTGCAACGCTTGAAAAGATAAGAATCAAGACGGGTGGATTTGCTATATTCATTGCAATGTTTGCGGGCTTTGTAGAGCCGGACGATGAGGAATTCAACAAGGCAAAAAAAATATCAAAGCTTCGAGTCATTGGTGCGGGTGCAACATCAAATGTGATATTTGCACTGGCACTTGGTGCCATACTACTTACAAATCCGTTCTTTGCAATCATTGTTCCAGAGCCAATACGAAGCGCATTTTATGAAATACCACAAGGAGTAAACGTTCTAAGTATAATGCAGGGAAGTGGTGCAGAAAAGGCAGGATTGCAAACAAACGACATCATAACATCAATCAACAATATTACGATAGTGACGCCCTTTGACTTTACCAAGGTCAAGCTTGCGCCGGGCAGTACGGCATCGGTTATAGTTTTGCGAGACGGGCAAAAAATTACTCACCAAGTAGAGATAATGCCATCGCCTGAGGATCCAACAAAGGGCCTAATTGGAATAACTCGCGACAATTCTGTATCCTACAAACCAGTCTACAACTTTATCGAGTGGAAGAGTGCTGAGCTGTCCATGTTTTTGCTTTGGCTTTGGATGATCTCATTTTTCATTGGAATAATCAACATGTTACCATTACCAATCCTTGATGGCGGCAAGTTCATTCATAGTATAATAGACAAGAAACTCTCAGATGTGATGGTGAATCGCACAATGTGGGCAATCTACGGGTTTACCTTTGCCTTGTTTGGCCTAAACATAGCGCTGTCATATCTAAAATCAGGCTGGTTTACAATCTAGGGCAATTATCGTTAAATTTGGGCTTGGAAAACCAAAACCCATGAAATGCGACCGATGTGAGAATAATGCAGTTTACTCTAGAAAATATTCCGGTGAGAGTTTTTGCTCGGACTGTTTCTCAAATTCCATTCTAAGAAAAACAGCAAAGACCATCTCAAAATACAACATGATCCAAAATGGTGAGACGGTATGCGTTGCAGTGTCTGGTGGCAAGGACTCACTTGCATTACTAGATGCGTTATCAAAGATGGCAAAAAACCATAACTTTAGGATTCACGCAATAACAATAGACGAGGGAATCCCCGGATACCGCGAAGAGGCACTGGATATAGTAAAAGAATTTTGCGTAAAACTTGGAGTAGAGCACACCATATACCCATACAATGAATTGTTCGGCCTGACTCTGGATGACTCCCTAAAACAAAACGAAAATGATAGATTGTCATCGTGTTCCATTTGCGGTACATTTCGAAGGCGCGCAATGGATCATGCGGCAAAACAGATTGGTGCAAGTGTTATTGCAACTGGCCACAACCTAGATGATGTACTGCAGACATTTATCATAAACACGCTATCTGGGGATACTAACAAAATAGGCTGGATGGACCCAGACACATCCGAGAACTCGTTGCGAAAAATCAAGCCGTTTTGCGAGATTTATGAATCAGAAATAGTGTTTTATGCATTTACCAATGACTTGCCATTTCAAACGGAACCATGCCCCCACACAAATGAGGGAATTAGAACAGAGATTCGCGAATTTCTAAACAAGTTGGAGGGCAGCCACAGTGGAATTAAAAACAGCATGTATAGATCTGTTCTAAAAATATCTCAAATCATGAAGGATGCAAACTATAAGGAGAAAACCAAGTGTACTAGTTGTGGTGCCGAGTGCACAGGCAAGATCTGCTCTGTGTGCAAGATGATAATAGACTTGCAAGACTAACCTAATGCAAATATAACATTACGTCATGGTATAATGTGGTAGTAGGTAGGATCGGGGCGCTAGCCGTGCCCTTTTCTGAAACCGGCTCTATGCAGAGGTCAGTAACTGCTGGATAAATTTCCAGATGGATAATTCCTGCTTGATGTACTGAAATGAAATCACGCCGAAGCGGGTGGATGCAGGCATGTGATCGTCCGAAGGGATGATCTTAATGTCGAATTGCCGAAATGGATGAGGTCCGGGAGGGAGCAATCCTAAGGCAAAGTATTCACGCTGCTTCGTCAACGTGGCGGATCTTGTGCATCTTGAGATGGGGCTACTCGTCTGGATTGGAACTGGCAGATCTACTACCACTTGACATATTAGTATTAAAGTCAGATCAAATCCCATGGACGGATTATTCCTTGGGCCAAAGAGAAGCTATGAAGATTTCAAAAAACAGATTCCTGTTTCTATATTTCCAGTGTTTGATTCCATAAGACAATACTGTATGTCATTGGGAAATAATGCGGTAGAAGATGTACGTGCTCACAGAATTGTATTTGGCAAGTCGCTTTCCTTTAGGTGGTTTGCTGATTTAGAGCCAGGGAATGACTCTATAATTGTAAAGGTCCAGCGAGACAGAAAGGAGCCATTTCAAACCATTACAGTAACAAGCGAGACAAAGATGGATGAGCTAAAAGGCATGATTTTGGATGCCTATAATACAATACACTAGTACAATACTTCAAACTTGGCAAATTCGCCTTTGAATTTTTCGTTTCGTATCTCTACGTCCTCTACTCGTGCATTTGCAGGACCTGCATGACACCATTCCACAACACGGCTAACGCTGAGATCTTCTCCTTCAACTATAGCTTCCACTCGGCCATCCTTAAGATTCCTAACCCAGCCTGTTGCGTGATTCTTTTTTGCAGTCACCTTCATTGCCTGGCGAAAAAAAACTCCCTGTACCTTACCGGTGATAAAAAGGTGAACGCGTTGATTTGCCATTTAGAAATAACTTGTTTTGGTCTTAATCAATTTTAGGGTATGAAAAAATTATACTCTGTCCTTGACTCGAGCACGACCAGTCTTTCTTGCTGCAATGCTTCCGACCTTTGCTCCAGGTGGTGCATTTCTTGATACAGTTCCTCCACCACCCATGTGTTGGTGTCTTCCACCACCGTGTGGGTGAACATATGCTGCTTGCGCTACACCTCTAACTATTGGGTATTTGTGGCCCTTTGATCTGTAACGTCTCCACTTGTTTCCTGCGTTTAGGAATGGTCTATCAGAAGTTCCACCACCGGCCAAGATTCCAATCATTGCCCTGTTCTTTGGATTTAGTGTAGTGAATCTGCCAGATGGTAGCTTTAGAATTACGCCGTCTGCTCCGTGTGAAAATACAGTTGCGGAACCGCCTGCGCTCTTTGCGATTGCGCCTCCGTCTCCAAAGTGTTTCTCAACATTGCACACTATGGTTCCGTCTGGAATGTTTTGAATGCTAATTACGTTTCCTTGTGTGATTTCTGCGTTTAATCCAAAATTAATTGTACTTCCTATGGTGGTTCCTAAAACTGCTGGAATCATCGAAATAGATCCATCCTCAAAACGAACTCGTGCTAAAGGTGCGTCTCGGCCTCGTTCATGGACCAGATCGATTACCTCGCCCAGATGAGCCTCTGCCAAGTCAAAATATGGGTATTTAGCTGGAACAGTCTTGCCAGTTGCGGCTGCTCTAAACTGCATGCCTCCTCGGCCACGTCTTCTAACTAATGGTCGCTTACCCATTTTTGGTGATGGTTGGGACTTTGGATTTTAAGCTTTGTTTTGTGTGGATCAAAAAGGCCAAAGATATAAAAAATACGCTGCGAGTTCAAATCTATGAGCCAGAGCGCCCTTTCTCTCAAAGTTTTAGAAGCATACACCAGAGATGTGGGACGTGGAGTAGCCAGAATCGATTATGATTCCATGGATACGCTAAATGCCTCAACTGGCGATGTCATTGAAATCAAAGGAAAGAGAAGGACCGTTGCAAAATGCCTGCCGCTATACCCATCAGACGAAGGAAAGGGGATCATACGAATAGACGGCCTTGGCAGAAATAATGCAGGTATAGCAATTGGTGATACCATAACAGTTCGAAAAATAAAGGCAGTGGCAGCGGAAAAAGTAGTAGTAGCACCATTAGAGGCAATTCCTCCAATAGATGAGCGATACTTGGCAGATGCACTGGAAAGCGTTCCTCTCATTAAAGGCGATAACGTGATGGTTCCATACTTTGGCGGACGTTTAACATTTCAGGTAATCGGCGTTACTCCAGCAGCTGATGCGGTACTGGTAACACAAAAGACAGTTTTCCACATAGCAGAAAAGGGCGAGACCCTTCGAGGTGTGCCACAGGTAACATACGAAGACATTGGCGGATTAACTGATGAGATCAAAAAAGTACGAGAGATGATCGAGCTGCCACTGCGACACCCAGAAATATTTGAAAAACTAGGAGTAGAGGCACCAAAAGGAGTCTTGTTGTATGGACCACCAGGAACTGGAAAGACCTTACTAGCAAAGGCAGTAGCAAATGAGAGCAATGCTCACTTTATCAGCATTTCAGGTCCTGAGATAATGTCTAAATTTTATGGTGAGAGTGAAGCAAGACTAAGAGAGATATTCAAAGAGGCAAGAGAAAAGGCACCATCAATCATATTCGTGGATGAAATCGATTCTATTGCGCCAAAAAGAGAAGAGGTAACCGGTGAGGTAGAGCGACGTGTCGTATCACAAATGTTATCATTAATGGACGGCCTTGAGGCAAGAGGCAAGGTAATCGTGATTGCTGCAACCAACAGGCCAAATGCAATCGATCCTGCACTGAGAAGACCTGGGCGATTTGACAGGGAAATAGAGATCAAGGTACCAGACAAGAAGGGGCGAAAAGACATACTCAACATCCACACACGCAACATGCCACTAGTCACCGAAGAAAATGACACGAACTATGTCAATATCGACAAAATAGCATCAGTAAGCCATGGATATGTGGGCGCAGACTTGGAATACTTGTGCAAGGAAGCTGCAATGAAGTGCCTTCGCAGACTATTGCCTGAGCTAAACATGGAGGACGAAAAGCTGCCACCAGAGACACTTGACAAGCTAATAGTAAACAATGATGATTTCCAAAAGGCACTCATCGAGGTCACACCATCTGGAATGCGAGAGGTGTTCATTGAAAACCCAGACGTAAAATGGGACGACATTGGCGGCCTAAAGGAGGTAAAGCAACAACTACAGGAGGCAGTAGAGTGGCCAATGAAATATCCTGCGTTGTATGATAAACTGGGCCATAGAATGCCACGCGGTATCTTATTGCACGGCCCAAGCGGAGTTGGAAAAACACTGCTTGCAAAGGCAGTGGCAACTGAGAGTGAGGCAAACTTTGTCTCAGTGCGAGGACCTGAATTACTATCAAAGTGGGTTGGAGAATCTGAACGAGGAATCAGGGAAATATTTCGACGTGCAAGACAGGCATCTCCATGTGTTGTATTCTTTGATGAAATTGATTCCATTGCGCCAATTAGGGGTGCAGGTGCAGAGACAGCAGTAACTGAGCGAGTAGTCAGTCAGCTTCTAACGGAACTGGACGGAATGGAAAACATGCATGGAGTAATAGTCCTTGCGGCAACAAACAGGGCAGACATGATAGACCCAGCACTGCTCAGACCGGGACGATTTGATAAAATTATACAAATTCCAATGCCAGACAAGGACAGCAGGCGACAAATCTTGGAAATTACTGCCAAGGTAATCCCGGCAGTCTCTGATAAGAATGAATTAGACTATGTCAATTTAGATAAAATCTCTGAGATGACAGACGGCATGAGTGGAGCAGATGTTGCGGCAATTGCAAACACTGCAGTATCCATTGTGATTCACGAATACCTAGACAAGCATCCAACAAAGGAAGAACTGGAAAAGGCAACAACTGGTGCCAAGGTAACCATGAGGCACTTTGAGGAAGCAGTCAAAAAGGTAAAGACCCAAAAAGACCTCAAGATAGGCCAAAAGATAGCAGTCCCATACTACAGATAGTCTTAAAACAACAACAAAGCTAGTTTTTCATAAATGTCTGAATATCGCGGCTATAATGGAAAAGTCCTAGAGTTTCTAAAGCAAAACAAGCTCAAAGTTGGCGATACCATAAAGATAACGACTGATTCTGAGCAAACGGCCACAATAATGCCAAGATACGAGCACAGCGACGACACTCATTTAGTTGTGAAATTCAAGAGCGGCTATAATGTCGGGTTTGGCTTGGACAAGATAAAAAAAATTGAATATCTTTCTGGTGTGGAATCATCACAAGAATCAGGCAAGCCAATATCGTATGATCCGGCATTGCCAAAGATTTTGTTATTATCTACCGGTGGAACAATTGCAAGCAGAATTGATTACAGGACAGGAAGCGTCACACCGGCACTGAATGCGCAAGAGCTAAACGCATCGGTTCCCGAGCTTGCAGAGATTGCCAATATTGATGCCGAGGTGTTATTTTCTGAATATTCCGAGAATATCACTCCAGAACACTGGATAAAAATAGCTCAGAAACTAGATTCACTTGCAAAGTCTGAGTATGCCGGAATCTTGGTTGCGCATGGGACAGACACCATGCAATATACTGCGGCATTTTTGTCATTTGCACTGGCTGGCTTTCCAAAGCCGATTGTTTTGGTGGGATCACAGAGATCATCAGACAGGCCTTCATCTGATGCCGCGCTGAACTTGATCGGAGCTACAAAATTCATCATAAAATGTAAAACCAGCGGGGTTTTTGTTGCAATGCACAATTCGGAAAATGATGACGATACTGCGTGCCACCTTGGAACGCGCGTGCGAAAAAACCATACCAGCAAAAGAAATGCATTTGAGACAGTTGGCGCAAAACCTGCATTCATAATATCTGGGGAGAATGTAGTGCAGAATTTCTCTGGCAAATATTATACCCAAAAAGACTATACTCCGAAAATAAAGATAGACCCCAAGGTAGCCTTGGTGAAATATCATCCTGGATATGATCCAAAGCAAGTCGAGTATTTGCTAGAGCTTGGATACAAGGCAATAATCTTTGAGGGGACAGGCCTTGGACATGTTGGAAAATCAATGTATGATATAATAAAAAAGGCAAAAGAGCAAAACGTCTTTTTGGGAATGACCTCACAATGTTTGGATGGCCAGGTAAACATGGCAATCTATGAGAGCGGACGAGACCTGATGCATTTTGGAATCATACCACTATCAAACATGATACCAGAGATTGCGCTGGTAAAGGCAATGTGGGTGCTTGGTAATGATGCGAACATCAAAGAAGTGATGCTCAAAAACATTGCATCAGAGTTTACAGAATAAGATTTAAGGCAATCACAGATAGGTTTTGTGTGGAACCGCAACTGGACAAAATAGGACTAAAAGTTGGCCTAGAAATACACCAGCAGCTTGCAACTAATAAAAAATTGTTTTGTGGATGCCAGCCACTAGAGTTGGAGGAATATCCTGTCAAGTTTTCAAGGAAGCTAAGATTGGCAAAAAGCGAGCTTGGTAAATATGATCCTGCAGCGTTATTTGAGTCATCAAAATCAAAGCAAATCCAGTATTATGCAAATCCCAAGAGCAGCTGTCTTGTAGAGCATGACGATGAGCCACCTCACAAGCTGGACCAGAACGCAAAGGACACTGCACTAATCATAGCATCTGCACTAAACTCAGACATTTTCGATGAAAGCTATGTCATGAGAAAAATAGTGATTGATGGCTCTAATACATCTGGATTTCAGAGAACCATGCTGGTGTCCCAAGGTGGATACATTGAGGTGGATGATACCAAGGTAGGCGTTCAGACAATTTGCCTAGAAGAAGACGCTGCCAAACTGCTCAAAGACACTGAAAACATCCGAGAATATGCGCTGGATAGGCTAGGCATTCCGCTAGTGGAAATTGCTCTGGAACCAGTGAGTGGCTCGCCTGCATTTGTAAAAAAAATAGCGCTAACACTAGGTAGACTCTTACGTGTAACTCGCAGGGTAACTCGCGGAATAGGATCTATCAGGCAGGACGTAAACGTATCAGTTACCGGAGGTGGAATCGTAGAGGTAAAGGGAGTCCAGCAGCTAGACCAGCTGGAAAAAGTCATTCTATATGAGGCAAAGCGACAGCACGGCCTGCAGCTGATTGCCCAGAAAATCGAGAAGATGGATCTTGATACACTATCAAAGAACCAGAGTGTTGATCTTACATCATATTTTACAAGTTGCAAATCCAAGGTAATTCAGAAATCAATCAAGGACAGAGCTGCAATCAGAGCACTTGGGATCAAAAACTTTGCAGGCATGTTTGGATATGAGCCATACGAGGGAATCAGATTAGGAAAGGAGCTTGGACAACAGGTGCGATTCTTTGGAATCGGTGGAATATTTCACTCAGATGAACTGCCAAACTATGGAATCGAGCAAAACGATGTTGAGGGGATACGAGAGCTATTAAAGCTGCAACCACATGATGGATTTTTTATAATTGCAGGAGCTGCAGAAAAACTAGAATTTGCTTTAGATGCTGTGATTAATAGAATCAAAAATGCAAAGAGTGGAGTTCCTGCAGAGACACGAGTTGCAACACAGACAGGCGAGACTGTATTTTTGAGGCCAAGGCCTGGCTCATCCCGCATGTATCCGGAAACCGACATTCCGCCAATACTGGTTAGTAAAGAGGAATTTGAGTTTGCACAAAAAAACATCCCCAAGTCATGGGATGATACCATAACAGAACTGCAAAAAAAATATGGGCTCAACTTGCAGCTGGCAGAGCAGATCTTTGATTCCGATTATATGGAACTATTCGAATCAATATGCACAAAATACCAAAACCCAAACTTTGTCGCATCTGCATTATGTTCCACAATTACAAATTTGCAAAGGCAGGGCCTCGATGCCAGTCTGCTAAAGCCAGAGCACATCGAGGAGACATTTGATCTGCTGTCCAGCGAAAAAATTAGCAAGGAATCAGTGGAGATAATCTTTGAGGGCATGATGTCGCAGAAAATAAAGACGCCTGGCGAGTTTGCGCAAAGCCAGTCCTCCTTTGGTGATATGGAGCTGGAAAAATTCCTGGATGAGCTGATTCAGGGCAATCTGGATGTGATACAAAAACAGGGTGCTCGCTCTTCCAGCATACTCATGGGAATGGCAATGAAGTCATTGCGTGGCAAGATATCTGGTGAGAAAATAAGCAAGGCCTTGGAATCAAAAATTGCAAAAATATTAGAAAAATAAAAACTACGAAAATTAGTTTATTCTAACTTTCTTCTTCCTGTTCCTCTACCCATTGAAACGTATCGGCCCTTTGATGAAGGCTTTTCAGTTTCAGGAGTATCACCGAGCTTTCTTTTGCCTGTTCCGCGGCCAGACACGACATATTCATCGGCTGCCTTTTCTTTCATTTTTTTCTGGTAGTCCTTGAATTTTTCGCCAGCCCACTTTTCGTCTTCAGAATCTGCTACTCTACGTGAGGTGCCTCTACCGCCAACTTTGATGATTTTGCCCATTGGGTCATACTAGAACTAACTATGGTTTAAAGTTGTTCATAATTTTGAATTAATTTTATGATTATTGGAAAATGGCATTTTTTGTATTATTGGAGTCATTCCATTATTCATAACTAGCCAGAACTAGACAGTTTTTTTGATCATACTAGAATAATCCCAGCTAGAATGGTGTTAAACTGAAATGGTTTAACACGAGGCTTTGTGAGATATCTTATTTTATTAACAATTCAAATAACAAATTTTTCTATATGTAAGGATCTAATTCAGCAATTTAGAATTGTTGTGATTGGAATCTTGTTTAGATATTCGGATAGATACATCATCAGTAATTATGAAATCAACGCCTGAATTAATTCTATGTTGATCCAAACAAAAATTGCAATCAACACACCGGTTGCAATTAACATTAGAATCATTGGTTTGTGTATATCTTTTCCAACTACATAATGCCAAATCCATACAAAAGTCAGAAGTAAAGATGCTGGCATTAATAATTCTCTATATTGGAAATCTTTCATAGTATTTTGTATTAATGCAGACATATTATCTCCAAAAAAGAATGTGAAAATGAACAGCCCAAAAATGAAAACTGTAACTTTCCATGTTTTAATGAGGGATTTAGTTGGTCTAAATCTCCAACCAGCATTATCACGATAAAAAAATAACAATGTCAAAGATTCAGAAATAAGCAACATTATAGCATAAGCGGTGAGTGAATCTATGCTATAGCCAAAAATTTCACTCATATTTTTGCAAATATCAATATACTATAAAATTAGTTCTCAAGAATTTTTTCCTAAATTCATCCTTTTCAGCCTCGTACAATTAGTGACATCTCTCCACCTCTGTCTACATTCCCAAAGAAATGGTGCGGGGGGTGGGATTTGAACCCACGAACTCCTAGAAGATAAGGATCTGAACCTTACGCCGTTGACCGGGCTTGGCGACTCCCGCAAAGAATGGTTTTTGCATCCAAAATAAAAGTCATTTATTAGATCATATGGGAAAAACAGGTGTACTAGTTGGAATTCAAAGAAATCTACTGCAATAACTGCAAAAAAACACTTGGACGATACAATGTTAGGTATTTTTCGGATGCCAAGATTGCAGAGCTGATAAAATCAACCCACACCACTCATTACAGGAACGGTCACCAGATATCCGTTCGAAAGACAACCAAATAACTAATCAAAGGTCTGGCCTAGCTTTTCTAATAGTTCTTTTTGTTGCTTGTTTAGCTTTGTTGGAATGTCTATTACAAATCGAACATACTGATCGCCGCGCCCGCGGGCACCCATGTGAGGCAGCCCCTTTCCTTTGATCTTTGATATTGTATTTGGCTGTGTCCCTTCTTCAATTTTGATCTTTTCTGGTTTTTCTAGTGTTGGAACCTCGATTGTCTTTCCAAGGCTGGCATCAACAATTGAGATCTTTGCGTCATAAAAAATATCTGCACCATCCCTTTTGAAATGCTGGTGTGGCATCACTCGCACTCTGATTATCAGATCACCACTTGGACCATGAGGAATGGATTCTCCCTCACCATTAATGACATAGTCACCGCTGTCGATTCCTGCCGGAAGATCAAATGAGAGATGTTTTGTTCCCCTTGTTTTTCCGCTTCCCTTGCATGCAGAGCATGGCTTTGAGATGAAACTTCCTTCTCCATTGCACTTTGAGCAGGGCTGAACAGTAACAAATGTCGAAAATCCCATGTTTCGCGTGACACGAACCTGTCCTTGGCCCCTACAACTGGGACATGTCTCAGGCTTTGTTCCAGGGGCGCAACCGGAACCATGACAATCATTGCAGTCAATATTCTTTTTTACATCAATGTCTAGCTTTTTTCCTCTGAAAACATCATCTAGTGATACGGATACTTCGTGTAGCAGGTCTTGTCCACGCTGCCGTGAAAAGCCTCCAAATCCACCTCCCCGCCCAAACAATGACTCAAAAATAGAATCAAATCCTCCAGAGCCAAAATTAGAAAACACCTCATCAAAGTTGCCCCGAGCGCCTGAAAAGATATCCTCAGTGGAATATCTGCCTTCTACTCCTGCGTGGCCATACTGGTCGTAGAGCTTTTTCTTCTCAGAATCAGACAAAACCGCATAGGCTTCCGATATTTCTTTGAAATGCTCTGCCGCCTCTGGAGACTTGTTTCTGTCTGGATGAAACTTTAATGCTAGCTTGCGGTATTGGGACTTGATGGCATCTGCAGAATCTGATTTTGTTACTCCCAGTACTTCATAGTAATCTCGTTTTGCTGACATTTCTTATTGTAATGGATTAGTAAGTAAATTAGCTTGTTGAACCTGTGTTTTGATTGCTTTGCTCAGATGGGCCTGCTTGTTGTTCCGGGTTTGGTGGTGGAGCGGCATTTTTGTAGAGTTCCGTAGTTATTTCATTTACCAGTGCCTTTAGCGCATCAAGCTTTGGTTTGATTTCTTCTGGTGTCTTTCCTAGAACTTCTTTTAGCTCCTTTACGGATTCTGAGATTTTGATTCCTTGTTCTTGTGTGAGTTTGTCCTTGAGATCTTGTGTTAGGAGTTTTTCAGTGGTGTAAACAAAACTCTCTGCTTCATTTCGAATATCGACTGCCTCCTTTTTCTTTTTGTCCTCATCAGAGAATTTTTCTGCATCTTGCTTTAGCTTGTCGATTTCCTCTTTGGATAATTTGGTGCCAGCTTGGATTGTGATTTTTGCCTCCTTTGCCGTGCCCAGATCTTTTGCAGTCACGTTTATGATTCCGTTTGCATCAATGTCGAACTTTACCTCGATTTGCGGAATTCCTCGTGGTGCTGGCGGAATTCCTGCCAAATTAAAGCTGCCAAGCGATACATTGTCGGCTGCCATTGGTCGCTCTCCTTGAACTACATGTATTGTAACTGCAGTCTGATTGTCTGCTGCAGTGGTAAAGACCTTGGTCTTTGATGTTGGGATTGTGGTGTTTCGCTCAATTAGTGGCTCTCGAAGACCACCCAGAGTTTCAACGCCTAGTGTTAGTGGTGTGACATCTAATAGTACGATATCGCTGGTTACGTCACCTGCAATGATTCCAGCCTGGATTGCAGCGCCCATTGCGACTGCCTCCATTGGATCTACTCCAGATTCCGGATTCTTGCCAATTACATCACCTACGAATTTTTTGACCATTGGGATTCGTGTAGGGCCACCAACTAGGACAATTTTGGAAACATCGGATGTAGATAGCTTTGCATCGCGTAATGAATTATCAATTGATGTTCTGCATCGCTCTACGATCGGTCGTATCAGTTCCTCAAATTTAGCTCGAGTGAGTTTCAGCTCTAGATTCTTTGGTCCAGCAGATGGATCATACGAGATGAATGGCAAGTTGATGTCAGTCTCCATTACAGTTGAGAGTTCTATCTTTGCTTTTTCAGAGGCCTCTCTGATTCTAGTCATTGCTGTACTATCACCGGTAAGATCAATTCCTGTTGTTTTGCGGAATTCATTTACTACATAATCAATTAGGACCTTGTCCATGTCGGTTCCGCCAAGCTGGGTGTCACCTGACGTGCTTAGGACCTCAAAGACACCACCGCCCATTTCCATTATGGTAACGTCCAGTGTTCCGCCTCCAAGATCAAATACCAGAATCTTCATGTCTTGGCCTGCCTTGTCAAGACCAAATGCCAATGAAGCTGCAGTTGGTTCGTTGATGATTCTTACAACATCCAGTCCAGCGATGGTTCCGGCGTCCTTTGTTGCCTGTCTTTGGTTATCATCAAAATAGGCAGGAACCGTGATTACTGCCTTTTCTACTTTTTCGCCAAGAAATGCCTCAGCATCCTTTTTGATTTTCTGTAAGATAAAAGACGAGATTTGCTGCGGTTTGTAGTCCTTTCCTTGTACTTTGAACACATAGTCAGAGCCCATCTTTCTTTTAGCTGCAATTATGGTACTGTCTGGGTTTGTTACTGCCTGTCTTCGGGCTGGCTCGCCAACTAGGAGTTGTCCTTCCTTGGTAAAGGCAACAACTGATGGGAACGCCTTTCCGCCAATTGAGGTTCCTTCAGCTGCAGGAATTAGGGTAGGTTTTCCACCCATTACTACGGCTGCAGCCGAGTTACTTGTTCCAAGATCTATTCCAATTATTTTTGCCATTTTTTCACCATTAGATTATTTTTATTATGATTTTTTCGATATTTCGACTAGCGTCGGTCTAAGCGTCCTATTATGAGAAATATATCCTTTCCTTAATTCTTTGGTAATTGTATTATCATCTAGGGAATCATCAGATATGATTGCTATTGCCTCATGGAGGCTTGGATCAAATATCTCCCCTATTGCATTGATCGGTGTTACTCCATAGCCGGATAGCAGCGAGTCAATGTTTTTTAAAATTGCATCTAACCCTTGGGCATCTGGATTTTCTTTTTTGAGAATCTCTTTTGCTCGGATCAGATCGTCATATATGGTTAGAAACTGGAGCAGGAATCTGTCCATTTTTTCATTGATGCCGTTTTGTATGTCGGACTTGGTTTTGCGCTCTAGATTGATGTAGTCTGCAAGTGAGCGCTTTAGCTTGTCCTCACATGATGCAAGGCTTTGTCGTAATTGCTTTGATTCATCAACTGGTACATCCTCCGAGATATTTTGGTCTTCAGCTTCGTTTTGTTCCGACATGTCAAGTTATTTTTTGTAATCTAGTTTTATTCTTTGTGCGATATTTCGCAGAGTGGATTTCCTTTTATGATGATTAGATCGTTGTCCTTCTTTTTACGCAGGTGTTCATAATCAAATTTTGAGCAAATTACAAGAATCGTGGTCTTGTCGTTGTGGAATAGATCCAAGTTTGGATCCTCATAGGCCTCTACATCTCCGATATAATCACGTAATTTGGTGATCAGGTTTTGTAGCATCTCGATTTTGTCTCCCCGCATTTCGTACTGATCCAAAGACCAAGACAGTGCAATCTTTGTTCTACTTGCCTTGAGATCATTTTTCTTTAGCGTTGCGCGAATTTCATCGATTAGTCTTTTGATGTATCCGTCTATTCCCTTGAGGCTTCCATTAATTAGATACATCAGCGTGTTTGCGCCTTCAAAGGATGTCCCAAGGGAACGCAAATCATACAAGCCATTTACCATGTCATCAAGGAATATGTTTTGAAAGTCATCTGACTGCAGGTCCGTCTTTGTGTTGTCGTCCTGTGCGAATTTGCAGACTTCAAGCACACTACAAAGCGAAGAAAATCTGGATAGCACGTTTATCGCATGGAAATGCTCTGCCGATGAAATCCCAACAAAAGAGATCTCTTTTTTGGAATTCGTAAGTAATCCTGCTAGGGCCGGATCCTGTTTGCTATTATACGAGCCGATAACTTTGGGAGGTTGGTTGCCGCCACCTAGCGGATAATAAAAGTAAGAGATTGATTTTCCGACCTCAAGACCTGTGACATGTTCTAGTAGTGAAATGTTTTCACTATTTCCGCCAATCCCTGTTGGTAAGGTATACACAACAGAGCTTCCCTTTTTCAGAGATGACGTTGCATCCTTGAATTTAGAGTGGACCTCGGTTTTTGTTTCCTGGCCTGTCTTGCGGATTCTTGGAGCAAAAAACAGGTATTGAGATTTGGATATTGCAACATCAATTGGCTCCATTGCAAGCAGTGGCTCGTCCTCTTTTAGTGCAGAAACGTTTGGGTATGTCTTTGCAATTTCTGCCTTGAGTGAGATTGCAGACTGGGATGACTCGTCAATGATGAACACGTTTGCTCCGTTTATTGCCATTTGGCACGCAATAGAGTAACCCTCGGTGCTCAAACCATACACAACTACCCTATCCGATGCCAATTCATTGATGCTAAACGCCAGACTAAGAAAAACTTATTGCATCAAATATCACCAGATGTCATGTCTTGAAGATTTGGTTTGACATTTTGACACCAAAACAAATCTTGTTTTTTGATCCAATGATAAGAAAATTGAAAATGAGTAATTCTGTTCTTTGCACCACTAGAAGCTATCGAGAGGTAAATGAGCTTGCAAAGATCAAGAAAATAAAAATGGTTGTAATTGGAAAACACGGTGGGGACAGCAAATCCGGCAAGCTTGACGCATCGCTCCAGAGAAGCACAGGCCTTGGCAAAACAATAGACAGATTCAAGCCAGATTTGGCAATTAGCTTTTGCTCGCCAGAGACAGCACGCGTGGCATTTGGGCTCGGAATAAAGCACGTTGCGTTTTGTGATTCTCCCCACGCAGAAGCGGTAATGAAACTAACAGTACCAATAATTCAAAAATTGCTGATACCCTGGATAATACCAAAAAAAGAATTTACAAAATACGGAATCACAGAAAAGAACATCATACCATACAAGGCAATTGACGCATCAGTGATTGTCAAGTCTGCTGTAAAGCAAAAACCAAAACCAAAAAAGAAAAAATCCATTCTGATCAGAGTTGAAGAGGAACACGCGGCATATGCTCAGAAAAACAACCACACCATACAGATAATTCAAAAAATTGCCGACAGATTCCCTGATCACTCCATAATGGTGCTGCCAAGATACAGATCCCAGATTCTGACTCTGAGAGAAAAGCTAGGAAACAAAGTAAAGATTCTGGGTAAGGTCATCATTGGGAATAATTTGCTGCAGGATATCGATGTCTTTGTCGGATCTGGCGGAACAATGACTGCGGAGGCTGCCCTGATGGGCATACCAACCATCTCATATAATGCAGTACCAAACTTGGTGCAGAACTATCTTGTCAGAAAAAAACTCATCACACTTGAATCCAATCCAGACAAAATAGTTTCTATGATTGGAAAAGCCCTGTCTTCAAATAATAAAAATTTGGAAAAAAATGCAAGACAAACACTTGCATCAATGGAAGATCCTTACAAAAAACTAATCGATGCAATCAAGAAAAAATAGAAAATATCAATAATAGGGGTTTTTGAGGAGTCATTGCAGGAAGCCCGGTAGTGTAGCGGTCAAGCATAGGGGCCTTTGGAGCCCTTGACCCCAGTTCGAGTCTGGGCCGGGCTACTAAATTTTACAGATCAAGCTTTGTTAGTAATTTAATTGCAGTCACAAACAAAATTGCTGCGACGCTAACTAGCACCAACATCTCAAGCATGACAAATTCATTAAACGTCCCAAAGATTCCCGCACGAATGATATCAACCAGATATGTCAGCGGATTTAGGTAAAACCCAGTTGCCAGTGGTTCAGGTGCGCCTTGCGCGGGATAAAATGCGGTACTTACGAACGCAAAGAACAGGAAAACCGTATTAATTATGACATTGAATCCTTCACTTGACTTGAGTCTTGTAGATATGATGGATGCAATAGAACCAAACAAAATAGAGCCAACAATTGAGGCAAATATCAAAAACGGTATTGTGAGTAAGCTGAATTGAGTGGACTGGAAAAAGAGCGGAAATCCAATTGCCGTAATTAGTGCTGCACTGATCAGTCCAACGATTGCTATGGTATAGACATTGCTCAGTATGTAGTGGCTTCGCTTGAATGGCCCAACTAGGATTTGCTCAAACATTCCATGTCGCCTGTCATTCCAGATTATTATTCCAGAGACAAGTGTGCTGTTCATGATGTTAAAGCCGATCATCCCAGACGCAATAAACGCAGGATAATCTAGTGACATCTCGCCAAGCTGGACAGAGTCAATAAGTGATGTATATGCAAATCCTGCCACAAAAATATACACAATAGGGAATAGCACCTGCCAGACCAAAAATCCCGGATTTAGGGATATTGTCAGGTTTCGATTTACAAGCCTAATTGTTGGGTGCATTTGTCTCCTTGACCATTTTGAGAAATATCTCCTCGAGTGTAGTCGGCATTGCAGAAAGATCCTCTATTGGGATGTTGTTTTCAATCAATATTGATAACACCTGAGACAGCACTATTTCCGATTTTCGTGACTGGATTATGATGTCTGTTTCATTGTTCAGATCAATTGTGCAGCCTTCAATTCCTGACAAAAGATTTGCTAGATTCTCATGCCTGCCAAACAGATGAATCTTGATTGTTTTTTCCTGGCCAAACGTGGACTTTAGCTGGTCCGGTGTGTCGACTGCCAAGATTTTGCCCTTGTTTATCACAGCGATTTCATCGCAAAGGTATTCTGCCTCTGTTAGCACATGTGTAGTGTAAAATATGGTGAGGCCGGTTTTTGCCTTGTCTTTTAGATAATCCAATAACTTTCTTCTTGCGCCTGGGTCCAAGCCTACGGTAGGCTCGTCCAGGAAAAGAAGCTCCATTTCATGCATGAATTCACGAGCCACCTGGACACGCCTGCGCTGTCCAATTGAGAGATCTTCGTTTTTTTTCTTTCTTATTTCCTGCAGATCAAATACATCAATCAGTTCGTCTGTTCTTTGCTTGCGCAGTTTTTTTTCAACACCCCACATCATTCCGTATTTTTCAAGGGATTTTTCCACTGAGAGGTTTGGCTCGTAGCTGGGCTGTTGTAAGACCACACCGATTTTTTTTCTTACCTCAAGTGGGTGCTTGATCGCATTTATCCCCAGAATCTCAATTGTTCCATTGGTTGGAGGAATCAAAGTGGTGAGAAGCTTGATGGTGGTGGATTTTCCTGCACCGTTTGGGCCCAAAAACCCAAAAACTTTGCCAGGTTTGATGTCAAGATCTATCCCATCTACTGCGGTGAGATCTCCATATGATTTGAAAAGCGATCGAGTTGTAACAGACACAGATCTGTATGATCCCTGTCTCTTAATTTACATTAGTGAAATTCTTATTAGTCCATCAAACCATGGTAGATCAAATTGTCTGAATTTGACGCACTTCTTTCCAAATTATTAGAACTAAAGCCTGATCTATCAAAGACAGATGTCGAAGGACTGATCGCGCAGAAAAAAGAAAAGATCGGCGCAGGCTATCTTACAGATCAAGGAGCGCTGTTCTTGGTTGCATCTGATCTAGGCATTACAATTTCAGAGCCACCAAAGGGTGAGATCAACATAAGGGATCTGCATGCAGGGGCAAAAGAAGTCACACTACAAACCAGAGTGCTTAATGTGTCACCAAAAAAACAGTTCTCAAGAAAGGACGGCTCCCAGTTCTATCTGAGAAACATGACAGTCTATGACAAAGATTCGGCAGTAACAGTAAAGCTTTGGGACGAAAAGGCAAACCTACCAGAGATGGCAAACATCAGCCCAGGGGATCTCATCAAAATAATCAAGGCATATGTCAAGTCTGATCTGAACGGCCAGCTTACAATCAACATAGGCTCAGGCTCAAATATTGAGCGCACGGAAACAGAAAGCACCATTCCATCAATTGACTCTATCACAAAAGACATCTCTGAGCTAAAGGAAGGAGACAACAATGTCGTGGTTTCAGGAATGCTGGATGGCCCAATAACATTTTCAGAATTTACAAACTTTAAGGGAGTTCCAGGCACCGCACTTCGATTAAGACTAAAGGGAAAGAATGAACACTCCATGAGAGTTGTTCTGTGGGGCAAAAGTAATTCAGACATACCAAAGGTAATTCCTGCAGGAACCAGGGCAAGACTGATTGGAGTCAAGGCAAAGACCAACCAGCAAGAGCTAGAAATTCATGGAAACGAATCAACCACACTTGAAGTCCAGGCAGAGAAACAAGTGGAGCCAATTGTGATTAGAATTTTGTCTGCAACAAAAAACGAAAACGGCCAGAGAATGATTTTGGGCGTTGACAAGCAAAAACAGCTCTACAATGTCATAGACACTGCAAATGTCACAGAGTCATTTGCTCAAGATGATGTGCTAGAATGCATGCCATCAAAACTTTATGGCAACAGTATAACAGTTGATGCAGAATCATTTGTAAGAAAAATACAAGAAGACATCCCAGGAATATCTGAGCTTCGAACCAAAATTGTAGATGTCAAACCAGACAACAATACATACTGCATTGAGGCAATAATTCTAAAGGCTCCAGAAAGAAGAAACGTTCAGACAAAGACTGGTGAGACAATAACGCTTTCTGAAATGTATGTGGAAGATGACACTGCGCAAATTTGGCTCAAGGGCTGGAGAAACCAAGCTCGTCTATTAGATGAGTGCTCTATTGGTGAGATCATCTCCGTTACCGGCGTTACCGCAAAGCCAGGCTTGGAGGGAAGAACAGAATTGTTTGTTACCCCATATTCAGGCATCAAAAAGAAGAACTAGTCCCAAAACCCACGCGTAGTAACGTACAGTCGTTCTGCCTCGTAAATTTGCCGGTACAGCGTTTCCTCATCAACCATGTTTCGCAAAATCCTGGATGCAGTATCAACCCCTACACCATACCCAGACAAAACAATCAGGGCGATTTTGCCAAAGTTTTCCAATAGCGAGGCAGCCTTCCAAGCACGAGAAAACCGATGGTTCTCATCTGCTGTTATTTTTTTGCCGGCTGCCTTTTTTTGAATGATTTTTGCCAGATCATGGTCCGAATAAAATGTCGTAGTGATCTGTCGCGCCTTGCAGTATGGACAGACAGGCATGTTTTCTATTTCGTTTGTCTTTACTACTCGCTCCCACTTGCCACATCTTGCACAGATGAACCGGTGAGATGTTTTGAAGAGTCGAGTCTTTACCAGATCCAAGATTCCCTTGTCAATGCTTGTAGGTGAGGAATAGTATTTTGTGGTATGATCCAGTATGGGCTCTGCCAGCTTGGAGAACTTGTTTTGCTCAAGCCAATGAATCTGGACAGAATTAGAATTAATCTCAGAGAGGACTTGTTTTGTTTTTTCCAGATCATACTTGTCATGGAATAATTCCCGAAGTGCTTCCTTGACCAGAGGGGTCTTGAAATATCGCTCAAAAAGAAATCTCGCAGATTTTTTCTCATAGACTGCACCTCTCCCCACAACGCCGAACTTTTTTGCAACATTCCAAGTTCTCCAGCTCACATTGTGTGTGCCGTTCAAAGATGCAGTCACTATATCATACAGATCATACGTGTCTGCCAAGATTTGTCGCACCTGGGCTTCTATGATTCTTCCCTTGGATGATAACACGATACGATATGCATCGGATCTTGCATCAACTTGTAGGCCAGTCCTTGATGATAGCATTGACGATAGTAAGGTAGCCAGAGTAGAGTTGATCTTTGTGCCAAAGCAGCTGTGAATCACTATGCTTCCCTGGCCACGCACAGACTCGACTACCACATTCTTTTCATCTGGAATTACTGGTAGATCAAGCTGCGTTATCACATTGTCTGGCAGATCTAGTGAGCCATCCCGTATTTTGGTTCGGAACCTGCCTACCTTTGAGGTAGTCTTGTAGTCAACTGGAATGGTTTCTCCTTCCCAATATGGAACTGTGATTCCGCCAGCTCGAATTGGCTCTACATTTACCTTAAGTGATGACTCGTCCACATTGATGATTTTCCACTGGGATCCTCTCAGAACAAAGATGTTGCCTGAATCTCCAAAGTCTCCTACAAATCTTTGATCAAGGCTGCCGATTATCTTTTTTGTGACACTATCAAACACCTTGAATTTTAAAATGTCAGGGATTGTGGAAAGATTCTCAAAGTAATATCGATAACATTTGGCAGTTTTCCTAAAGGTCATCTTTTCCCTATCAAAAAATATCAAATAGTTGGAATCAAGCAGCTCAAGAACGCCAGTCAGATCCTCAAGGGTTAAATTCCTGAACAAAAACGAGTTCTTGAATATTTCCAGTGCATCACCGACAGTCATTTCGCCTAGCTGCATTGCAAGGCCCACCAAGTGGTGCGCCAAAACATCAAGTGATCCATCATGAATAAGCTGGTCCTCGATGGAGCCTTCGTTGATTCTCTCGAGGATCGCCTTTGTTTCCAGCTCATCATCCACGTTGTTTGTAATTATCAATCCCTTTGCAGAGGAATGCTTGTTGTGCTTGCTTCTGCCGATTCTTTGCATGAATTTAGAGACCTGTCTTGGAGAGCCATAATGCATCACAAGCTCCACTGATCCAATGTCCAATCCAAGCTCAAGCGATGAAGTGCACACCACTAATCTGGATTTGCCAGACTTGAGATTTTCTTCCGTTTCCTCGCGAACTTGTTGTGACAGCGAGCCATGGTGCAGCTCAACTGAAATTGGTGCTTTTTCCCGCAGAACCGAGGCCAAAAATTCCGCCTCTCCACGCGTGTTTGTAAATAATAGTACCGACGAGTCCAGGTTCAGATTTACCAGATATTCCACGATATAGTCTGCAACATCGCTAATGGTACCATTGATGTGCTTGATTTCCACATCATATTTTCGAATCGTATTGTCTCGAATTATTTGGTATTTTCTTTTTGTTCCAACCAGGAATTTTGCCGCATCATCAGAGTTGCCAACTGTAGCAGAAAGGCCTATTCGAGTTATTGGGTTTTTGGCATTTATCTGCAGTCGCTCAAGGCTAAGGGATAGCTGAGATCCCCGCTCATTTGATAGCAAATCATGGATTTCATCAATGATTATCCATTCCAGATTTGATAGTGCGTTTAGCATTTTTTCCTGCGTTAGTAGGATGACTAGTGTTTCGGGAGTGGTAATCAGAATGTCTGGCGGATGATCAGTGATTTTTTTTCTGGCAGACTGCGATGTGTCGCCATGGCGAATCTCTATTGAGAGGCCTTCCAGTTCTGCGTACTTGATTATTCTCTTGAAAACATCTCGGTTTAACGCCCTGAGTGGTGTGATGTATAGTGCCTTTATCTTGTTCTTCTCATGTATTGAGGACAAAAATGAAAACACCGGAATCACAGAGCATTCTGTCTTGCCAGAACCAGTTGGAGCGATAATTAGTGCGTCTTTTTTCTGAATGATTAGCGGTATTGCCTTTTTTTGAATTTCTGTCAGATTTGTAAAACCTAGGCGATGAAATTTGGCAAGAACTGTATCAAGTTGTTTGCTGTGCGTCTTTTCTTGACTTTGCTCGCTCATAAACCATTATTCCAACAACTCCAATTGCAAACAAGATCACAGTAATAGCTGGGATGGAGTCAAAGATTCCTGCCATGATTCCCAAAGATTTGCGGCAGTTAAATAGCTTAACTTGGATTGCTCAAGCCTTGCTTTGTTATGATATATGAGAATTGGTTTTTCTGAATCGGATTCAAAAAAACTTGGCCTTCATATCGTGTCTGATTTTTGGCTAGCTTGATCTTGATGTGCGTGTATAATGATATGATGGATTCCATGTTTTCCTGTTCTGTTTGCTCAACTTTGCGCATCATGTTGGTTATGATGATTGGAATCTTTGTCTCAAACGCAATCTGAGATAATTTCTTCATGTATTTTGAGAACTGGGTTGTCTTTTCCAGGAACTGTTCCTCCTTTGGATATTCGAACGAGAACAGATCCGTTACACTATCAATTACTATCAAGGAAAAGTCAGTTTTTTTGATTTTATCAAGGCTGTTTTGCTGCTCTTTGACATTTGTGATTCTGCTTACAGTAATTTTGTCAAGAAAGCTTGGATCCTTTGATGGCACCATCTCAAGCAGTCTTTCCGGCCTAAAATTTCCAGTCGTATCTTGATAGAACACATTATTCTCCAAAACAGAGTTTGCAATTATTTGCATTACCAGCTGAGTCTTTCCAGCTCCGCTTTCACCAAACACATCCGTTATGGTTCCACTTCTTAATGAGTCTCCAAGAATTTCATCTAATTTTTCAAGGCCGGTTCTGATCATAGCTAATAAAATCTAGAAAAAATTGAAAAATAAACGAATCCCGCATTTTTGCTCCAAGATAGGCAAGGCTTTTATTCAGGTTACCAAGCTAGCATCACAAGAGAGCAACCATTGTCACAAGTAAACGCAAAGAGACCTTTAACAACACTCCAAAAAAGCACAAAAAAGAAAGTCACCGTACGACTAAAGAACGAAGTTGAATACAAGGGCAAGATGGACAATGTCGATTCCTACATGAATTTAATCATGACAGACGCAGAAGAGCTCCACGACGGCAAAATCATTGCAAATTACGGCCGAGTCATAGTTAGAGGCAATAACGTATTATTCATCAGATTAGAAAACGACCTGTAGGTGAACCCTAATGGCGCGAAGTTTCCTTTTTACTTCTGAATCAGTAACAGAAGGACATCCAGACAAGATTTGTGATAAAATTTCAGATGCGTTACTAGATGAATTTCTAAGACAAGACCCAAACTCACGCGTTGCAGTAGAAACCATGACCACCACAGGAATTGTAGTAGTCGCAGGCGAGGTAACCACAAAGGCAAAGTTTGACATTCAGGACGTGGTCAGAAACACGATCAAAGAGATCGGTTATGACAAGCCAGAGTACGGCTTTGATGCAGACACATGCAGTGTACTGGTATCAATCCATGCACAGAGCCCAGACATTTCACAAGGAGTCACCGCAACTGAGAACAAGGATCAGGGAGCAGGAGACCAAGGCTTGATGTTTGGATATGCAGTAAATGAAACGGACGAGCTGATGCCATTGCCAATTTTGCTTGCACACAAGCTGATACGAAGACTATCAGAGGCAAGAAAAAGCAAGGAACTGGCTTGGGTAAGACCAGACGGTAAGTCCCAAGTTACAGTAGAATATGAAGACGGCAAGCCAAAGAAAATTGAAACCATAGTGGTATCAACCCAACACGCACCAGAAATCAGCAATGAAGAGATAAGAAAACAGATCATCGACAAGGTAATCAAGCCAGTGTGTGGCAAGTGGTGGCACGACAAGATCAAGATTCACGTTAATCCTACAGGTAGATTCGTAATTGGTGGCCCTCCAGGAGACTCGGGCCTCACTGGGAGAAAAATCATAGTTGATACATACGGTGGAGCCGGAAGACATGGTGGCGGAGCATTCTCTGGTAAGGACCCATCCAAAGTTGACAGATCTGCTTGTTACATGTGCAGATACATCGCAAAGAACATTGTCGCTGCAGGCTTGGCAGAAAAATGCGAAGTCCAAGTTGCATATGCAATTGGAGTTGCAGAGCCGGTTTCACTCATGGTAAACACCTTTGGCACAAGCAAGATCTCAGAAGAAGACATTGAAAATTTGGCAAGAAAGCACTTTGATATGCGACCAGCTGCAATCATTTCCCAGCTGGACCTGAAAAGACCGATCTACAAGGACACTGCAGCATTTGGTCACTTTGGAAGAACAGACGTTGCCTTCCCATGGGAAAAAACAGACAAGGCAGAAACATTGCGCAAGGCAGCAGGCCTATAGAATTTCCGGCGTTTTCAGCTTTATTCCAGAGAGTTTTTCCAGTTTATGATGGCTTGATGTAAAGTCGCCAATCATGATGTTTAGATCATCTATTCCATAAAGCGCATTTTCCGGATTATTCAGCGCATCAAAGTATGCTTGCTCTAGTGGTATTTTTTTGATCTTGGCCTTTTTGCCACGGGCAAATTTTTTCACATAGTTTGCAAAGCTGATTGTCTTTGGTCCCACCAGATCAACTGTTTTGTTGGAGAGATTCTTGTTGTGGACAGATTCAAGAATTACTCTGCACACATCATGTATGGATATTGGCTGTAGTCTATACGAGCCAGACCCAGGAACCAATATCGTGCCATTTTTGATCTGTCTTGTGAGATTTTGCGATAATGGATCATCACTGCCAACGATGTATGATGCGCGCAAAATTGTATAGTCCAGCCTAGATTCTTTGATTAATCTTTCTGCCTTTAGCTTTGATATGAAATATCCAAATGTGGTGTTATCACTAACACCTAATCCACTGATGTAGATGATTTTTTTGATTTTTGATTTTTTGCAGAGATTGATTATTTTTTGCGTCTGCCTGACATTGACTGATTCATAGTCAGATGATGTGGTCTGCGCACCAGTTCCAATCAAATGAACCAAAGCATCACAGTGTATCTTTGGGATATCATCAATGTCTGAGAAGACCAATGTTTTTTTCGATTTGAATGATTTTTGTTTTTTTCTTGATAGGTTAATGACTGAAATGTTTTGTGAGGATAGAAATTTTCCAAGATTTGTCCCTACGAATCCAGTAGAGCCAGAAATAGATATCACTGGTTTGCTCTTTTCCACCAAGTTAGGAAAATCGAATATAATTTTAAATGTTAAATCCAGACATATTCATCCATTGAATGCATCTCAGTGCTATGAGATTCTCGGAGTGCAAAAAGACGCATCCCCAAAGGAGATAAAACAAGCTTACAGAAAACTATCACTCAAGTATCATCCAGACCGTAACAAGGACCACAATGCAGAAAAAATGTTCAAAGAGGTAACCCAAGCATATCAAACACTCAAGGTCGAGCAAAAAAAGAAAAACTTGGCTCACCGAGATGTCGAGTCTGCTCAGACAGAATTTTGGAAGTACTATGACAAAAAGGCAGGCGAAGAGTTTAGTTTTGGATATTCAGCATACAGAAAAGAGTTTGAGCGCAATTTTGGGGCAGGCGCAGACCAATTCAGGGATGATTCCGAGGAAAAGCCAGTCTCGCACAAGATGACGCATCTATTACTCTATGGAGGACTGGCAGCAATTGCACTATGGATAATCATTTCTGAAATCCTAAAGTAAACCAAGAAGAGTTATTATCCAAAAATAGAACATTATATTGTGAGTGAGACGGAAAAGCCTCGCCAAAAGCTACGAACTGGTTTTACCACAGGTACATGTGCAACGGCAGCAGCAAAGGCAGGACTAGAAGCGCTGATTACAAAAAAGAAGATCAATCATACCGAGGTAACACTCCCCAAAGAAAAAAAGATAACAATTTCAGTTTCCGATTGCCAATTTGATCAAAAATCTGCAAAATGTTCCGTGATCAAGGACGGCGGAGATGATCCAGATGTCACACACGGCGCAGAAATTGTTGTGGATTTGAAAATCACAGATGATGTGGGTAAAATAAAGATAGATGGCGGAACAGGTGTTGGACGAGTAACAAAACCAGGCCTAGGCCTAGAAATTGGAGCTGCTGCAATAAACCCGACTCCAAAAAAGATGCTGATTCAAAATCTGACCGAGGCAGGAAAAGAAATTCTACAAAAACATGGAATCGAGGTCGTGATTTCAGTTCCAAAAGGAGCGGAGATTGCACCAAAGACTGACAATCCCCGATTGGGCATAATGGGCGGAATATCGATTCTTGGAACAACCGGCATAGTTTTGCCATATTCCACGGCATCGTTTGCCGCATCTATACGACAAAGCCTTGATGTTACAATTGCGATGGGTGATGATACAGTGGTTCTGACCACTGGCGGGCGCAGCGAGGATTTTGCAAAAAAAGAGATCAGCCTGCCGGATCATTGCTTTGTGCAGATGGGGGATTTTTCAGGCTATACCATACAACAGTGTGCCAAAAAATCAATCAAAAAGGCCTATGTTGCTGGATTCATCGGCAAGCTGACCAAGATAGCAATGGGCGTAAAGCAGACCCACGTCAAGGGCTCCAAAGTAGACATGGACTTTTTGGCACAGGTCGCGCAAAGGTGCAACGCCGATACAAACACAATAAATGAAATAAAAAAAGCAAACACCGCAAGGCACGTCCAGGAGATTATTACAAGCAACAAGGTTGATAGCTTTTTTGCCCAAATCTGCAAGGAATCATACGAGCAAATGCGCGCACATTCCGAGAGTAAGGTAGAGATCCAAGTTATTCTGTTTGATTTTGATGGTTGTGCACTAGGCAGATATCCCTAGCAAGAATTTATTGAGCCACAAAAAAAAGCAAGGCATGGAAAAGGTTGCGATCCTAGCAATTACAAAAAACGGCATCAAAATTGCACATACCATAAAGCAGTCATTTTCAAGCTGGGAGATCTTTGCTCCATCAAAGTTCCAAGATCAAACCAGTATAACATGGTATGAAAACCAAACCTCTGCCAAGGTAGCAGAATTGTTTGGCAGATTTGATGGGCTGGTGTGCTTGTTCTCGCTTGGTGCAGTGATCAGACTTGTGTCACCATATCTCAAGGACAAAAAGACAGATCCCGCAATAATTGTAATTGATGACAAAGCAAGTTTTGTTATCTCTGTTTTATCTGGACATTTGGGCGGTGCAAATGAGCTAACAGAAGAGATTGCAAAAAAGCTAGGCGCAACTCCAGTTATCACTACGGCAGCAGACGTAAACAAGACAATACCAGTGGATCTGCTAGGAAAGGAATTTGGATGGAAAATAGACGATGATTCCAATGTAACTAGGATTAGCGCATTAATGGTAAATGAGGAAAAAATAGGCGTCTATCAGGATTGTGGTGAGAAAAACTGGTGGAAGACAGAGCTGCCAAAAAATGTCACCACATACAATTCCATGGAACAGCTGAAAAGCTCAGATTCCAAGGCATACTTGATCATATCAGACAAAACATTTGATGATGAGATTTTAAAAAATTCCGTAGTATACAGGCCAAAAACATTGGTTGCCGGCATTGGACTACACGGAGACACTACAAAAGAAAAGATAATCCAGTGTCTCCAATCTACATTATCAAAGTATGATCTCAGTGCAAAATGCATTGCAAGGTTTGTCTCATTAAAAAAACCAGCAGACGTCCAGGGCCTAATCGATGCAGCAAATGAGCTTGGCGTACCATTACACTATTTTGAGCGAGAGGATTTGGCGCAAATCAGCATCCCAAACCCATCCCAGATGGTCCAGGCATACGAGGGAACACCAAGTGTCTCAGAGGCTGCCGCAATCAAGAGCTCAGGCGGAAAGCTGATAGTTGAAAAGCAGAAATTCCCACCGGATCTTACGGTTGCCATAGCAAGGATAGAACCATGAAGCGCGGATTACTACTAATTGATAGGGGCAGCCGGGAGCAGGAAGCAAAGGACGAGCTGGATTATATTTGCAAAAAGGTCCAGCAGAAAGGAAACTATGAATTTGCAAACTATTGCTTTTTGGAAGTAGTTCCGCCATTTATTGAAGAAGGCATACAAAACTGCCTCAAGACCAAGGTCGACTCACTCACCATAGTGCCATATTTTCTGTATCCAGGAAAAAAAGTCAAAATTGCAGTAACGGAGGCCGCCAAGCTCCAATCAAAGACCAGTGTCAAATTTACTGTAACAAAGCCAATGAGTATGCACCATACCATGGTGGATATAGTGAATTCCAAAATAGAGTCAGCCCTGCAAAAAAACAACATTACATCATCAAGGAATATGGTGGATGTACTGGTGATAGGCCACGGCAGCAAGGACCCAAACGCCCAGATTTCAATAAAGTATGTCGTGGATAATTTGGCCACATCATACAGAAATGTAGATTATTGTTTTTTGGAAATCGAAGAGCCAAATATCTTACAGGGAATCCAAAAATGCAACAAGAATAATCCAGAGGTCTTGGTGATCGTGTTTTATTTTCTGCATGAAGGAGCGCATGTAAAAAGAGACATCTACGGAGACCTCAATCCAGCGCTGGAGCAATCAACCCTAAAGAAAACCATCATAACAGAACACATTGGCACAGATGACAAGATGATCGACTTTATCATAGAGCGAGCAAGGGAGGTAGAAAATGCAAACTAGGAAAGGCCAATCAATTGAAGATGAAAGCATGGAAATCATAGAGCGTGAGATAGGGCCACACCCCTACAAGGGCCACGAATGGAAAATAGTGCGAAGAATAATTCACTCCACTGCAGACTTTGACTTTGCAGGCAAAAATGGCCTGGTCTTTCACAAGGATGCGGTAAATGCAGGCCTGGATGCCCTGAAATCAGGCAAAAACATCATAGTTGACGTAAACGGAATCATTGGATTGTTAAACAAGCAAAATCTGCAGGATTTCAAAAACCAGGTTATCTGTGATATTTCAAATCCAGACGTGGTAAAAGAAGCAACTAAACTAAACAAGACACGCGCCCAAACCGCAATGCGAATCCGCGCATCTGAGATGAATGGCGCAGTCGTAGTGATTGGTAATGCCCCAACCGCATTACTGGAGGTAATCCAAATGGTAAAAGAAAACGCAACAAGGCCAAGCCTGATAATTGGAGTGCCGGTAGGATTTGTGTGCGCGTCAGAATCAAAGGACGAGCTGCAAGCACTAGACATACCATTTATCACAAACAAGGGACGCAAGGGCGGTAGTCCATGCGCTTCAGCAATAATCAATGCTCTCTTTAAGATAGTTCGCGGTGACTAGGTCCTAGAATATTTAACACAATTATTGACAAAGTTTTCTGCGTGCATGTTTCTATCAAAATAAAGATGCATGTAGGATGCCAGTGTGTTATGTGTAACCAGTCCGTCTTTTTTGTTCTTGATTCCCACACCAATTGAAAGATCATACGCAAACTTGGCATCCTTTGAGACAGAGTATAATTCAGAATAATGAAATTCATGGCCCAGTATTTTTGTAGATTTTTTTGCGACAAGACAGCTTGATGCGACACTTGCCTGAGTATAGTTTAGTGTCATCTTTTTTTCCATGCCGGTTTCCACATCAAACAAACCAACCATGGAATGTTTTTTGTTGCCATAAATGATAGATTTTGTAAGATACATCAGTCCGCCACATTCACCATAAATCGGCATGTCTTGCTCTGCCAGTTTTTTTATGGACTTTTTCATGGATTGGTTTTTTGCAAGCGGCCCCCCCAAAACTTCAGGGAATCCACCACCAATGTATATCCCAGAGCATTCTGGTGGCTGAGAATCAGAAATTGGGCTGAAAAACTCTATTTTTGCGCCATTTTTGCGCAGGGAGTCAAAGTTGTCATAATAATAGAAATTAAACGACTTGTCCAGTGCCACAGCAATTGTAGTTTTTGGTTTGGACAAGTGTAGTTTTGGTTTTTGTGAGATTTGCTTTGTGTTGTTTGCAAGTGAGATTATTTTATCAACATCAAGATATGAGGAAATGGTCTTTGCGATTTTTGTTATTTTTTGTTTTAGCAGAGCCTGCTCTGTTATAGGAATTAATCCCAAGTGTCGCGACTCTAGTGAAAGTTCGGGATTTTTTGGAATGCATCCAATTACTGGAATGCGTAGTGGTCCAAGTGCTGCCCTGCACATCTCTTCGTGTTTTTTGCTTCCAAGCTTGTTCAGGATTAATCCCACAATTCTGGAATTTTTGTGAAACTTGGCATATCCCAGTGCGGTTGCGGCAATGGATCGGGCAGTCTTGCTTGCATCCAATACTAAAATGACTGGTGATTGCAGAATTGTTGCTATATGGTGGGTGCTGGACTGGTTTGTTGCGCCAGAAAACCCATCGTAAAACCCCATCACACCCTCTATTATAGAAACATCAGACTGGGAATTTTTGGCAAAGCTTTCCAGTACAGAGTCTTCCCCCATTATCCACGAGTCCAGATTCCTTGCAGGGTTGCCAGAGATTGCCGAAAGATATGTTGGGTCGATATAGTCAGGCCCTACCTTGAACGGCTGGACCGAATAGCCCTTTTTTTTAATAGCATAGATTACAGAGCATGTAATGGAGGTCTTGCCAACACCGCTTGTTGTTCCAGCAATGACTAGTCTTGGTATTCTCATTTTACTTGTCTGCAAGGCAGAACTATACCAATCTTTTTCTAGCCAGAAATGATTTTTTGTATATGGAATCAGGTCTGGTTATAGTATACACAGGAAAGGGCAAGGGAAAGACCACGGCAGCCCTAGGCATGGCACTGCGCGCAATAGGCCACAACTACAAGATCTGCATGATCCAGTTCATCAAGGGTTCCTGGCATTATGGAGAGATGAGCTCATCCAAAAAACTAGAGCCAGAATTTGAGCTGACAGCGGTAGGCAAGGGCTTTGTTGGCATACTAGATGACAAGACTCCAAAGGAAGTACACCAAAAGATAGCAAAAGAGGCAATCCAAATAGCCAAGGAAAAAACTCTCTCAGAAAAATACAACATCATCATACTAGATGAGATCAATTATGCAGTCAATCTGGGACTGGTTGAGCTGGAAGATGTTCTGGATCTGATAAAAAACAAACCACAAAGTGTGACACTAGTCCTGACTGGAAATCATGTGAAACAAGAAATAGTTGATGCAGCAGATCTGGTAACTGAGATGAAGGAGATAAAGCATCCATTCCAGCGGGGAATTCGCGCAAAAAAAGGCATTGACTTTTAGACAACATTAAATTATGTAGCGAAAGCCAAAGCTTCATTGGTTACCCAGACTCAAGAGCTTCCAGAAATTGGCGAAATAGTGCTCGCCACAATTGCCAAGCTCACAGATCACGGAGCATACGTAACACTAGACGAATACGACAACACCCAAGGATTCCTGCACGTATCCGAGATAGCGCCTGGCTGGGTACGTTCTGTTAGCAAGTTTGTGCGGGAGGGTGAGAAAAAAGTCCTCCTAGTAAAGAAGGTAAATCCTGGAAGATCCGAAATAGATCTGTCCCTAAAACAGGTATCAAAGGAGCAGCAAAAGAAAAAGCTCCTAGAGGTAAAAAGAATCGAAAAAGGAAAAACGCTCCTGGATGCAGTCAAGACATCTGCAGGACTAACAGACAAAGACATTGAAAAGCTAGAGGATGCAATTTTTACAAAATATGATTTTGTTTATGACGCGTTTTTGGATGTGGTAACAAAGGGAATTGCCGTGCTGGATGAGCTCAAGCTGGCAAAAAAGACTGCAACTGCAATAGAGGAGACTAGCTCAAAGATAAAGCCACCATCTGTAGAGATCCGCGGAATTTGCGAGCTTTCGTGTAATCAGCCAAACGGAGTAGAGATAATCAAAAACGCCATTTTAGATTCCATTAAAGACAATGCATCAAGCATCACAGTAACATACATTGGCGCACCAAAATACAGGCTGAGCATCAAGGGTCCTGACTTTAAGAGCACGGAGAGAATGCTCAAGCCAATACTGGACAAAATCCAAAAGATAATCGAAAAGAGCAACGGCACGTTCAGCTTTACAAGAGAAGAATCAAAAAAAACTCGGGAAGGCTAGCTTTTGAAGTTCCAGCTCCGCAAATGTCCCGAATGCAAAAAGTACACCCTAAAGGACGAATGTCCTCATTGTCAATCCAAGACAACCACTGCGCATCCTGCCAAGTTTTCACCTGATGACAAGTATGCCCGTTACAGAATAATGGACAAATTCAAGGAGACTAGGAAACTCTAACGGTACTCATTCGAGCTGCCTCAAAGTCAACCGGCCGATCATTTAGGTCAGTCTGCAAAGAGGCAATCTTGTCCACAACGTCCTTGCCCTCAATTACTTCGCCAAATATGGTGTATTTGCCATCAAGAAACGGCGCGTCACCAGTCATTATAAAAAACTGTGAGCCTGCGCTGTTGATGTCTGTACCTCGTGCCATTGAAACCATGTATCTTGTGTGCTTGAGGTTGCTAATTTCCGCATCAATGGAATAGCCAGGACCGCCGGTTCCCCATGTTCCAGGAGGTTGGTCCTTTGTGTTTGGGTCCCCACCCTGTATGACAAATGTAGAGATTATTCTGTGGAATAGTGTGCCATCATAGAATTTAGAGTCTGCCAGTTTTACAAAGTTCTCTACTGTCTTTGGTGCAACTTCTGGTTTTAATTCAATCACAATATCACCAAACTGGGTAGAGATGGTTACAGTCTGCCTTGATGATGATTCTGTCGGGGTTGTTGTAGTTGGTATGATTGGCTCTGCCTTTGGTGTTTCTGTTGGGATGTAATCCTTGTTTATCTCATATATTAGAACACCGTTTATAGCGCCAGATGTCTTTATTGTAAATCCAGAAGACATGTAGGCGAGTCTTAGTGGAGCGTTTGCATCCTTTGGATATTTGATATCATCGATGTAAACTGGTGTAAATCCAGAAATGTATGATTGAGATTGTTTTTGGCCTGCAACATCAATGTAGCCATATGTGGTAAATGGAATCATTTTTCCTAGTAGAGTCTCATTCCAAAATTCCGGAGTTGAGCTGATACCATCATCATACAGGAATCGTTGCGTGTCAAATCCGCCAATTCTCATGAACCACTGTTTTTTGCTCTCATCTCCACCACCCTGCACGAAGTATAATGGTGGCTCTTCGCTGTTGACTCGTTGAGCTGCAACATAAATCAAAACATAGTCAGCATCCATTTCTTTGAGGATCTTCCATCCCTCGTCTGGCGTGCTCAAAAACGCCTTTGCAGTCTGCTCTATTCTCCAGTCAATTAGTGTGGCATTATCTGCAATGGATCGTCGTTCCCCAAGCGTTGTAATCCAGTATCCATAGTCCCACCAAGCGGCAACCACTGCATCCTTTGGCGTATTTTCTTTGATCCACTGCATGGCATCAAGCCAGTCGGTTGTTGCAATGTTATAGTTGCTACCGCCATTGAGTATGGTTGGCGGTGCCTTTGCGCCGTTAACCCAGTTTGCGCTGACTGGCACCATCATTGGAAGGATTAAAAATATTGTAATTACTACTAAAAACGAGATCTTGATCGTAGTAGGATGAGACTTGACTGGCTTTTTGGTCTCTTGTCTTACCGGCTTGAAAATCTCTTTTGTCAATAACGACAAGCCAACAGAGCCCAGTATCACAAGAGCAAGCGATGAGAACAGCTCCAATCTTATGAATGCAGAGCTTATGTAGACTCCAAGTAGTCCAAATATCAATGCAAAGATATGTAGATCACGCTTTTGATTTGTAGGATTTAGCAAGTTCTTGAATACAAGCCATGCGCCAATTCCTGCAAACACCATAAACACAGAGTTGAACATAAACGACTGAAATACCGTAGTGGTTGCATGCTCTGCTACTGAATCAGTCAACGGATCTAGTGTTGTCAAAAACGGATTGACCGCGTTGAGATATCTAAAGCTAGGCAGGCCGAACACATTTGCAGATAATACCGTAATTCCTATCGCAATTATTGCTATTAGAAATAGTGCTTTGTTTCGTCTTTGCTTTTGCTCGCCACCAATTTTTTCAATAAATGAGGACACTACCAAAAACAAAGTCGGTCCGATTATCAAAAATCCGCTTGCCTTGGCAAAGAATCCCAAGCCAGGGCGCTCAAAAGGTGCAAGCGATATTGCAAGGCCTAGCACAAATAATGGTATTGCCCATCTCAGAAAGCCAGAGTCCTTTCTTGTGAATGTCAGTGATATGATGAATAGTCCTATTGGCAGGACAAAAAAGTCGGTTCCTCCCCATGCTGAAAACCCAAAACCCAAAAATATTCCACCACCTACTAGTTTTGCTGCTGCTATTTTGTGAGATGTGGATTTTATCCCGCTCAAAAACAGGTAAACTGCCAATAATCCATAGAATAATCCCAATGGCTCAGACTTGAACCAGCCAATTGATCCTCTAGATATGATAGGAAGTGAGACAGAATACATCAGGGCGGCATACAGTCCGGCAGTGGTTCCACCGATTACTCGCACCAACGCAAAAACAATGATTGCCGTTAGTGAGCCAAACACTACAGGAAATATTATTGTGAATCCATACAGATCTCCCCCACCAAATGCACCATACAGAACGGCTGTGGTAATGTGCAACATTACTTGTGAGGTGTTGGCAACGTCTCGTCCAAATGGATACCAACTCATATCATCATGCCAATCAAAATAGGCGGGTATGCCATTTTCTACGATAAATTGTGTTGCTCTATAGTTGAAGTATGGATCAAACTCGTTTAGCTGAAATCCGTATTCCGCTGCCTGTGATCGTATCATTGCAGATATTGAAAATGATAATGCAAGAACTCCGATTATTATCAGATGGTGTAGGCAAAACTCAAAGCTGTCAACGGAGAATATTTTTTTATTAGAAAGCAATTGGTTTTTTTTCCAAAAGTCTGTTTATTACTCTTGTGGATATAGAAGGTATGATTTTTACTAATCAATTACGATTATTGGAATTTTTATGGATAGGCCTCAAGTTAGAAAAATTTAACTAAGGAAAGAGAGGTTTTTCTGTAATTGATTCTGCAGAGTCCGAGCTTTGAGGAAGGTGGAGAGATTCCAAGCAAATACGGATACAAAAATGGTAATACAAGTCCACCTCTGATTATCAAACAAATTCCCCAACAGACAAAGTCACTTGTATTGATAATGGATGATCCAGACGCAATGGGAGCAGTAGGAAGGTTGTGGGTTCATTGGATAGTCTGGAACATTGATCCAAGAAAGCCAGAGATCAAAGAATCTAGTTTGCCAGAAAACGCAGTTGAGGGAATCACAGATTTTGTGGAAATTGGGTACGGCGGCCCTGCCCCGCCAGATAAAAGACATACCTATGTTTTCAAAATATACGCTCTTAATGCAGAGCTAAATCTGGAAAAAGGTTCTACAAAAAAGCAAGTAGAGGAGGCCATGCAAAATCACATCATAGCTCAAACATCATTGTCTGGCACATTTGCACCTTGAAGAATTACCAGAATCACACACAATGGATAATGTTTAATTTTTTGTTGTCTCTAGTACTATTCTGTTGTTGGCAATAGAAATGACAGAGCCGCCATGATTTTTTATTTTGTACTTTAGGTCCTTGTCTATTGTGGCAATGATTCCGCCATTTTCTTTCACATATTGTAGTATGGAGTCATCTGCAAAGGTTCCTCCGATGTTTATTTTTTTGAAATTTTTTATGTATTGGATAGTAGCACTTGCCTCCTTTGTTTTTTCTTCCTGCTTTGCAAGCTTGGCAAGCTCTGTATGTACTATTTCTGGCACCAAGAACCGAATGTTGCCAATGTCTGTGTCTAGTGTGGCCAGATTCTTGATTCTGTGATTAGCCAGATGAATTAGAAAGCTCGTGTCGCATATTACCTCAACCAACTATTCCTGCACCAATTAGTCTCCATCTGTCTTCTATTTTGCGACTCAATGCTACATTGCTCTTATCAAACACACATACTGGTCTTTTGAACTGGACCTCGATTTTTTCTGATTTTACCTTGTTTACTTTGGCCAAGACAGGCGCCGTGCCAATGTTTAGTCTGAGGGACTCGCCTACCTGTATTGGGAGAACCTTAATGTCATTCATTGTTCCAACTGCGGAATCAAAGAGGCTGACTTCTAGTCTTGCATCGGTGGCATTTTGCGGTAATGTCTCGGGTTTTCCAATTACAGAACCAACAAAGGAGTCACTCCTAGTCATTGATGGATCGAGCTTTGTGCCAATTGCCACCAGTCCACCTGGCTTGACATTATCAACTATGCCTGCGGCGGTTCCAAGGGATATAATCTGTGTTCGAATTGGCTCGTATGTGTTCTTTTTTGGATTAAAGATTCCGGGCTTTATCTCGACTTCATCGCCTATTGAGAAGGTTCCTTGGGTTAGGCTTCCGCCAATTACTCCTCCCTTGATGTCTTTTATTTTGGTTCCAGGCTTGTTTACATCAAATGATCTTAACACATGCATTACCGGTTCTTTTGTCTCTGCTCTCTTTGGGGTGGGGATGCTCTCCTCTATTGCCCCAATCAGTGCATCAATGTTTAGGCGGGACTGGGCAGAAATTGGAATTATTGGGGATTTTGCAGCCTTGGTTCCCTTGACAAACTTGACAATATCGGAATAATTTGAGGTAGCGTCCTGATATGATATCAGATCAACCTTATTCTGTATGATTACTATTTGCTGGATTCCCAGAATTTGCAGTGCAAGTAAATGTTCTTTGGTTTGCGGTTGCGGTACCTTTTGGTTTGCTGCAACCAATAACAGTGCGCCATCCATCAAGGCAGCGCCAGAAAGCATGTTTGCCATCAGGCTTTCATGTCCAGGACTGTCCACAAAGCTGACCACACGCGACAGCTCGCTTTCTTTTCCGCAGTTTGGGCATTTTGGTGTGGTAGAATACCCTAGTGGGACCTCGCACTTTTTGCACTTGTAAAATGCTGCATCGGAATATCCAACGCGGATTGTAATTCCACGCTTCAGCTCCTGGCTGTGAACACTGGTCCACTGGCCGGTGAGTGCCTGGATTAAGGTGGTTTTACCATGGTCTACATGTCCTGCAGTGCCAATGTTGACACAGGGCTGATATCCATATTGCTTTACATACCAATCAGGTAGAGTTTCACGCCAATGCAATGTACAGATTCAAAAATCCTATTATGTTAACTTATGCCTTGGCTTCTGCTGGTGGGGCTTCTTCAATTTTTAGCTCGCCATCATATGAGCAGTTCAGCTGATAAATTTCCTCAGAGATTACATTTCCGCGAATCAGTCGTCGTCTTCGCTGGCCCTTTTCTACTTTTTTCAGGCCGACTCCCTTTGATACCAAGACTGGCTTTCTTGCAGAGCCGTAAATGTCTGCGCGCATTGGAATTCCGGACTTGTCGCTTCCGCCAGTTAGTTTTAGCTTGCCGCCAAGTCCTGCAATTGCTGCATCTATCTCATTACCCAAGTGTAATCCAATAAAGCCACTTGCCTCTTTGTCCTTGAGCTCCTTTGAGATGGATTTTCCGCTCTTGTCCGATATTGTTAGCTTAAAGTTAGCCAAGTATTGCTCAAAGTTTTTGGGCGGCTAATAAACCATGTGAAAAAATTTAAACTTTGATCATATAGAACAATCATTGAAAGAAGAGATCACATGCCCCAGGTGCAATAACAAAATGGACGACATGCAAGCATGTCATATGATTTGTGGTAATTGCGGTGCGCACCTTGATTGCTCAGACAAGGGCTCTTTTTGGTAGATTAGATTCCGGGCCTTTTTGGCAGATAATCAATTGACATGTTTAGCGCTTTGTCTTTCATTATCTCCAAGTATGTATCATAATCGGTTTCAAAATTACAGTGAGGACATTTTATCATACTTAGATCATCGCTTAGGGTTGCTGCCTTTTCACATTCGGGGCATTTTGCATCCATGGAGTGATATGGCTTCAAAACTATATTAACACTAATTTGCAGAAACCGATCTGCGCGGAGTTAGTCCAGCCTGGCAGGACGTCAGCTTCCCAAGCTGAAGGTCGCGGGTTCAATTCCCGCACTCCGCATTACATTTCCTTTATTGCTTGTATGATGGAGTCCTTGTCCTTGGCATTTGGCGAATATTTCAGGTAATCCTCAAAGTCTTGTCTTGCTTGCTTGTTTTTGTTTAGTGACATTCGGGCCAGGCCGCGATTTTTGTAAATTGGTCCAAACCGGCTGGAATTTATCTCAATTGCTGAAGTATAGTTTTTCTCTGCCATATCATACTGTTTTGTCTTTAGGTAATAGTTACCAAGGCCCCTATATGCTAGGTATGATTTTTTGTTTGATTGGATGCTTTTCTCATAAAACTGGACACATTCTGGCAGGTTTCTCTCATTGTATATTCCGCCAAGCAGACACAGAGCAGTGGAATTATTCTCATCTAGTGAGACGGCTTCCTTTAGTGCCCTTATTGCATCATCTTGTGAGCCCTGCAAATTTAGTTTTTCTGATACAAAGCAGAGGCGGTTTGATTTTTCTTTGGACTTGTTCTCTAGTCGTATGGTGTCTATAATGTCAGGTGTGGCCAAAAGTATTACCAGTCTTCCGTCTTCCTCCCATAATTTGTCAAACTGCTTTTCGGGGATTGCGCCTATCTGGTCCTGTTGCGGAATATAATGCAAAATGGTCTTTTCTGCATCATCATATCCAGATATTACTGATGCGTGTTGGACTGTTTCGTACAATCCTGGTAAAATAACAATTGGCGGGATTCCCATGTCAATTATTTTTTTTAGCTCAGCTATGGAAGAATGTAAAATCAAACTGCCAAGGCCGTGCCTTTGCGCAAGCTCGATTCCCTCAATTAGGATGCTTCCCCGCATGTTTGGATATTTTTTTGCAATCTCTTTTGCCTCAGATAACGGTAGATTTACGTTCCAGTATTTTGATACAGCGCTGATTGCCAAAGGCAGGCAAATGTTTTCCTCAGTTACCTGCGGAAGTAATAGCTCGTGATCACTCATTGGTTTTGGTTTTTGTGATTTGTATTAATACCGATCAGATGTTGATGAATTTTTCAATCAATGACAAACCATCGCCACTCATTTCCGGATGGAATTGTGTTCCAAATATGTGAGAGTTTTCATATTGAAATATCTCGTATTTGCATGCGTCTGATCGTCCCAGTGGTATGAGGGATTTTCCAAGACTAGAGACCTCAAAGCTGTGGCTTTGGTACACTTGAATCACACCATCACAGAGTGGATTTTCTTGCATCACCTGTACCATACTTGGTCCTTTTTGCAGAGAAGACATTCTTTTAATTGTCCCACCTGTGCTTAGTGCTAAAATTTCTGCGCCATAACAAATTCCAAGCAATGGTTTTTTGTGAGATATGGCATGATGAATGATTTTAGAATTTAACGCATTCATGGCTTGATCGTTGTGACGTCTTCCGGATAAGATGAACGAGTCGAATTTTTCCAAATCTCCAAGATTCACCTTATCAAACGGCATAACAGCGTGATCAGATTTTGTGGAACAAAGAAACTCAACTATGTTTTTTGTAAATACAGATCCATTATCGACTAGTAAGATCACAAATCATCATATGTAATACTTGATTTATTTGTGATTACTTGCCTACTTCGATTGCCACATAGTGTAGCTCAGGCACGCCTTCAACTGTTATAATAGTTCCAAAGTTAATGGTGTCTTCGTCCTGCCACATCACTACTCGCTTTGTTTTTTGTAGGACAAAGTCATTTACGAACTCATCTAGCAGTTTGTCTGTTGCCTCTACATCTGCATTAGAGAACAGCGATACTTCGCCTTCCTTAAATGACAACGGAATTGACAGGGACGTTGGCGTTATGATTTCTAGCCCTTTTTCCTCAAAGACTGCCTTTACTTTTGCAAGCCTTGCCTCTTTGTCAAATCCTGGATCGGATTTTGATGTAGAGGTTGGCACGACTCCCGCCAGCTTTTGCAAATATGCCTCAAATGCTTCCTGTTGAGTATTACCCAAACCGACATAGTATTCACCATTAAATGCCGCACCAACTGCCGCAATTGTTCCTAGTTGCGCCACTACTCCCTCGCCAGAGCCTGCAGTATACACTGGGATAAAGTACACATCGTGCTCACCAACTCGGTACAGGATGTTATCACCAATTCTTGGCGTTCGAAGCAATGTCTTTAGCTGTGCAAAGTCATTGTCTTTTTCCAGTGCCTCGCGGACAGCGGTTGGACCAATTAGTTTGGTAGTTGAATTTAGTGGTACTTGGTAAAAGTGCATATCGCCTAATGTGGGCAGATCATTTTCCACTATCATGTAGCCAGAGAGGTTCTTTCCTTTAGAGTCTCGCAGCTCTAGCGATAATAGTCCAAGAAACTTGGTAGTGTCAAATCCTGGCGGCTTTGCCTCGATGTAATATGCATCAAGCTTGTCTGGAATCTCAAAGAATGTATTTGCCTGGATGAATGTCTCTGTATCGGTAACATGGTAAATGTTGAACATTTCTGTCTTCCATGTGAATAGTTCCTGTGGGTATCGTATTTGCTCAGTCAGCCAGGACGGAATTGGTGAGAATTTTTCTCCATATTGCGATTCTAGGATTTTGGCAAAATAGTCATCGCCGTGCTTTAGTAGAGTAATGTCACCATCATATGTATCCACCAGAGCAAAGCCTACCAGTCTGAGATATGGGTTGCCCATGGACCATGGAACGGAATGAGTATCAAACCCTATGATTAGTGGTACCAGCCAGTACGTGTCTTTGCCATCAGTGACTGGATAGATGTCTAGTTTTTGGCCAAACAGATCATACAGAAAATACGGGTATAATGTTTCCATTCGATCATAGACATCCTTGTATCTCATTACATGGACCGAAGTACTTGGATATGATAGCAAAAAGTTTGGCTCAAAGACCCAGCTTAGTGGTGGTGATAGTGTTATTCCACCTGCGCCAGAGTATAGTGCGTTATTGATTTCAGCGCTTGTTCCTCCCCGGTTGGTTGGAAACGCAGACCATGTCTCTCGGAACAGTCCGCCTTCTCCATAATAGATGGACCTTTGCGAGAACAGATCCGCTGTCTCTACTGATTGGCCGGTGGTGGCCTCTAGGGTGAGGAAGCCATCAGGTACATGCGTGTATACTAGGTGTTCATTGTACCAGCGATTCTCGAGGCTTACCGTACTAGGTACGACTGGCTTCATTGATGCAGTCCAGTATAGGGTATTGTTGAATCGTAAAATGTCATTGTCCCCAAATGTGATGTATGGGATTAGGCCTATCTCTGGTTTTAGTTTGGCAAATGCTGCCTCCCAGTCCCAGATTCTAACGGAATCCAGCACGTCGCGGTTCTGTTCAATGTAAGATTTGATGTTGTTTGGCGATACTGAGGATAGTTTGACATCATCGTTTGTTATCTTGATTTTATCTAATTCGCCAAGGTATCTGTTTAGTGTGATTTGTTGTTGCGTGTATGGGCCCAAATATTCTATTTTGCGAGTGTCTGCAATGCTGTTGTTTACGGCCATAATAGATCCGGCAATGATTCCAATTGCAATTAACGCAAAGACTCGGATGTAAATGTCGCGCTTGATCGGATGTGTGAGTACCTTTGAGCGAATTTTATCAAAGATTGAGAATCCAACCAACAAAAATCCTGCGGCAAGCGTTCCACCAATTACATATTTTGTGTTGTAATCGATCTGCTCTGTAAAGAACATGTTTATTCCTGCCCAGATTATTCCGATTCCAATTACTGCTTCTATTGTGGATACATAGTTGAGGAATTTTGGTTTTCCTTGCGATGAATCATACAGATATGATGTGATGACTTTGATGATAGAATGTAGTCCGACATAGACTGCAAGCCTGATTCCAATCACACCCAAGAGTGCCGGAACTAGAATGGTAAGGGCTGGAATTAATTCAATTACGGTTTGGGCTGGTGCTGATGATTCCGGTGCAATAAATGGCAGAGAAAATATGGTTGGGATTTTATCAATTCCCAGGTCATTGCCATCAAGCATGTGGGATAATCCCAGACCAAACATAATGTTGACAAAGAACGCTCCAAAGAGGAAGATCTTGGTTACCTGCCAGATGGCAAACTGCGGAACGCTAAGCTTGTAGTCACGGAAACTAGAGATGTTTTTTGATACTGGATCATGCGAGGTTCGATTCAAAAATGTGATCATGACATGTATAGCATACCAAACTATGGAGGAGCGATTTTTCACATCCACGTTTACCAGAGCAATTGCTGCTAGAACTAGAGATGATATCAGAGAATATTGGAGTGGTTTTGTGAACTGGTCGTCAAACTCTGTCATGTTCATGGATAGTATGACGCCCTGGTTTCCAACCATTACAAGCACAATTATGCCAATTATGGCAACTATTCCCAGTCGGATCAGCTTACCTGCACCTGGTGGAGGCGAATTAGACTCGGTTGAGGAACTATACAAATTCAAAATTTGCTCATTTTTAGATAAATTAATGTCTTGGGGAGGATTTTGCGCCTAGTTTGTGGTCGTGGCGCACCCTTTGCAAATCATATAGACTGCGGCATATTTTGGTACGTCTAGTCTTTCTTTTTTGTATGGGCCGAACTTTTTGTTTTTTAGTCTGAACTCAACTGGACAGTCAGCTAGAACTGCGGTTTTCTCATCATCAATATAGCACGCATCCATGCCAGGATTGAATTTTGCAATATCTGTGCACAATAGTTTGGTGAGGCCCGACTTGGAGTTGATTGTTCCGCCTAATCTGAATATTCTGTGTACATCTATGGTGACATTTGGATCTACAAGGGTTCCGATCTCTTTTTGGATTGATTCCAATCTTTTTTTAAAGGCAGGATAGCCCTCTGATATGATTTCCTTTGATAGTTTAGGTTTGTTTGATTTAGAGCCAAAGATTTTTTTTGATACGCGTCCAGGCCAACCCTTATCATCTACATCTGAAAAGATTGATTTTGCAAAGTTTGTCCTAGCACCAAATGTTTCCGGTATTGCGCCTTTGAATGTCACATAATCAACTAGGTCTGCTCTGTGTCTAGAGTCTAGTTTTTCATATTCTGAACTGGACACATGTATGTGAAAACCCTCATTTCCGGAATAATAAACGGTGATATCTTGTTTTTTGATTCCAAGATCACTAGTTAAGATTGTAATGAGCTTTTCCACTTCTCTTTTTGCACCAACCATACAGTCATTACACAGCACAGACGATACATCAAATTTTGTGCTCTTACATTGTGGACAGGAATCAAGGCCAGAAAACATGCATCCACAGGAATTGCATTTTTTTGCAGTATGATTTATTCTGCATGGCAAATGAAGGTCTTTGGCATCAATATCAAAGATAAGATCTGCGTTTTGCCAGTCCTTTTCCGCCATTGGTAGATTTGGAAAAGAGTATCTAGCATTGGAACAATAAACATCGGACGGTACATTTTTCATCAATAACAGATGCAGTTCCTTGTCGGATCTTAGCGAGATGTGTCGAATCATGCCGGAATTGAATTTTTGGTACCCAAACTCACGCATCTCTGGATTTTTTGGCGTACGAATAAGATCGAAATGATCAAAATAATATTTCTTGAAAGAATCCTCTAGGAATTTTGCGTCTGGCTCAAGCATTGCTTATCTTTTTCCTGCCAAACTGCAATGGATTGATGATATTTGCGCACTCGGGTATGATATAACAAAGGTTTTCGCTCTTTAGCTTCTCACATGAAGGACATGCGTACTTTGTTCCGCTTCCAAAGTTTCCTGCCAGATGTTTTAGCTGGTATAGTGTTATTTTTTCGTTGTAATCCGGTGCGTTTTTGAAAAGCGGTGCAATCTCTTCTATTGTCTGGCCCTTGTTGAGAAGATATGTGGCCAGCATGAATCTTCCAGAATGAGGTAGGTTTTCCCCTTTGTGCAATATCTCCAAGGCATGTTTGATGCAAGGAGGTTGTTCTGTTGTCTCTATTATTTGGACTGTGAATTTTTTTGCTAAAGTGAGTAATGTATCAATTGGTTTTTTGAAGGATTCTGGGATGCTTGGAATGTTTGCTGATTGGATTTTTGAGCTGATAAAATTGTCCAGCTCCTTTCGGATCAATCTGACTGTTTCGTGTGCGGAGAGGAAAACCTTGCCGTCATGGACCAGCCGATTGACTAGCTTCCATTCTTGCTCATGGAAATTAACTGCGTGGGTAAGATAGTCTGGTGCAGGTATTACAAAATAATCATCAGACTTTGAGACATTCATTGCAAAAAGGTCCTTGATGATTTTGATTGCCAGTTCTTCATTTGTGTGAGCGTTGATCAGGTCTTTTTCTAGGAATTTTTCCGCACGTCTTGCCTCGGCAAGAGAAAATCTCCTAATCAAAGTGTTCATGCCGCTCTGCTTTAGTAAAATAACTGCGACTAGAAACGAAAATACCTCAATGTCCAGATTTTTGATTGAAAAATCCGAGTTGAATATTTTTCCCTCTGCGGCGATTTGGATTCGAGATAACGCCAGATCGATTATGGGCTTGAAATCCTCATCGCCAAACTGTTCCAGTGTAAATCCTTTTTCTCTCAGATAGGTTCCGGCCTCACTCAAAAAAGGATACTTTGCTATCTCTTCTGTTCCCAGCTTCATTGGAGTTAATTGGTGATTTCTAGATAAAAATTAGAGTTTTCATTCTGATTTTGGTTTAAATTATGATGTATTGGGAAAAATGTATGCGAGTAGGACTGCATGTCTCCATTTCCGGCTCGCTTTCTGCAGCAGTAGACAATGCGATTGAACGAGAGTGCTCTGCATTTCAGATTTTTACGCGCAGCCCTAGAATGTGGACTGCGAAGGAGATTCCAAAACAAGACGCCCTGAAATTTAGGGATAAATTAGCATCCAGCAAAATAGACAGATTTGCAACGGTTGCCCACATGCCATATCTGCCAAATTTGGCATCACCAAATGCAGCAACCCATGCAAAATCGGTTGCCGTTTTGATCAAAGAAGTACAAAGGTGCGGAGAAATTGGCATACCATATCTGGTTGCACATTTGGGTAGCCACCTTGGAGAGGGAGAGGAAAAGGGGATTGCCCAACTGGTTAAAGCATTTGAGAAAGCAGCCGAAGTAAAAAATGATGTTACTATACTACTAGAGAATACTGCCGGCCAGAAAAACTCCGTGGGATCCGAATTTGCCCAGTGGGCAGAAATTCTTTCCAGATTAAAGCCAAAGAATCGATTTGGCGTTTGTTTTGATACGTGTCATGCGTTTGCATATGGATATGATCTAAGATCGGAAAAAGACGTTGCCGAGACATTCAAAGAATTTGATGAGACTGTTGGATTTGAACACTTGAAGATTTTGCACCTAAATGATTCCAAGGGCGAGCTTGGCTCGAATCTGGACAGGCATGAACACATTGGCCTAGGCAAAATAGGTGAGCGAGGAATGGCATCTGTAGTAAAGATGGCAAACAAAAAAGACATACCAATAATTTTGGAGACTCCAATTGACAATACACGTGATGATTTTGCCAACCTCAGAAAGGTAAAAGAGATTGCATAGCTTCAAATTTATTCTGATTTGGGGGAGTCATACCAATGAATTATGATAGTGTGATGCAGCTTGCGCTGGAGCGCGGATTTTACTTTCCTAGCTGCGAGATTTACTCTGATGCAAAGGCCGGATTTTGGGAATATGGCCCATCCGGCGTATCAATGAAAACCAAATTCATCGAGCTGTGGAGGCGCGAGTTGTTACGACGCGATGGAATGATGGAAATTGATGGCTCGCAAATAATGTCCCAGTCGGTCTTTGAGGCATCGGGTCACTTGGCAAGCTTTGCAGATCCCGTGATTCGGTGTATTGAGTGCGGGTTGAATTATAGGGCTGACAAACTCATCTTTGAGCAGATAAAAATAGAAATTCCTGAAAGTGCGGACCTGCCTGACTTTGATAAAGTGATATCTGAGAAAAACATTCGATGTCCAAAATGCAAGGGTGAGTTTGAGCGGGCGCGAAAATTCAACATGATGTTTAAGGTGGAGATTGGTCCGGAGGCAGAGGCGGCATACCTTAGACCAGAGACGTGTCAGTCCATTTTTGTGGATTTTCCAAGATTGTTCAAGACAATGAGGGGAAAGCTGCCACTAGGAATTGCACAAATCGGCAAAAGCTTTCGAAATGAAATATCACCACGGCAATCATTACTGAGATTGCGCGAGTTTTACCAGGCGGAAATTGAGGTGTTTTGCAATCCTGCCAAGCTAAATGACTTGGAGAGATTTTCTGAGATACAAAATGTTACCATTCGATTATGGATTGATGATGCCCTAAAGGCAATGACATGCAAGGAAGCAGTGGACTCTGGAATCTTGCCAAACAAGTTTGTTGCATATTACTTGGGATTACTGACTGAATTTTATGAAAAGACTGGAATCGACATTACAAAATCTAGATTCCGTCGACTAGGGGAAAAGGAAAAGGCATTCTATGCTAGCGTTGCTTTTGACTTTGAGGTCCAAACCACAATTGGCTGGTTGGAGCTTGTTGCGTGCAATTATAGATCGGACTATGATCTTACTAGCCATGCAACCAAGTCCAAGGAAAAATTCGAGGTGCTAGACGATGAGCAAAAGGTACTGCCACATGTGTTTGAGATTTCCATGGGAATTGACCGTTCTTTATATACAATACTAGAGCATGGCTTGCGCGAGGAAAAAGAACATGACAGAACGGTTCTATCCATCAAGCCATACTTGGCGCCAGTTCACGTTGGGGTTTTGTCTTTGGTAAAAAAAGACGGCCTAAAGGAAAAAACAGATGAAATATTTTTGCAGATAAAGCGAAGATACGATGCATTCTTGGATCATTCAGGAGCTATTGGTAGAAGATACAGAAGATTGGACGAAGTAGGAGCTCCCTTTGCCATAACAATAGACCACCAAACATTACAAGATGAGACAGTAACTTTGAGAAGGCGTGATTCAATGAGTCAGGACAGAATCAAGATAGTAGAATTGGATTCTGTGTTATCTAAAGAAACTGCGTTTCCATAAATGATGAATTTTCGAGTTGACTAGGAGAGTTTTTATTTAAAAATCCAGAAAACCTGAATTACAGTTGAGGTTATTTCTTTTAAATTATTAATTATATGAGCTGTTTTTTCTATTTGTCCTTGTTGTCTTTGTCGTCATCATCGTCATTTTCTTTCTCTCCCTCATCATCATCGTTTTCTTCTTTGTCTTCTTTCATCTTCTTGTCTTCTACTTCACAGTTAACAATTGTGTTAGATCCCTGATCGCCATTACACTTGTCATTACCATCCCCTCCATCAAGTGCGTCATTTCCTTGGCCGCCGTGTATGTAATCATTGCCATTATTTCCATTTAGAATATCTACACCTTGATGACCAAAGATTTTGTCATTATCATCGCCACCATTTGTAGTGTCATCTCCTTGTCCAGCATGAATGTAATCATTGCCTGCATCACCATTTAGAATGTCATTTCCAGGTCTGCCAAAGATTTTGTCATCTCCAATGCCGCCGTTTACTAAATCATTGCCTATTCCTGCACCAAGCCAATCGTTGCCGTCTCCACCAAATACAGTATCATTGTCTTGGTTTGCGTGCACTCTATCATTGCCCGCTCCGGCATCAATTACGTCGTTTCCTTTGTAGCCATAGATCTTGTCATCTCCAATGCCGCCAAACATTGTGTCGTCTCCGTTTTGTCCGTGTATTTGATCATTGCCACTTCCAGATAATACGGTGTCATTACCATCTCCGCCCCATATCTTGTCATTGCCGTTTCCTCCAACTAGACAGTCATTGCCTCCCTTGCCATAGATCTTGTCATCGCCGCCAAGGCCAAGTATCAGATCATTGTTATTTGTACCTCTGAGCTTGTTGTTAGTATTATCACCTAGTATCATGTTGTACGAGTCTGGTGGTAATGGACATGTTGCATCTGTCAAAGCAATTACAGTTACTACGGCAGTATCAGTACCGCCCAATGTGTTGGCTATAGTATAAGTGAATAGATCAATTCCTTCAAAGCCCAAAGCAGGAGTATACACCAGTGACGTTCCTATCTGAGACACAGAACCATGCAGTCCTTGTGTGAATGCAGATATTGATGAAAATCCAGAATCGTTGTTTGTGATAGGTATTGTGTTAGGGCCTTGTATAGCAAATACAGAGTCATTTACTGCATCAACTGCACTGCATTGTGCTGGAGTTGATTGGATTAGTGGGATGTTAGTCTCTATTCCAAGATTTGATTGTACAGTGTGACGTTCTGCAAAGAACAGATCAAAGCTATAGGTTGTTCCCGGAGTCAGGCCCAAAGTATCCAAGTTGATTGTTCCAGTTCTTGGAGGTAGTACTCCTCCCTGATCCAGAGCAAGTTTGTTATCAATGAATACCCAAATGTCGTCATCACCAGTCATGATTATGGTCTGTCCAGTCTGATAGACAAATGTCGCATGAATTTGATATGTAAAGTGATAGTTGTGTGGCTTTCCTTCATTGCCAAACAACTGTCCATCGATTGGGAAAAAGTCACTATCCATGTATTTGAAGGTGCCAGAGGTAGTTGGGCTTAGTGTGATGTCATATTGTGTACAGTCATTTATCGTGTTGACATGATTGTACCAATGATTATAGTTTACAAGACCTGTTGTAGTGATGGTTCCAGTGAATGGATTTCCGCTGTATAATGGCTCACCATCACCGCCTAGTGTCATTTTGACTATTCCATCATCATCAGATATTTTGTATTCAAAGTCTGGATGAGCAATCTTAAAGTCCCGAATTATGCCTGAGAGTACTATATTCTGGATTACATCTAGTGTATGTTGGGCAGAAGCTGATACTGGTCTTTCGTTTTCATCGGCTGCTGTGATTTTGGCATCAAAATTGATTGGTGATGTGCCGGCCGTGACAGTACATGTGAATATCAATTCCTCACTTGGCTGTAGTGTTACTGGTAGTGCGGTTATGGTAGTTGGAGTGCAGGCACCAGAATTCTCTATGAGATCCATCTGAGAGTCAATTGTGAGTGGAGCATTGCCAGAGTTTGTTACGGTATATGTGATTAATGAGTTAGATCCAGTATTGACTGGGTTTGGATTGGAAGATATTGCAAGATCGATTGTTGGTGCAATTACATTCAGAATAAGTGTATCAGATGCAGAAACTGGATCACCATGTTCGTCAGCTGCTGTTATAGTAGCATCAAAGTTGATTGGTGATGTGCCGGCCGTGACAGTACATGTGAATATCAATTCCTCACTTGGCTGTAGTGTTACTGGTAGTGCGGTTATGGTAGTTGGAGTGCAGGCACCAGAATTCTCTATGAGATCCATCTGAGAGTCAATTGTGAGTGGAGCATTGCCAGAGTTTGTTACGGTATATGTGATTGTGGTTACTTCTTGATCATAAGTTGGATCCGGATCTGCAGAAATGTCTAGTGTAACTGAAGGTACTATAACATTTATTGTAACAGTATCAGATACAGTCACCGGATTTTCATTGTTTGCGTCTTTAGTGATTATTGTTGCAATGATGTCTAGTGTGGTATCATCGGCGCCTGTAACTTCACAAGTGAAATCAACGCTTCCTGTAGGCACTATTTCAATTGGGTTACCAAGAGTATCAAATTCTGGAGTGCAATTGACATCAATATCTTCCCAAAATGCGTAACGGAGATCATTTCCATCGTTAGTAAGTTTGAATGTAACAATTGAGGTCTCTCCCGTGAATATTGTAGTTGGATCTGCTGAGACATCCAATGTGATTGAAGGGCCAAGAATTTCTATAGATTCAGTGTCACTACACTCAAAGTTTTGATCCCCACAAGATTTTATGGTGGGCGATTCTTCATTTGGATCACTTAGATATGCAATTTCTGTGGTGGCTTCAACTACAGATTCCTCAAATGGTGCTGTAACGACTACCTCGCAAGTGAATTGCCATTCCTCTCCAGAGTTGAGATGTTCATCTTCATCAATTGAAAATGGGCCGTCGAATGTAGAACATGTAGGAGTGTCTATAGTCACAATAGCATTAAAGAGATCTGCAGTGCCAGAATTTTTTATGGTGTATGTGATTGTGGTGGTGCCACCAGCTAGTACTGGGTTAGGTAGCGCATCAATCATCAGGGTTGCAGCAAATTCATTAGAAACGGCCAAATAGTAAATTGCGCCTTGGTTGTTATTATCTCCAGGTACTCCAATAACAATTAGGCCATCAACGATCTCGATTGAATGTCCAAAAAGAGCATTATTCTGAGGCTCAATATTATGCATAGTTTCTAATGGATACCCACTGCCGGTATAGAGATACACGCTGCCTGCATCAATGTGTGTAGTAGATGAATCACTTACATCATCAAATGGAGCGCTAACAACTATGAAGCCACCTGATTCAGATATGTCATAGCCAAAGTTGTCTGTGACATCCTGAGAGAGATCAAGATCTGAAATATCCGGGCTGGTTATCACATCTGTGTTCGATGTGGTTTTGTGATGCAGGTATACTTTGCCCTGTTGGACAGTTTGTGGCGGAAGAGAGTCGCTAGAGTAGCTAACCTCTCCATTAATGGCAGATACGAGATATCTATTTGGAGTTATTTCAGTTGACCATCCGTATTTGTCACCTTCGTGATCATCTGGATTTGGGAAAAGTATGGATGAGCTGTCAAGGACACTGGCATGGCCTTTTTCGTTATCTGTGCCATGAGCTCCGCTCAGAAATACACTGTCATCCACAGAGATTGATCTTCCAAACATGTTGTTCGGGTCAATAGAATTTGGATCATCGTAGGTCAATACTAAACCACCACTTGTGTCAAATCGATGTATTACTCCTGCTTGAATTTGACCGTGATTTTTTGCCTTTGAGACGCCTACGAGTAGATCATCGCCAAAAAAGTTCATTTCGTCTTCTCCCATTCTTTCGCCATTCATATTAGACGGATTTGTGATGCCAGGCGTTATTAGTGTGGGTGAGGAAGGATTGGTAATATCATATAGATACACTATGCCTTCGTCATTATCGTATCCTGGGGCACCAACTGCAAGTATATTGCCAAGTGAACTCAGGGAATAGCCAAAATTATCTTGTGATCCTCCAACATTTGGATTTTCTATTTCACCAGTAATGGATCCAGTAGAGTCAAAAAAATGTACTTTGCCAGATCCAGAATCTGCAAAGGGTTCTCCAACAGCAACGCCGAAATCAGTGCGCTTAACTGTCCAACCAAATCTATCAGTGCCAGGTATGGTAATTTTTTCTGTAGAAAAATCTAATGCAAAGACAGGAACGCTTTGGAGTAACGGTACTAGGAATATCGCAAGGACAGCTATAATTGTAATGTTTTTAGACTTCATGGCTTTAGGCATAGTTTATCGTTTATTTAGATAACCTCCAATTACCTATCTTGGAAATATGACTCATGTTTGTACTCACTAATTATGCACGAGTCATGACCGTATTTATGAAAAACGGAACTTTTTTGAGCAAACTAGTTCCAAAATGGCAGATTTAGGAGTCTTGTACAGAACTCAGTGTGATCGGCTTGGCAAACAATGTTCTGTACTTTACCTTGACCTGAGTATTCTCTGAGGCTTGAGCATCTGGAATCAGACCAGTATCTGATTCTAGTGATACGTGCCAGTTACCAACAATTGGATCCACTGATGTGATGCTGAATCTCTCCAACGGACTGTCTTGGCCGGAATATCTAACTCTGAAGATTTGGCCGTTTATCTCGATGCTTTCTGCATTTCCTCTCTTGCCCAGTGTGGAGTGATTAACCAAGCAAGAATCAGTGCTACCAATCACACACTTGCCATCTGGCGATACAACTCTATAGTGTGTGGTTGGGTTTGCATCAGAAGAGTACAGTAAGCCTGCTCTAGCAACTATTTTTTGCTGTTCATCTGTTATGGATTGGACATTTATCACATCAGAGATCGGATATGATTTTGTGGACTCGAATGTGTTGACCATTGTGGATGTAGTGTCTATTTGCTTGTCATACAGGTTTAGTCTTGCCTTGATGTCATAGCTTGTTTGTGAGTCTAGTTCTGGAACATCCCAGATGAGATCAATTGCGGTTATGCCCTTGAAGACATATTCTGTTGATGTATGAACTGTCTTGCCATTTACAATCAATGATACTGAGCCAAATAATGGCTTGCCTTCATTGTACACATATGCTGATGGTCTGAGCACAGATCCCTGTGACTTTGCAGTTGGGGTATCCAATTCCAGTCTTGCATCTAGTGGGTAGGTTGGCTTTACTCCCAAATAGTATTTCTCAGAGGCTTGGATCTTTTCTTCTTGGTTTACCACATGTATCCAGTATATGATGGCAGGGGCTTGCAGGAATGATGTTGGTAGTTCTGCAGAGACAAAGTATGTGTTTGGAACACCAGTTAGTGGTGCAATATCCATCTTTACTGCTGCGTAATCAGTATAGTTGTTGCCGCCAGTTACCACTCGAAGCTCTGCACGTCTTAGATCTGTTTGTGAGTCAACTATTCCGGTTACCTTGACTAGCTCGTTGCCTTGGATGAATTGGTTTACTGCTGTTGCAGAGACTGGTTTGTTGTTTCCTACTTGGAATTTAATATCAAATATGTTCGGTCTTCCCTCTTCGATTATGGTGTCTATTCGGATTTTCTCCAAGTCGGTCATCGGGTTGATGATTATTGTTTCAGAGCAGCCATAGACATTTACCAGATATGATGCGGATGTTGCAATTCTGCCATTTACCTGCTCTGCTGTGATTACAAAGTACTTGAGATCCTTGGTGAGCGGTGCCTCGTATATGTACCTGCTTACTTGGAGTATCTTGTTGTGTTCTAGATATGGTTGGTCTTTTGCAAGTGTTGCGGAATATATCTCTCTGTCTGGTGTTCTGATCTTTACGTGTGGTGGAGGAGCCTCTGAGCCATAGACCCCAGCAATTATTCTGACCATATTCTTATCACAGGTGTCATACGTTGCTTGGTACAGGATGATTGGGTTTGCAACGGTTCCTGGTGCACCTACTGTACCGGTTGCAACTCCAGCAATTGATCCGCTACCACCTCTTCCACCAGAATCACCAGCAGAAGCACCAGGACCTGCACTTGGTGTTGAACTTGATTTTGGAGTAGATGCAAGACTGAATCTGCTAAAGTGTTGTGCTTTTACTTCTATATCACAGCTGTTTGCATCTGATGATGAAGGAGTTGTAGTAGAAACAATGTTTGTTGCGTCCCATCTGTTTGTAGCAGTGTTAAACGAGTATGTAGTCATAACTGGACAGCCGTTACTATCAGATATTACGTTTGTAGATTTTGCTACACGTAGTTTCAATGTTGCTGTTTGTGATTTTACGTTGTTTGTATCGCCCCAATTAAATCCGACGCCATCCGCTTCGTATTTGTATTTTACCTCTACGAACAAGTTTATGTTGGTCTGGTTGATTCCAGTTTTTCCTATTGACGATGGGACATCTGAGTTTGTCTCTACTACAAACCAGTCATTCTTTGCTGTGCCTACAGATGTCTTGCCGTCTAGCGATTCAATGCTTAGCTCTCTTAGGCCACCGTATGATGGAATTAATGATGTCTCTACCGGAATGATCACCTTCTGTCCTGGAGTGATTTTGTCTACTGGCGGTGTGACTATGTGTTGTGGTAAGCTTGCTGAAGGCGCAGTTACAAATGTTGGCAAGACTGAGGTTGTGTTTGAAGATGTTGGCATTGAGTAATTCAGTACGCCTAATGTATTTACGATTGTGTTTGGATTTGTTTGTGATGTGAAGGATGTGCTTAATCTTATTGATGCTTGTTTTAAGATAGCATTATCGGTTTGTGATTGTGAAGTAGCATTTCCAACAGATATGATATGAGGTAGCTGATTAACTGCATTCATTGTATTAGTTGATGTTTGGTTTACTATGGCTGCGGCAAATGAGCTGGTCCAAGTATTGTATGTAGTTGCATTTAGTGATGGAGCTTCCGTAATCACTGTTGGAGGTATCAGGGAAAGATTAGTGGATTGAGTTGCGACTCTGAACATTGATGTACCATTAAGATTAGTGGAGTGTACTTCCTGTGCAGTACTATTACCAAGTACATTGTATCCTGCAGGCACTGTAGTCATTGTTATGGAGTAGGTACCAAATGTAAATGAAGTAAAGGCAATTCTTCCTACTGTTGCATCATTATCATTTGCGCCATTATCAACTACTACTAATGAAGATCCTCCCAGTGGATTTGGAGATATTGTGTATGATGCACCACCTATGAGTGCATCAGAAATATCACGTGCTTCAGCTCGCAGTCCTCCCTTGAATAGGATTGAATCCGTTATGCTGAGGTTCTCTGTGAGTGACTTGGTGACAGTGACCACAACCTGATCTCTCATGCCTAGTCGTTCAGTGAATGATAATGTTGTAGTCTTGGTGATAATATCAGTAACGCCTAAGCTTTCTGTGAGTGATCGTGTTGATTTCTTTGCTGTGTTATCAGTCAATCCCAATAGCTCTAGGAGTACCTTGGTGGTGGATCTAGTAGTAGTGTCTGTCATTCCGAGGTTTTCTGTTAGAGACTTTTTCTTGGCAGCGGTTGCTGTTACGGTGTCTGTGATTCCGAGGTTGTCTGTGAGTGATTGTGTTCTGGTGGTAGCGATAGTGTCAAGGATGCCGCGGTTCTCTGTGAGTGATGGTGTTCTGGTGGTAGCGATAGTGTCAAGGATGCCGCGGTTCTCTGTGAGTGATGGTGTTCTGGTGGTAGCGATAGTGTCAAGGATGCCGCGGTTCTCTGTGAGTGATGGTGTTCTGGTGGTAGCGATAGTGTCAAGGATGCCGCGGTTCTCTGTGAGTGATGGTGTTCTGGTGGTAGCGATAGTGTCAAGGATGCCGCGGTTCTCTGTGAGTGATGGTGTTCTGGTGGTAGCGATAGTGTCAAGGATGCCGCGGTTCTCTGTGAGTGATGGTGTTCTGGTGGTAGCGATAGTGTCAAGGATGCCGCGGTTCTCTGTGAGTGATGGTGTTCTGGTGGTAGCGATAGTGTCAAGGATGCCGCGGTTCTCTGTGAGTGATGGTGTTCTGGTGGTAGCGATAGTGTCAAGGATGCCGCGGTTCTCTGTGAGTGATGGTGTTCTGGTGGTAGCGATAGTGTCAAGGATGCCGCGGTTCTCTGTGAGTGATGGTGTTCTGGTGGTAGCGATAGTGTCAAGGATGCCGCGGTTCTCTGTGAGTGATGGTGTTCTGGTGGTAGCGATAGTGTCAAGGATGCCGCGGTTCTCTGTGAGTGATGGTGTTCTGGTGGTAGCGATAGTGTCAAGGATGCCGCGGTTCTCTGTGAGTGATGGTGTTCTGGTGGTAGCGATAGTGTCAAGGATGCCGCGGTTCTCTGTGAGTGATGGTGTTCTGGTGGTAGCGATAGTGTCAAGGATGCCGCGGTTCTCTGTGAGTGATGGTGTTCTGGTGGTAGCGATAGTGTCAAGGATGCCGCGGTTCTCTGTGAGTGATGGTGTTCTGGTGGTAGCGATAGTGTCAAGGATGCCGCGGTTCTCTGTGAGTGATGGTGTTCTGGTGGTAGCGATAGTGTCAAGGATGCCGCGGTTCTCTGTGAGTGATGGTGTTCTGGTGGTAGCGATAGTGTCAAGGATGCCGCGGTTCTCTGTGAGTGATGGTGTTCTGGTGGTAGCGATAGTGTCAAGGATGCCGCGGTTCTCTGTGAGTGATGGTGTTCTGGTGGTAGCGATAGTGTCAAGGATGCCGCGGTTCTCTGTGAGTGATGGTGTTCTGGTGGTAGCGATAGTGTCAAGGATGCCGCGGTTCTCTGTGAGTGATGGTGTTCTGGTGGTAGCGATAGTGTCAAGGATGCCGCGGTTCTCTGTGAGTGATGGTGTTCTGGTGGTAGCGATAGTGTCAAGGATGCCGCGGTTCTCTGTGAGTGATGGTGTTCTGGTGGTAGCGATAGTGTCAAGGATGCCGCGGTTCTCTGTGAGTGATGGTGTTCTGGTGGTAGCGATAGTGTCAAGGATGCCGCGGTTCTCTGTGAGTGATGGTGTTCTGGTGGTAGCGATAGTGTCAAGGATGCCGCGGTTCTCTGTGAGTGATGGTGTTCTGGTGGTAGCGATAGTGTCAAGGATGCCGCGGTTCTCTGTGAGTGATGGTGTTCTGGTGGTAGCGATAGTGTCAAGGATGCCGCGGTTCTCTGTGAGTGATGGTGTTCTGGTGGTAGCGATAGTGTCAAGGATGCCGCGGTTCTCTGTGAGTGATGGTGTTCTGGTGGTAGCGATAGTGTCAAGGATGCCGCGGTTCTCTGTGAGTGATGGTGTTCTGGTGGTAGCGATAGTGTCAAGGATGCCGCGGTTCTCTGTGAGTGATGGTGTTCTGGTGGTAGCGATAGTGTCAAGGATGCCGCGGTTCTCTGTGAGTGATGGTGTTCTGGTGGTAGCGATAGTGTCAAGGATGCCGCGGTTCTCTGTGAGTGATGGTGTTCTGGTGGTAGCGATAGTGTCAAGGATGCCGCGGTTCTCTGTGAGTGATGGTGTTCTGGTGGTAGCGATAGTGTCAAGGATGCCGCGGTTCTCTGTGAGTGATGGTGTTCTGGTGGTAGCGATAGTGTCAAGGATGCCGCGGTTCTCTGTGAGTGATGGTGTTCTGGTGGTAGCGATAGTGTCAAGGATGCCGCGGTTCTCTGTGAGTGATTGTGTGCTGGTGGTAGCGACAGTGTCAAGGCTGCCGAGGTTCTCTGTGAGTGATTGTGTTCTTGCAGAGGTTGCTGTTATGGTGTCTGTCATTCCTAGGTTCTCTGTTAGAGTCTGTAAGCGAGTAGCTTGTGCAGCTACAACTTCAGCAGTAAGTCCAAAGTTTTCTGTAAGATGTATCGAAATTGATTTGGTTATGGTGTCTGTCATTCCGAGGTTCTCTGTGAGTGATTGTGTTCTGGTGGTAGCGACAGTGTCAAGGATGCCGAGGTTCTCTGTGAGTGATTGTGTTCAGGTGGTAGCTACTTGATCTGTCATTCCGAGGTTCTTTGTGAGTGATTGTGTTCAGGTGGTAGCTACTTGATCTGTCATTCCGAGGTTCTTTGTGAGTGATTGTGTTCAGGTGGTAGCTACTTGATCTGTCATTCCGAGGTTCTTTGTGAGTGATTGTGTTCAGGTGGTAGCTACTTGATCTGTCATTCCGAGGTTCTTTGTGAGTGATTGTGTTCAGGTGGTAGCTACTTGATCTGTCATTCCGAGGTTCTTTGTGAGTGATTGTGTTCAGGTGGTAGCTACTTGATCTGTCATTCCGAGGTTCTTTGTGAGTGATTGTGTTCAGGTGGTAGCTACTTGATCTGTCATTCCGAGGTTCTTTGTGAGTGATTGTGTTCAGGTGGTAGCTACTTGATCTGTCATTCCGAGGTTCTTTGTGAGTGATTGTGTTCAGGTGGTAGCTACTTGATCTGTCATTCCGAGGTTCTTTGTGAGTGATTGTGTTCAGGTGGTAGCTACTTGATCTGTCATTCCGAGGTTCTTTGTGAGTGATTGTGTTCAGGTGGTAGCTACTTGATCTGTCATTCCGAGGTTCTTTGTGAGTGATTGTGTTCAGGTGGTAGCTACTTGATCTGTCATTCCGAGGTTCTTTGTGAGTGATTGTGTTCAGGTGGTAGCTACTTGATCTGTCATTCCGAGGTTCTTTGTGAGTGATTGTGTTCAGGTGGTAGCTACTTGATCTGTCATTCCGAGGTTCTTTGTGAGTGATTGTGTTCAGGTGGTAGCTACTTGATCTGTCATTCCGAGGTTCTTTGTGAGTGATTGTGTTCAGGTGGTAGCTACTTGATCTGTCATTCCGAGGTTCTTTGTGAGTGATTGTGTTCAGGTGGTAGCTACTTGATCTGTCATTCCGAGGTTCTTTGTGAGTGATTGTGTTCAGGTGGTAGCTACTTGATCTGTCATTCCGAGGTTCTTTGTGAGTGATTGTGTTCAGGTGGTAGCTACTTGATCTGTCATTCCGAGGTTCTTTGTGAGTGATTGTGTTCAGGTGGTAGCTACTTGATCTGTCATTCCGAGGTTCTTTGTGAGTGATTGTGTTCAGGTGGTAGCTACTTGATCTGTCATTCCGAGGTTCTTTGTGAGTGATTGTGTTCAGGTGGTAGCTACTTGATCTGTCATTCCGAGGTTCTTTGTGAGTGATTGTGTTCAGGTGGTAGCTACTTGATCTGTCATTCCGAGGTTCTTTGTGAGTGATTGTGTTCAGGTGGTAGCTACTTGATCTGTCATTCCGAGGTTCTTTGTGAGTGATTGTGTTCAGGTGGTAGCTACTTGATCTGTCATTCCGAGGTTCTTTGTGAGTGATTGTGTTCAGGTGGTAGCTACTTGATCTGTCATTCCGAGGTTCTTTGTGAGTGATTGTGTTCAGGTGGTAGCTACTTGATCTGTCATTCCGAGGTTCTTTGTGAGTGATTGTGTTCAGGTGGTAGCTACTTGATCTGTCATTCCGAGGTTCTTTGTGAGTGATTGTGTTCAGGTGGTAGCTACTTGATCTGTCATTCCGAGGTTCTTTGTGAGTGATTGTGTTCAGGTGGTAGCTACTTGATCTGTCATTCCGAGGTTCTTTGTGAGTGATTGTGTTCAGGTGGTAGCTACTTGATCTGTCATTCCGAGGTTCTTTGTGAGTGATTGTGTTCAGGTGGTAGCTACTTGATCTGTCATTCCGAGGTTCTTTGTGAGTGATTGTGTTCAGGTGGTAGCTACTTGATCTGTCATTCCGAGGTTCTTTGTGAGTGATTGTGTTCAGGTGGTAGCTACTTGATCTGTCATTCCGAGGTTCTTTGTGAGTGATTGTGTTCAGGTGGTAGCTACTTGATCTGTCATTCCGAGGTTCTTTGTGAGTGATTGTGTTCAGGTGGTAGCTACTTGATCTGTCATTCCGAGGTTCTTTGTGAGTGATTGTGTTCAGGTGGTAGCTACTTGATCTGTCATTCCGAGGTTCTTTGTGAGTGATTGTGTTCAGGTGGTAGCTACTTGATCTGTCATTCCGAGGTTCTTTGTGAGTGATTGTGTTCAGGTGGTAGCTACTTGATCTGTCATTCCGAGGTTCTTTGTGAGTGATTGTGTTCAGGTGGTAGCTACTTGATCTGTCATTCCGAGGTTCTTTGTGAGTGATTGTGTTCAGGTGGTAGCTACTTGATCTGTCATTCCGAGGTTCTTTGTGAGTGATTGTGTTCAGGTGGTAGCTACTTGATCTGTCATTCCGAGGTTCTTTGTGAGTGATTGTGTTCAGGTGGTAGCTACTTGATCTGTCATTCCGAGGTTCTTTGTGAGTGATTGTGTTCAGGTGGTAGCTACTTGATCTGTCATTCCGAGGTTCTTTGTGAGTGATTGTGTTCAGGTGGTAGCTACTTGATCTGTCATTCCGAGGTTCTTTGTGAGTGATTGTGTTCAGGTGGTAGCTACTTGATCTGTCATTCCGAGGTTCTTTGTGAGTGATTGTGTTCAGGTGGTAGCTACTTGATCTGTCATTCCGAGGTTCTTTGTGAGTGATTGTGTTCAGGTGGTAGCTACTTGATCTGTCATTCCGAGGTTCTTTGTGAGTGATTGTGTTCAGGTGGTAGCTACTTGATCTGTCATTCCGAGGTTCTTTGTGAGTGATTGTGTTCAGGTGGTAGCTACTTGATCTGTCATTCCGAGGTTCTTTGTGAGTGATTGTGTTCAGGTGGTAGCTACTTGATCTGTCATTCCGAGGTTCTTTGTGAGTGATTGTGTTCAGGTGGTAGCTACTTGATCTGTCATTCCGAGGTTCTTTGTGAGTGATTGTGTTCAGGTGGTAGCTACTTGATCTGTCATTCCGAGGTTCTTTGTGAGTGATTGTGTTCAGGTGGTAGCTACTTGATCTGTCATTCCGAGGTTCTTTGTGAGTGATTGTGTTCAGGTGGTAGCTACTTGATCTGTCATTCCGAGGTTCTTTGTGAGTGATTGTGTTCAGGTGGTAGCTACTTGATCTGTCATTCCGAGGTTCTTTGTGAGTGATTGTGTTCAGGTGGTAGCTACTTGATCTGTCATTCCGAGGTTCTTTGTGAGTGATTGTGTTCAGGTGGTAGCTACTTGATCTGTCATTCCGAGGTTCTTTGTGAGTGATTGTGTTCAGGTGGTAGCTACTTGATCTGTCATTCCGAGGTTCTTTGTGAGTGATTGTGTTCAGGTGGTAGCTACTTGATCTGTCATTCCGAGGTTCTTTGTGAGTGATTGTGTTCAGGTGGTAGCTACTTGATCTGTCATTCCGAGGTTCTTTGTGAGTGATTGTGTTCAGGTGGTAGCTACTTGATCTGTCATTCCGAGGTTCTTTGTGAGTGATTGTGTTCAGGTGGTAGCTACTTGATCTGTCATTCCGAGGTTCTTTGTGAGTGATTGTGTTCAGGTGGTAGCTACTTGATCTGTCATTCCGAGGTTCTTTGTGAGTGATTGTGTTCAGGTGGTAGCTACTTGATCTGTCATTCCGAGGTTCTTTGTGAGTGATTGTGTTCAGGTGGTAGCTACTTGATCTGTCATTCCGAGGTTCTTTGTGAGTGATTGTGTTCAGGTGGTAGCTACTTGATCTGTCATTCCGAGGTTCTTTGTGAGTGATTGTGTTCAGGTGGTAGCTACTTGATCTGTCATTCCGAGGTTCTTTGTGAGTGATTGTGTTCAGGTGGTAGCTACTTGATCTGTCATTCCGAGGTTCTTTGTGAGTGATTGTGTTCAGGTGGTAGCTACTTGATCTGTCATTCCGAGGTTCTTTGTGAGTGATTGTGTTCAGGTGGTAGCTACTTGATCTGTCATTCCGAGGTTCTTTGTGAGTGATTGTGTTCAGGTGGTAGCTACTTGATCTGTCATTCCGAGGTTCTTTGTGAGTGATTGTGTTCAGGTGGTAGCTACTTGATCTGTCATTCCGAGGTTCTTTGTGAGTGATTGTGTTCAGGTGGTAGCTACTTGATCTGTCATTCCGAGGTTCTTTGTGAGTGATTGTGTTCAGGTGGTAGCTACTTGATCTGTCATTCCGAGGTTCTTTGTGAGTGATTGTGTTCAGGTGGTAGCTACTTGATCTGTCATTCCGAGGTTCTTTGTGAGTGATTGTGTTCAGGTGGTAGCTACTTGATCTGTCATTCCGAGGTTCTTTGTGAGTGATTGTGTTCAGGTGGTAGCTACTTGATCTGTCATTCCGAGGTTATCTGAGAGTGATTGTGTTCTGGGGGTAGCGACAGTGTCAAGGCTGCCGAGGTTCTCTGTGCGTGATTGTGTTCTGGTGGGAGCGACAGTGTCAAGGACGCCGAGGTTCTCTGTGAGTGAAACTGTGATGGTATTAGATATGTTATCAAGCACTCCCAAGTTCTCTGTTAGAGCCTTTAGGTCGAGACGGTTCTTTGGCACCAATGATATGACAAAGAGTTGTCTGTCTTCTGCTGAACGGCCAGATGTTGCTGCCTCTGTTGATGCATCGAGGTCTATTGTGTGGGTGTCAACAGACAGATTTGCTACTGCTTGGTATTGCAGTGGAAGCTCATCCGTTCCAGCCCACGAGTCCCCTTGCTGGTAGCTGTCAGTGGTCTGAGTTGCAGGGCTATCCAGGTTGTTTATTTGCAGTCTGCCCTTGGTGTAGATGCCTGCAGTGTTCATGTCGGTTGCAAATGTACCCATTGCCCACACGTCTGCAGGCCATGCAATGGTTGCAGACAGTGCTTGTACTTCGGTTGCATAGTTGGTTGCGGAACGATCCAGGTTTGCCTCTGTGTAGCTGGCATAGTCTTGCTTGAATTTGTCTAGGTTTATGAGGAATATGGCACTAGACTGATGGGTTCCAATTGTACCTGTGTTAACGGCGCTTTCTACTGTGAATGTGTTCGAGGCAGCACCTAGATTAAAGACTCTGAATGGGGAATGCAGCATTACATCGTTTGTTTGATCTTCCACATCCTGAATGAATTCTGGTTGATCCGATGTTGCTTCGCCGCTTCTTGCAAGTCGGATGTCTATTTGTCTTCCAACTGGTATACCAGTGTGTGTTGCTGTTCCCATTACAAGCCAGTCTTCTCCTGTTATGCTTGGAGCGATTGTGGTACTTGCGCGAGAGCCAAATGTGGTGGATAGTGATGCCGGTGTTGTGTTTGTGACATATTTCCAGTCCTGATCTTCAACTAGATCATCGCTTAGGTTTAGTGCAAACATGGTGATTTGGTCTGCTCCTACGGTATGGGTTCCAGAAAGTGTTCTGAATTGGAGCTTTACATCCTCGCTTGCCACTGCAGTCCACACAGTGAACCAGTGATAGGTGGTTCTTGTAGTGGTTGTTTGTGGCTCTACTACCATTTCGCTACCTGTGAATGCTGTGCTTCCGTGCACTGTTTGGATTCCGAAATTGCCATTGCTATCACTTCCGTCAACTTGTGCGGTTAACACCAAGAGGTATTTTTTGCCAGCAGTAAAGCTAGATGAGCTGATGGTGGCGCCAGAAATGTCAACATAGGATGTGCTGGTGCTTGTTTGTCTGGTTGTCTGCTCTACATATGCATGCTGAGTTTGAGTGAGACAGATTTCACAGATTCTGGTGTCAACTATTCCGAGGTTCTCTGTGAGTGATTGTGTTCTGGTGACAGTCATGGTGTCAAGGATACCAAGGTTTTCTTGTAAGAGCACTGCACGTTGTTGCTCTGCAGTTGCAGTCATTCCTAGATTCTCTGTGAGTAACTTTACTCCTGTAGTAGCTGCTTGAGATGTCATTCCCAAGTTTTCTGTGAGTGAGATTGTAGCTGAGTTTCTTGTAGCACTAGTTATGCCAAGGTTTTCTGTGAATGAGATTAGATATTTAGATACAGAAGCTACGGATACGTCTGTAACTCCTAGATTTTCAGTTATTGATCTAGTAGAAGATCTTATTGTGTTATCTGTCATTCCTAGATTCTCTGTGAGTAACTTTACTCCTGTAGTAGCTGCTTGAGATGTCATTCCTAAGTTTTCTGTGAGTGATTGTTTCTTGGCAATATCAGTTTGAGATGTAATTCCCAAGTTCTCTGTAAAGGATTTTGAAAATGTTCCAGTAGTAGTGCCAGTTACTCCCAAGTTCTCTGTTAGAGCCTTTAGGTTGAGACGGTTCTTTGGCACCAATGATATGACAAAGAGTTGTCTGTCTTCTGCTGAACGGCCAGATGTTGCTGCCTCTGTTGATGCATCGAGGTCTATTGTGTGGGTGCCAACAGACAGATTTGCTACTGCTTGGTATTGCAGTGGAAGCTCATCCGTTCCGACCCACGAGTCCCCTTGCTGGTAGCTGTCAGTGGTCTGAGTTGCAGGGCTATCCAGGTTGTTTATTTGCAGTCTGCCCTTGGTGTAGATGCCTGCAGTGTTCATGTCGGTTGCAAATGTACCCATTGCCCACACGTCTGCAGGACATGCAATGGTTGCAGACAGTGTTTGTACTTCGGTTGCATAGTTGGTTGCGGAAAGATCCAGGTTTGCCTCTGTGTAGCTGGAATAGTCTTGCTTGAATTTGTCTAGGTTTATGAGGAATATGGCACTAGACTGATGGGTTCCACTGCTTCCGCCAACTGATGCACTTTCTACTGTGAATGTGTTTGAGGCGCTACCCAGATTGAATACCCTGAATGGGGAGTGGAGCATTATATCGTTTGTAAGGTCTTCTGTTTCTTGTCTAAAGTCCGGCTGGCTTGATGTTGCCTCTCCGCTTCTTGCAAGTCTGATGTTAAGATCATCACCACTTGCAAATCCGGTGTGGGTTGCAGTTCCCATGACTAGCCAGTCTTCACCCGGAGTGCTTGGGGTAATTGTGGCACTTGCGCGAGAGCCAAATGTGGTGGATAGTGATGCCGGTGTTGTGTTTGTGACATATTTCCAGTCCTGGTCTTCAACTAGATCATCGCTTAGGTTTAGTGCAAACATGGTGATTTGATCCGCACCAACTGTGTCTGTACCGATTAGTGTCCTGAATTGTAATTTTACATCTTGGCCTGATTCTGCAGTCCATACGGTAAACCAGTGATAGGTGGTTCTTGTAGTGGTTGTTTGTGGTTCGACTATCATCTCACTGCCTGTGAATGCCGTTGCACCATGTACTGCCTGGATTCCAAAGTTGCCATTTACATTATTTCCATCAACTAAGGCAGTAAACACTAAGAGGTATTTTTTGCCAGCAGTAAAGCTAGATGAGCTGATGGTGGCGCCAGAAATGTCAACATAGGATGTGCTGGTACTTGTTTGTCTGGTTGTCTGCTCTACATATGCATGCTGAGTTTGAGTGAGACAGATTTCACAGATTCTGGTGTCAACTATTCCGAGGTTCTCTGTGAGTGAGAGTTTGGATATTCTTGTCGATACTTGATCTGTCATGCCAAGGTTTTCCTGAATGGCTTTGTTTGTCAGCGATGCAGTAGCTGTAGTTGTTATACCTAGTCTTTCTGTGAGTGAAATTAGTGGTGAAGTAGAAATGTTATCTCTGATGCCAAAATTCTCTGTGAGTGATTGTGTTTTGGTAGAGGTTGTTGTTGTTATATCTGTCGTTCCCAAGCTTTCTGTAAGAGTTTTTAGTTTAGTTGAGGCTGAGATTGCATTGGATTCCATGCCAAGGTTTTCTGTGAGTGTTTTTGAAAATGATGATGTTGATGCAAATACATTATCAGTAACGCCTAAGTTCTCTGTGAGTGAACGTGTTCTAGAAACAGTAGTTGTTAGAGTATCTGTCATGCCAAGGTTTTCCGTAACAGATTTGGTTACAGTGATAATTGCATTGTTGGTAATAGTATCAAGGATTCCAAGGTTTTCTGTGAGTGTTTTTCTCTTTGTTGCTAAAACAGCGGTTGTGAATCCAAGATTTTCTGTGAGTCGTTTTGTTGTGGTCTTTATGAGTACATCTGTAATTCCTAGATTTTGTGTCATAGAAGCACTTCTTTGGTATTGGACTCGAAGCTCTATTCCTGTGAATGTGCTTGTGTGTAGAGTTCCATCTCTTGTTTCACTGTTGGCCTTGATTCCCACTGCCCACCAATCACTCACAAGATTGTTTTGTAGGTCAGTATCTGCGCTAGCCCCCAAATCAGATGTTTTATCAGTTCCTGTTGTAGTACTGTTTAAGAGATTTGATGCAAATGTGGTACCGTTTCCAATATCAGTCCAAATTGTTCCAGGAGATGTTATGGTTACAGGGCTTAGCTCCATTGAGTTAATGTCAACACTCCTTCCTCCTCCCGCAACAGCACTGATATCAAAGCGCATTCTGGTATCTTGGATGATTGCATCATCTGGGATGGTCGAGATGTTCCATTCAGTGGCTATACGTGAACATGCAGGACTTGTGGCCGAAGTAGATTGTCTAATTCTGAGAAGCGGTGATCCCACAGCAGATTGCTTGGTAGTTGGGGTAGGACAGCTAGTACCAGTTGCACCAGAGGTTGTTATTAGGATATTAGTGCCAGTAGAGAAGCCAAACACCGGATCAAGGAAGATTGTCTCTCCAGGTTCTGCTACTTGTGCAGAGTCAAGGAATTCAACTACTGTTTCCAGTTTGCCATTTTTGTTTTCAATATGGACTTGTTTGAATTCTTTGTGTGCTTTTGAATAATCAAAGAGCAATGATTTTTTGCCCTCTCGGTTTATCGCAAATTCCTTGGACAAAGATGCCTTGAGTTTGGTTGATTTTTGGGATGATTTGAGCTCTTTTAGTGTGTCTAAATTATCGTCTTTGTCGTTTTTGTTAAGCAGCTTCTTTAGTTGTTTTTTGATCTTCTTTTCTTGCACTTTGGTATCTGTTGCTAGCTGCTCATCGCCAAGATCAATTTCGTCAGTATCAATTCCTTGCATGTGAGAAACGAACCCAATCTTTGTGCTTGTTGCGTTTATGTCCTTGTTGGTATAGTATAGGAATACTTCTAGTGGTTGATCGACTTTCTTACCAAAAATGGTGATGAACTGTGAGTGCTTATTTTCTCGTACTGCATTGATGAACAAGCCTGTGGAGTTTTCTATCTTGGTAACAGAGCAGATTGCATTGTTTACTGGGCTTTCATTCCAGTTAGAACCATCGCTTGACTCCATCACTTTCCAGTAATATTTGTCAATTATGCGAGCAAGATTCTTGTTCATTCTTCCTTGCTCAAATATTGATGCAGAGCAATCTGTTTTATCAAACTTGAATGGAATCTGCATAGAATCCACAACAATGTCTGAGTTTGTTTCTGTTGCAATGCTGTCTACAAACTTATTTGTCGAATTATCATAAACCCATTCTGGAAGACCAAGCTCAACATAACCAGTTCCGTTTGTGAACTCTACTTTGTGGTAGTCTTTTCCTCGCTCATCAATTAGAATTGTTGATTTGGTTTGCTCAGATGCCTGGTTTAGTGTAATTTGCACATGATCCCCAAGTCCAAATGCTTCATCAAATTTGATGGTGCCATTAACATCAGATGATAAGTTTTGTACATCAATGAAAACTTCCATGGATTCGAAAAGAGAGATTGTGATTTCTTGTGGTAGGTTTACAATGTAAAGTTCTTTAATTTCAGAATCCGATAATGCTCTTGGGTAGATCAGGGGCTCTTGGATTGTTCCAGAAAACTTGTTTGTTAGTTGTGATTCACCTCGTAGTGTGGATTGATATGCACCAACAATAATTTCAGAGCCAGAGTTTGCCACTTCTGCAGGGGTCAGAGTGAGCGCACCATCTGAGATTATGATAGAGTCCGGAATTTCCTTTGAATCATGCAAGGTTCCATTGATGTATAGTGAGATCTGTGTGTTGTTGACTACTGCTGTGATCAGAGTGAGGCTGTTTATTTGGTTTCTGCCAAACAAATCTGTCCATCGGATACCATCAAAGACTGTAAATTTGGCAGTGTGACGAGGATCTAGTGCATTGTTAACAGATAGTGCAAATGAGTTTTCTTTTGAGATTACTGTGAGCTCATCTGATGTCTTTTCATATTGTGGAATTATCCATGCAGATACTGTCATTTGTTTGGTTTGGTTTACTGCTTGTGGAGGAATTATGATAATTTCAGTTGCGTTTGTGTTCAGTGTTCCATTGATGTTTGTATTGTTTAGCAAGTTTACTGGTGGTAAGATTACTGGTATTGTTTGGTTTACAATTGATTTAGTCAAAATCAATGGTAAGGTTTGGATGTAGATTTGCATTACTTGTTCTGCTGTAAGATATTTGTCATAGATTTGGACCTGATCTATACTTCCAGAGAATGCGTTTTCTGCTGCATCTATTGCTCGTGTATCTAGTGTTGCGCCAATTACTACATCTGATTCAGAGTTTGATATCTCTGGAACGGCCTGTTGGATTATTCCTGCGTCGTTTAATGATATTGTGTTGGTTGTTTTTGTAGTGCTGGATATGGTGCCGTTTGTGTATATTGCAATGTTGGTTCCATTGAATGTTGCTGCAATGTGTGACCAGTTTTCGCCTATTTGGGTAATGGTCTGAACTTGGTGCCATCGTATGCCATCAAAGACAGAAAAGATTGCTGTTCTCTGTGGAATGAGATTGTTGTTTAGTGTAAGCTCAAAGGCGTTCTCTTTTGATATTATGGTCATTGAAGATGCCGCATTGGAATAATCTGGATTTATCCAGGCGGTAATTGACAGTCCTGTCATATTTGCTGTCTGGGTTCCGTTTGATCGGATAAAACCACCATCTAATGTAATTCCAGTCTGATTTAGCTGAACATCTCCTACAAACTGCGATCCATTGACGATGCTGTTAAAGCTCCATGACTGGGTTGGAGTCTGGATTGTAGAGTTTGTGAATGTGGAATTGGTGATGGTTTGGGTGGCATTGGATGGGACGGTTATGGTGGAATTGGTGATGGTTTGGGTGGCATTGGATGGGACGGTTATGGTGGAATTGGTGATGGTTTGGGTGGCATTGGATGGGACGGTTATGGTGGAATTGGTGATGGTTTGGGTGGCATTTTGTGATTGTGTCTCTATGGATGTGTAATTATTGAACTCCAATGGGCTGAGCTGTGGGTCATTAACTGCCTGAGTGGTAGCATTAACGGATGAATAGACATTAGATGAGCCTAGCTCTGTAGTAGAATTAGAGTAGGGTTCTGCGTGTGCGTAATACGAATCTGCTATAGACAATGGAGTAACGACTGCAGATGAAATTAGTAATAACATGAAAACAGATGATAAAAGCTTTTTATAATCATGAATTTGTGATTTAGGATCTTCGGATCTAATAATGACAGCAAATGCCGAAAAGGCAAATAAAATAAGCAATGGCCCAGATGGGTGCAGAGCTGTACCAGTGGCAGATAATAGAGTGTTCCTTATATTGTAGAAATAATCAAGATCAGATTTTTCTGACAGACGATCAGTCAGTAATGGTAAGACTAAAAACTGATCAAGAATTTTTTGATCAAAATTAAATAAAAGGAATTCAGGAATTTGGTCAGATAGGTAGGCACCTATACTCTTGTATATCTGAGTATCTGTATCATAATATAACGGTAGACCTATACTATCATCAAGCAAATATTTCCGATCATTGAAAATTCTTTGAAGTATAGCTTTATTGAAATCATGTTTTAACAATACAATAGAGCTACCGTCTTCCTTTGCATTGGAAACTATGATTCCTTCATGGAGGATCAAATTACGGGATACTGTCGGAGTTTTGTGCAAGACAACAACAAGTTCTTGATTTTTAATTTTTAATGTAGGATCATTAATGCTAAGCAATATGTTGAATGAGGGGTTTATCGATCTGACTTGTTGAACATTGTTAGTTAATTCTGTTTTTTCGTGATTTTCAAATTTTTCAATTATTCCATATGATGATGAAAAGGATGAAATCAAAAGTACCAAAACTAAAGTTGCAGAAATTAATTTCAGATTATTCAAATTTTTCACTCCGATTTTTTTGAAAACATCAGAGTTGATTTTTGGGAATACAGTGCTGTCGACACTAGAAAATCAGCAAATGATGATTCGATTTTTCTTGACATTTACAGTGATTGATCAGCAAAAAATTGACATAAGCAATGAGGAATTTTGAAGAAAAACCTAGTGCCAGTATGGCAAAACCAAGCTAGAACGATACCAGAATGGTGTTTTTATTTTTGATCTGAGATCTAGAAATATTTTTGGAAAAAAATTATTTTGGGCTTGATTTTTGATCAAACAAAAAATATGATCAAAACTCTAGATGATGAATTTTATTTTTAATTTGTAATTTTTCTAACTTAGTTTGGAGATTTTTTACATTGCCTGAAGCATAGATGTTCAATGAGTTTTTTTGTGATGGATGAAATTTTTTATTTTTTAGAATTTGTTGTGCAACAGATACGGCCGGATCCAAAAAAAGAATGTTTGGAAACATTTCTTTGAGTAATGAGTCAAGAAATGGTAGATGTGTACTGGATAGAGTTGCAACATCAATTTTTTTTAAAGAAAAAATATTTTTTAGAACATTTTTTATTTTGCTTTTGCAATATTTTATATCATTAAGGAATTTCCCAGCTTCAACAAGATCAATTAATTCCGTAGAATCTATTTTAGTTATCAAAATATTTTTTGGGATTGTATTAGTGATCTGATTGTTTAGATGTCTGCTATTTATTGTAGCCAAAGTTCCAAGAACCGCAATAGATCCTGTTTTGGTGTATTTTATGGCATCAGGTAGGGGAGGAGACACTCCCAATATGGTATCATTTGTAAACAGATCTGGAAACAAAACGGTTGGGGTATTAGAGCCAACAACTATGATGTCTGGATTAAATTTTTCCTGTAATGTGTGGATTGTGTATTCAATTATTTTCCCAAGTTCTCTGGTATTTTTTGTTCCATATGGATAGTTTTTCTGATCAGCAAAATAAACAATGTCTGCCTTGGTGGTTTTCCGAATTGCTTGTATTACAGACAGTGATCCTAATCCGGAATCAAACACTACAATCTTGCCCATGATCAGCTGTACACCCCCTTGGAATTTACGCTTTGTTAGCTAAATTTACTCTATAGTTGATTATTCTGCACTACCCCAATTAAGAATTAAATCATAAACGATCCCGCATGACCGGCTTCGAGAAAAATTGGGCACGTCAGGAAACTGCAAGTGTGGCAGACAAACTTCGAGACTCTGTCAAGCCACAGGGTGCATTGAAACCAAGAATTCAAACCGCAGTCAACAAACTGCAATTGCAAATCTCAAAAATGGATTCAATGTTAAACAAGTTGCACGAACGTGACGCTCAACTATTCAAACGAATCGTAGCTGCTATGCAACAGCATGATACAAGTGCAAGTCGTGTCTTATCAAACGAACTAGCTGAAATACGCAAAGTCACAAAGATGCTAGGCAATGCAAGAATGGCATTAGAACAAGTACAATTGCGCCTCACCACCATACATGATCTTGGTGATGCAATGGTAGCAATAGGTCCAGCAATGTCGACAATGAAGGGCCTCAAGTCATCACTTGGACGCTTTATGCCAGAAGCAGATGCAGAGCTTAACTCCATGACACAGACACTCAGCGGTTTGATGATGGACTCACTGGCAGGCGATGCATTCAATGTTGGATCCGATGTTTCAAGCGAAGAGACAGAAAAAATCCTCCAAGAGGCATCAGCAATTGCAGAACAGCAAATCGGGGACAGATTCCCATCAGTTCCCTCACCTTCTGGACTTTCGTCCCAATCAAGCTCCTCAACTTACGAGTAAAGCTCTGATCGGCGAATTTCTTTTTGTTTTTCTTAATTACTTGTGTTAAGCTTTTTTGCTTGAACAAAGATCTGATTCCACTCACCCCATAGTCTACCTGTCTGGGTGTTTTGCCTGCTCGGATGATAGCTAGACAAAACAGTGTGTTTTTCCAGTTTTATCACATTTCAATGAAAGAATTTTGCCTTTTTTATGGCTAAAATCCCACATATAGCATCAAACGCAATTCTTCCAAACTACACAATGACATACACATTTTGCAAATATTCCATCTCTTTTCCCAAGCATATTGAACAGTTTTGCACCTTCTGCCTTGTTGACTTGTCATTCGGTGACGCGCACCTAACTATGGTTGTAACATAGCCAATCAATCAGAAAAAGCCATCATGTATGTCATGGTCGGTCGGCTTTGTTGCTAATTTATTATCATATAGTGTTTTTGCCATCCAATCCACGATCTATTATCAGTAAACATTCTTCCTGCTCTGTTTCCGCCATGAGTTACAGGTGCAAGCCAGACAATCAGTATTTTGCCATTAGGATCACCAAAGCTCGGCAGTGGTTTGCCCAGTATTTTTCAGAGGAGAAACGTCGACTTTATTCCGTGAAACTTGTCTAATATGCGAATAAAGTCGAATGCATTTCTTACATTGAGTGATTTTTTATTAAGAATTTGGATTGATGAAGCCGTTGTGACTAGGGCTAATTTTTCAGTCGTATCTTTTTTGTCATGATTATTACTAGTCCAAGTAATGGCAATAGCATAATCATGGGCAGATCAAACTCAGGCAAAGATTTGTCTGGTGAATAGATCTCACCCCAGCTTGCAGGGTTTTGTATGGTAGAATTGTTTTCCGGATATGTGTGTAGTTTGTCCGTATTTTTGTCATATACCTCAAAATAAAATCCATAAACAGAGCTTCTTCCAATCAGATCAGTCGGTATTCGGAATTCATAGCTTGGGTGTGGTATGGGTGTATACCTGTCGTTTGCATCCGATATTGTGCTTATTCCAATGAACTCCTCATGATTTACAACTTTGCTCAAGCCGTTTTTTTTCGAATCATGTCCACCTTGATATGTAATGCTGTGTTTGTCATTGAGGTAGGCCATAAAGCAGTGATCATCCAGATCTGGCTTTGCTGACTTGTTATTTTGAGTATCAAAGCAAACAATTGCATAGTCACCTAGATCATCTTGTGAGTAATCAGTTATCGGATCCAAGAAAATATAGACAAAATCATTCTGGTGTGCACTTCTTAGAACGATCTGAGTATCATTTTCATATTCATACGTATTAAGACTTGATGCCTTCCATTCATATTCATGCGTCCATTTTCCATCAAAGACTATTTTATCCATTATGCCAGAAATGGTTATTGGTATAGGTTCAAATCCAAAGGCGTAGCCAGACTCAAAGATAAGCAAGAATACGCAGAGATATGATATTGTGCGCATACTTGGACAGAAATATCATTATTATCTAATGTTTTCATAATGTGCCAGAATGGAACTAGTTTGTTCAAAAAAATTCCATAATTTCTTTATATAACAACCAGAGAATCTAGTGTAATGAAATTAGGTACTACGACACTAATCCTTGGTGTTGCTCTAACAGTAGTGGCAGGTTTGTTTGGTGCAGCCTCTTTTGGCTTAATTGAAACAAATAATGTCTCTAAAGCTAGTACAACTACTACAGGATTGATCACAGGTCACGTAACTACAATACACAAAGATTCCGCAGGCAATGTAGTTGGATACAGACAATCTGATAATCTAATTGTGAACGGTGGAGAAAATTGTACATTGAAGATGTTGTTTGCAGCAGCAGGCGGTGCTGCAGGAGGGAACAATGTTTGTACAGGTGCAAACACTGCCGGATATAGATGGATTGCAATAGGAAACACTACAAGCAGCTATATTGCAGGTAACACACCAGGTGCTCCATTACCTACAGACACCAATCTTGGAAACCCATACAACAGCACTGCCGCGAATGCAGGTATGGCAAGAAAGTTTGGTAATGTTGGTTTATCAGGTTGGAGTAACTCTACAGGGTCTACCAATGCAGGTACTGCAACTGTAGTGATGTCTGCCACATTCACAAATAATGCAGTTGGAGCTAGAGTTGTAAATGAATCTGGTTTGTTCAACATGACTGACGGTGGCTCAAATCACCAAACAGATGGAATGTTTGCAAAACAAGTGTTCAGTGGAATTTCTCTGAATGCAAATGATTCATTGACTGTTCAGTGGACAATTAATGTAGGCGGAACAAGCACATTCGGTACTGGCGGAAGCTAGTTCTAATAACACCTTTTTCTTTTTATTTTAATTCATCAAATACTGTGAAATATTATCGTGGGTTTCTCTTTGCCTTTCTATATCCATGACTGAATGTCTTGTCATACAGCTTGGAGAACTCGTATGATTTTGGTTGTATCACATCACCAATTATTACAATGGCAGTTCGCGTAATTTTTTCCGCCCAGACTTTTTTGGTAATATCCTGTAAGATGCCGGTGATGATTTTCTGGTCCGGCCAACTTGCCCTATACACTACGGCAGCAGGAGTAGTCTTGGCATATCCACCCTTGATTGCCTCCTTTACTATGTCGGATAACAAGTGCACGCTCAGATAGAAGATCATCGTTGATTTGTGCTTGGCCAATTCAGAAATCTGTTCTGCCTTTGGCACCTTGGTGCGTTTTTCTGCACGAGTTATGATTATGGTTTGAGTAATGCCAGGTAGTGTAAGCTGCAATCCCAATGCAGCAGAAGAGGCCAGAAATGATGTCACACCAGGAACCACTACAGACTCGATTCCATTCTTTTGTAAATTGTCTGTCTGCTCTCGTATTGCACCATATATTGCAGGATCACCATCGTGTAATCGTATTATGAGTTTTCCTTGCATGGCATTGTTTTGTAGAATCTCAAAGATTTCTTCGCGAACAAGTCCTGCAGCATCATGGATTTTGGCCTTTTTGCACATTTTTAGAATCTGGTCTGGAATCAGTGACCCAGAATACACCACAACGTCTGCTTTTTGGAGTAATTTTTTTGCCTTGACCGTTATGAGATCAGGATCACCAGGCCCACATCCAACAAAGTAAACCCTAGACACGCTTTACCACCATTATGGAAAAATATTTTGTAGTCATTGTGCTTTCATTTACCTCACCCAAAGTCATCTTTCGTACTATTTCATTTGGTGTTCCCAAATCCTGTCCTATTGCAAATATTGAATCATCAGAGAATCCAGATTCCTTTAGTAATTTGATGACCTGATCAAAGTATCTGCCGTCTTTGAGAAATATCATGGTGTCACAATTTTTTGCAGTTTCTTTGACTCGCGATAAATCATAGCATGACGGGATGACTGCCATGGTCTCTGCTCCCTCTGCAAGACTAATTCCTGCCTTTGATGCAAATGTAAACATGGAAACAATTCCTGGTATGACATTGATTTTGATCTGCGAATATTTTGTTTGCAGCTCACGATGTAGGTATATCCAGGTGCTGTACAGATATGGATCGCCAACTGTCAGGTAGACTACTTTTTTTCCCTCAAGAACTTTGCTTGCCAAAATCTTGGTGTTTTTCTCCCATGTGGATTCCAATGTATCCTTGTCCTTTACCATTGGGAACACAAGATTCACAATCTCAGGCATTTTTGATTTATCCAAGAGTGATTCCACCACAGAAAGTGCGATGCTTGGCTTGTCCTCCTTTGCCGTAGGGCATGCTATAACATCAGCATTTTGTATTGCCTTGACTCCTTTTACTGTAAGTAACTCAGGATCTCCAGGCCCGCATCCAACACAAATCAAATCATACATTACACATCAAAAAATTTTCCTAGTTAAAAGCGAATCTAGGTCTTTGTTGCAGAAATTATTGTCACAGGATTTCTTGCAAGCATCATAGTACCAGTACTGGTCTTTTTGCTTTTTGATATGGTGACCTGAGTGATATCAATGTCGGCTAGTCCTAGCTTGTATATTACATCCAATACAGCATATAGTGTCTCTATTAGAATAACACCAATTACTATTCTTGCCCCGGGCTTTAGCTTGTCATTACACATACTAACAATATCCTTGGTGTCTCCACCTGTTCCCCCAACAAAGATAGCATCAGCCAATGGCAGCTCAGGAATCTTTTGCTTGGCATCAGATAGAATCAAATCAACATTTGATACGCCAAACTTGGCAATGTTTTTCTTTGTGAGATCTATTGCCTTTGGGTCCACATCTATGGCATAGATCTTGCCCGTCTTTCCTATTTGGAGGCTTGCCTCTACTGTTATGGAGCCACTGCCGCACCCAATGTCATATGTGATATCGCCTTCAGATAGTCTTGCTTTGCTGATTTGTATTACTCGGGCCTCTTCCTTTGTGATTGGAACATCCTCTGTTCTCTCAAAGTCTTCATCTGGAATTCCCGGGGTTTTGTGATTCCACATGTTAAATTGGGTTTAGTGGTATTGCGCCAGTTGTCGGCAAATGTACCAGAGTATATGATAAAATCCACATGAACAAATAGATGAACACATAGCTGCCTATTCCAGTTGTGACTATTTTCTTTCTATCAGATCTTGGCAGTCCTATCTTCATGCCTTTGCCAATTATCGCAGACGCAACAAACACTATAATCATGAATATTATCGATGCCCATCTTCTTTCCTCACCATCGATTGACTCGAACAAAAATGTGGCTGCAATTCCTCCCAGTGCTGCCATGCCTACCCTAATCCAAAACAGCTTGTCCAATAGTTTTTTTCGTCGTGTGATGTCGTCCTGACTGTCTGCTGGCGGTTCTACCTCTGGTGTGTTATTTGTTGGCTCATCAGAGTCTGGCGCCTTTTTCTTTGGGTGCTTCAATGAAATTTCTACGATGACTCTATTGTGTCGGGTTTAAAATGTTTGGTCACACTCAGTTCATTAGTGAGGGTATGTTTGTGAGATCAGTGAATTGTTGTGGGACTAGCTGGAATCGAACTTGCATTTTTGGTCAAAGAAATATCAGACCAGACCAGCGACTATTACGTCAATAACATTTATTCCATAAACCAAAACAGCATTCTATTCAAGTTACACCATCCGGAAAAGCCGGATTTGTTCTTGGTAGTATCATCAATCGGAATATGGTTTACTGGCATCAAAATTGAGGCGCTAGAGCCAAACAAGTTGGTAAAGCGCCTGCGTGATGATCTTTTGCGACTAAAACTAAACAAAATAGAACAAATTGGAGTTGAGCGAATCGCTTATCTGAGATTTTCCGGCTTTGACAAAGAGTTTGTCTTGATTTGCGAGTTTTTTGGAGATGGAAACATTTTGCTGTGCAACAAGGACCTCAAGGTACTAGCACTGCTTCATTCCATTGAGGTTCGCCACAGGGAATTACATGTTGGCTCTACATATGTTCCGCCACCACAAAAAGGCCTAAACATCTTTGATATCACACCAGACAATTTTGCAGAATTAAAAACCGTGTCAACCCCAATTGCAAAGTGGTTTGGCAGAACTTTTGGTTTGCCAACAAAATACGCAGAAGAGATTTTACGAACAGCCAAAATAAATTCGGAGCTAAATGGCCAGTCCATCACGGATGATGATATCTCCAGTATAGTGAGTGCCGCCAAGACCATAACAGGGAATGTTGTCTCTGGCAATCACACGCCAGTGATTGTCAAATCTGGTGAGAATTTGGATGTGTATCCAGTTGTGGTCTCAATTCCAGATTCAGAGCAGGAATCAATTCCAAGTTTTATGGAAGGACTCGACAAGATATTCTCAAAAATCATTCTAGAGAAGGGAAAAGAGACAAGGAGTGGCTCACTAGACAAGAAAATTGCTGATCTTCAATCAAGAATTGATGAGCAAGGCAAAGCCATCATATCGGTAAAGGAAAAGTCAGAAAAAATCTCTAATGTGGCAAAGATTTTGTTTACATTTTCCTCCCAGGGAATAACCAGTCTAACGGATCCTGCAGCCACAGAAATTCTCAGAACCCAAAGTGCTGAGCTGGTAAAAGAGCGGGGCGTTCCTTTCTTGAAAATAAATGACGAAAAAATCCAGATAAAACCAGAGTCATCATTTCCTGCAATAGCATCTACACTATACAATGAGGCAAAAAAACAATCATCTGCAATCGAGTCAATTGAGGCACTGAAGCGAAAAAACCAAAAAGAAATTGACAAGCTCAAATCACAAGCGCAGGAAAACAAAAAGGCAGTTTTCTTTACAGAATTTAAGAAAAAAGAGTGGTTTGAGCGATATAGGTGGTTTTTCACATCGGATGGCCTGCTAGCTATTGGCGGCAGGGACTCGTCATCAAATTCTGCAATAATACGAAAACAGCTTGGCAAAAACGACAAGGTCTTTCATGCAGAGATCTTTGGTTCGCCATTTTTTGTAGTAAAAGATATTCCAGAGTCATTGCCGTTTGACTCGCTAAATGAAGTAGCGCAGGCAACTGTCTGCTTTAGTCGCGCATGGCGAGAGGCAATGCATGGCATGAGTGCATACTGGATAAACCCAGACCAAGTCAGAAAGGGAGCTCCAAGCGGCCAATTCCTCTCAAGGGGATCCTTTGTTCTGGAAGGCCATCGAAATTTCATCAAGGCAAACAATTTGAGACTGGCAGTGGGCATACTGTACCATGATGAGCGATATTTGATAATGTGCGGCCCACCAGAGCCGGTAAAAAAGATCTGCATCTGTTATGCAGTGATTGAGCCTGGTGGATCAGACATTACCGACACTGCAAAGAGATTGCGTGTGGAATTTATCAAACTGCAAGAAGACATTGCAAAACAGTTTGACATTGATGATTTTGTGCGTGCCCTGCCTGCAGGCGAGAGCCACATAACAGAGACAGGTAACACCAAAGTTGAATCCCCCTAGATTTATTGTAGACTCGATGCTTGGAACGATTGCAAAAAAGCTTCGAATGCTTGGATTTGACACGCATTATTATAACACAATCAACGATGATGATCTTATCACATCTGCCAAAAAAGAAAATAGAATCATAATAACAAAGGATTACATTCTTGTAGCCAAGGCCGCAAACCAAGACATACCAACAATTCAGATTTTCACCATTACCGAAAAGGAACAACTAGTAGAGATTACACGTAAGATGAGCTGGAAAAAGCTAACATTGGACAATCCCAGATGTTCCATATGTAATGGTATATTGCAAAAAACATCAAAACAAGATATAATTGGAATTATTCCGCCAAAAGTAGCCGAGTCTGTGCAAGAGTTTTGGCAATGCGATAAATGCTCTCACATCTATTGGGTGGGAACTCATATTAGAAACTTGGAAAGATTAATCGCAGAAATCAATGACACGCTATGATATTTCAGATGAGGATGGCAAATTCCTAGTTTCTACTGCAAGAAAAATAGTTACAGAGTTTCTCAGGTCCGGTCATAAACCAAGACTAGACAAAGATGTGGAATCAAAATTATCATTTGATGTTGGGATTTTTGTCACACTAAACTCAAATGATGATCTTCGCGGTTGCATTGGATTTCCCCTGCCAAAAAAGCTATCCCAAGCACTGCCAGAGGCAGCAATTGCTGCAGCAACCGAGGATCCAAGGTTTTCTCCAGTAGAACCACACGAGCTTGACAGCATAACATTTGAGGTTACCATTCTTACTCCACCAGCTGAGATCACAGTTGATGATCCGCAAGAATTACTATCAAAAATCAAAGTAGGGCGGGACGGTCTGATCATAAAACAGGGGTATCACTCTGGTCTGCTCTTGCCTCAGGTACCAGTGGAATATGGATGGAGTGAGGAAAAATTCCTGGAACATACGTGTCAAAAGGCAGGCCTGCCCTCAAGCTGCTGGAAGGAAAAAGGCACTCAAGTATTTTCATTTGAGGGAATAATCTTCAAAGAAGAAAAACCAAACGGCATGATAATACGGGAAAAGCTATAGCATACCAGAATCAGTATCCAGTATTAGATTGGTTCCATTTTGCAATTTATCATATTCCTGATCAGTCGCAATCACTAGTGGTATGTTTGCTAGTGCACACCCAGATGCAACTGTGAGATCAACTTTTTTGCAGATCATCGCAGACGGCGCAGAATAGTTTGATTTTATTGAATAAATCGTGTATGCACCGACACTGCTTCCAACTCCGTTTGGAAAAACAAGGATGGAATCCTTCATTGGTATGTTATACAAGTCGTGCTTTGAGTCATGGATGGTTCCAGTTTTTTTGTCGACAGTTCCCAGAAAATTAATCGGCGTGTTTGTTTTTAGTATTTTGCCTTGTGCTCTTCCTGAAACTATAACTTTCATTTTGTCTCATCAGATATGATTTGTGATAGTGGCTTTAGGTTCACGCCAACGCCGTTTGAGTTGTTCAGATAGTATGCTCCCTTGATGGAATTTGTCGTAACGGAATCAAATTCATCCTTGTCAATTAGCGGTGAAAGACACGTGCAGCAATCAGATAGTATCTCGCATCCAGCATGCTCTATTTCGTTGGTGTATCCAAGGGTTCTGGCCTGCTCTTGCACTGTTCTTGGGCAAAAAACCATGCAACGCTTTGAGAATTCTCTGCCCTTTAGCATCATGGAAAGGTCTGCCATCTCTGAGAGTCCAAGCTGTGGGCTACCCAGAGTTATGATGTCTCCCTTGTCGGCAGTGTTTAGCTCATCGTGTATTTTTTGCATCTCTTTTTTATCAAAATCAATTTTTTCCGAGCCTGTCTGCTCACCTAGGATGAACTTGCCACATCTCCCAGAGGTTCCCATTCCACCACAGAGTGCCTTGCATTTGCGCCTATCCATGCCTGACACACCGGAGAGATTTACTGCATTGTCTGCTATTTTGCCTGCAAAATATCCAAGCATCCCAAATGCAAGCTCGTTCGGGTTTTGCACCTTCATTTGAATGGTTAGGTTTGGCGTATCATCGATTCTCAGATCAGAGTATGGGCTCTTGCCAGTCAGTGCACTTGCAAGGGCGGAAAATGCGCTTTCCTTGTTTGTTTTAAGATTACCAATTGAATTTGCATAGATTGCCGCATTGGATTCTGCAAATGAGACCTGCGTTCCTTTTTGCGGAAGATCAAATATTTCATATGGAATGCAGGAAAAAGATGGAATGACTCCCATTTTTTTGTAAGAGTCCGCAATGCTTTTTTGTTTTAGAATGAATTCATCAGACAAATTATACCTTGAAACACTATCAAAGTCAAACCCCATCGGGTTTACCGTAGTCATTACCTTTACTTTGGCATCCTGTGATAGCTTGGACAAAAATTCCTCTCCTGCATCACCTATTGTGTTATAGTTCACGCCAGAAAGATGCGCCCACTTGATTGGAACCAGCTTTTGTGCATTTGTTGCCTCGCCTGTTGCAACCAAAATTCGGTATGCAGTTTGCAGTGTTTCTCCAAACTCTCCCTTTAGTGCAAGCTCTTCTTCCCTTGTCAGCTCCATGGTGTGATTGTATGGCTTGGCACTAAAATACTTCTTGCAGGATTATTATTTGGAATCATCACATCAAAAACAATGGAGCGAATTCTTTCTGGCATGATGGATACGATGAATTCTGTCAAGCCACCAAGAATGACTGCACTAAGAGAGCTGCGCGAATCGGAAAATGGAGATCCATTTGCCATACTGATTGGAACAATTTTGTCTGCCAGAACAAAGGATGAGAACACTGCAAGGGTAGTGAAATCATTGTTTTTGCGCTACAAAACAGCAAAAGAGCTGGCAGGCGCCAAAGTAAAGAACGTTGAAAAAATAATCCACTCCATTGGGTTCTACCACGTAAAGGCAAGACGAATCATTGATGTTGCAAAGATAATTCACGCCCAATACAAGGGAATGGTGCCAAAAAATATGGATCAATTGATCAGTCTGCCAGGAGTTGGAAGAAAGACGGCAAACTGTGTTTTGGTTTATGCGTTTGAAAAGCCCGCCATCCCAGTTGACATTCATGTGCATCGAATATCAAATCGGTTGGGCCTGGTAGAGACAAAGACGCCAGAGCAGACAGAAGAAGAACTAGTATCAAAGATTCCAAAAAAATATTGGCTTCGAATCAATGACACGTTTGTCATGTATGGCCAAAACATCTGCAAGCCAATCTCTCCAATGTGTGACGTTTGTAAAATTAAAAAATTCTGTAAATATTATTCTACGAAGCGCGACGTTTAGTTAGTAATAAAAATCCAATCAGCGCACCAACACCGCCTGCCACAAAGAACGGATAGTAATGGAATGGATTCTTTGATGCATCACCAGACAAAACATCTACTATGAATGTGCCAGAGTTTATTGCTGGAGGATCCGTTGGTTCATTCATTCCATATACTGAATAGCTACCAACTACAAAATTTTTCAGATCAATGCCGCTGACTACAATTCTTTGGCCATTATTTACCGTGATTCCTTGTGCATCTCCGTATCCTGCAATTATTTTGGCGCCATCAAACCAGCCATTTTTGTCGATTCGTGTTGCAGGAAGATAGCCTTCCTCTGGAAAGTTTAGCGCAACCCAGAACTTTCGCTCAGGTGGGCTGCCCATCCCAATTTCTACAAACTTGTTCTCTATGTTTACGTCATACAATCTTAGTATGGCATTGCCGTTTGGGTTTGCATACAGCAGATCGTTTTGTATTGTAATTTGCCAAGATACTGGGTGCTCGGCCTTTAATGGTATTATTTTTGCGTCCTCTCGTACTTTGTTAAAGTCCTGTGGAGAAACGCTGATTGTTTCCAGCAATAGTGAAGGATTTGCGTATTCCTGTGCATAAACAGGTATTATCAGGCCTACAAGAAATAATAAAATCAAAAGTTTCATTCTACAAACGGTTTTTTGTATGACTGGATTACCTTGACTACTTCGGGCCTCATGATGTATTCTGATGGAGACTGGCCCTCATCAATAATGGATCGAAGCTTGGTTCCGCTAATTTGTTCATGAAAGTCTGGTGAGTGTGGACATGCTCGCTCGTTTGTAAATGCAAGGCATTTTTTACAGTAATAAAATGCCGGGAAAAACAATGGCTTGATGTCTAGATCTGGATAGTCAGAGAAAATTTCTTGTGCGGCAAATGGTGAATAATATTTTCCAACCCCTGCATGATCTCGACCTATTATGATATTGGTGCAACCATAGTTTTGTCTCATTATTGCGTGGTGGATTGCCTCCTTTGGTCCTGCATAGCGCATCTCGGTGTGCAGGGTAGCTAGTGAGCACCTATTTTTTGGATAATAGTTGTTAATCATGGCAATGTATGATTCTAGTATTACTTCATCGACAAAGTCACCAGATTTTTTCTTGCCAATCAGTGGATTTACAAAAACTCCATCACATGAAAGAAAGGATTCCTTTTGTAGCATTTCATGCGCTACGTGTGGCGGATTTCTTGTCTGAAATGCAGCTATGCTCTTCCAGCCGGCATCTGAGAATGCCTGTCTTGTCTGAGTTGGTGTGAGTCGGTATTTTCGGATTGGATCGTCTCCTGGCCTTTTGGTATAGTCAATTTTGCCGCCAATCAGATATTCCTTCATGGAATTGGTCTTTGCAACACCCGGATGAGCTATATCGGTTGTGCCGTACACTGCCTGGGATGTCTTGGTTTTATCAAAGGTGTATGTCTCTTCCACATGTAGTACGGCAAATTCCCCGTGTGTTGTCTTTAGTGCAACATCGCCTGCGTCCTTTGCCTTTTGTGCAGTTTCCTTGTCCACATTCAATACAATAGGTACGGTCCATGGTAGATCGTTTGCTAATCTTCCTTTGGATATGACTCCATCAAAATCTGCTTTTACCAGAAATCCTTCCAGTGGGCTAAAGATTCCATCTGCTATATTTTCAACATCGTTTGCCAGATCTTCTGAAATAGAAATGGAAAACATTCCGGCTGTATTTTTTTGTGCGATTCTATTTACCAGCTTGCCGCCGTGTGCTTTGATTGGGTTCATGTCTTGTGATCCATGTGTAGGCCACACTCTTTATGTGTATCAGATTCCCACCACCATCTTCCTGCTCTTAGATCCTCCCCCGGCTTGATTGCCCTGGTGCATGGCTCACAGCCGATGCTGGGGTATCCCTGATCGAGCAACTTGTTGTATGGTAGGTTTTTCTCCTTGATGTATGATAGTACTTGGTCCCAACTCCAGTCAATGATCGGATTTATCTTGACTATTCCGCCGTGAAGCTTATCAATTTCCACCATTGCTGCCTTGGAGCGATTCTCGTTTTGGTCCTTTCTTAGTCCAGTGACCCAAGCATCAAGGGTTGAGAGAATCTTGTTTAGCGGTCGTACCTTTCGTATTTCACAGCAAAGCTTTCTGTTATCTACGCTGTCATAGAAGAGATTGATGCCCTTTGTGCGGACCATTTGCTCTACTTGTGTGGTGTCTGGGAACATTACCTCAAAGTTGATCTTGTATTTTTTAGATATTGCATCCATCACATCATATGTTTCCTGGTTTAGTCTGCCCGTATCTAGTGTGAAGAATCTGGCCTTTGGGTTTACCTTGATTATCATGTCTGTAACTACGCTGTCTTCTGGGCCAAAGCTTGAGGCTTTTGCTATTTTGTCGCCAAATGTATCATATGCCCATCTTAGTGCGTCCTCGGGCGTTTTTAGTGAGAGGTTTATCTTGTCAATTTGTTCTTGTGTGTACAATCATCTCTGATGGCCGGAATTTGTCTTATAATTATTTGGAGGTCTGGCATATCAGAATTATAAGCCGGCTTTATTCATGAGAAAAAATGAACGAGCTTGCATTCGTGGTTGTTTTTCCGTCAATTTTTGCCAAAAACAAGAAGACTCTGCTAGTATCAAACATCAAAAAAATTCTAAAAATTCAGAATCAGCAATATAGCAAAATTACGACAGACGATGATCTCATAATAATAGATGCAAACGATCCTGTCTTTGCATCATCTGCTATCAATCTGTTATTTGGGATAGAACAGGTCTCTATCGCCAGACGAGTTGAGAACAAGTTCAATATCGTGGTTTCATCAATTGGAAAGATTGGCGCCAACCTTTTGCTAAAAGGAGAAACATTTTATGTCAAAGTGGAGGGCCGTGCCTCTGGTTATTTGCCAAAAGATGTAGAGATTGCTGGCACCTCATCACTGATTGATAAAGTAGTTGACATGGAGTGCAGGCCAGGCACCGAGCAAAAACATGACAAGCTGATTCATTGTTATTTGACTGAGAAAAATGCATATGTTTCCATATTTTTGGAAAAAGGCCATGGTGGAATTCCGTACAATTCACAGGAACAACAAGTCTTGTGTTGTGTGTATGATGAGATATCTGCAATATCATGCCTTGAGGTAATCAAACAGGGATTTGATGTCAGGATTGTGGTTTGCTATAATACGGATTCAAATTTGATGGAGCTAGTCAAGATCACAAATAGAATAATTCCAAGAATGCTAAGCCAAAATGTCACACTAGACTTTATTAAAATACCAATCAAACAAGACACTGCAAGGACAATTCAACAAAAGACCCTGCTTGTAACTGAAATCTTGTGCAAGATGGCAAAAAAGCTGCACATTGGCAAAATCGGCCTTTCACTATCTCCGCTTGCATTTCCTGCCTGGCTAATTGAGCAAAACCTGAATATCATAGTAAAAAACAAGCTCACACCATGGATTGTACTTGCAGGCCTGGACCACTCCATAATAGAGACTGCAAAGGAGATAGGCCTTGGCAAATATCTGCACAAAATAGAAAAATTTGGGGCATTAAAATTCACGCAGGCAAAAATTGATCAAACCAGCATGGCGCAAAGTGCGATAAAGACTCATCAGTCCATAACGATAAAGCTGGGCCCAAATAACATTCATGACATTTTGGATTCCATAAAGCACTGAAAATTTATTGCACTCGCTTTGATGTGTTACTGTGAAAAAGATAGGCCAGTTCATCTATTCGTGGGGAAACGGACACTATTCCCGAATGATGTCACTAAATGAGGAGCTTCCCAACTTTATCAAAGAATATGAGGCTCACTTTTCCAGCAAGGAAGAGATTTACCAAAAACTACTCAAAAGATTCCCCCAAGAAAACGTCCACGAAATGCTCATGCCTACACCAATTGACGGAAAATATGGTCCTGATGTGTTCTTGTCAATGGTAAACACGCTATTGCCGATAAAGGGCCATCCATCGGTGGTCAGCCAAGTTACTAGCTATTTGAGAAAAGAGCGCCAACTGTTTGATTCACAGAAATTTGATCTGGTCATTAATGATGGCGATATGGGCCCAAACATTTTGGCAAAAAACAGAAACATTCCATCAATATTCATCACAAACCAGTTCAGGCCAAGACTTTGGAAGTCAAGATTTTACTTTTATCCTGGAGTGTTATTTGTTGCAAAACAGATTGCCAAGGCAACAAAAATCATAGTTGCAGATTCCCCACCTCCATATACCATATGTGAATATAATCTGAATTTTCCAGAAAAAATAAAGAAAAAAGTAATCTATGCCGGACATTTTGCATCGGACAAAAAAATAACTCGTACAAAAACAGATCTTGAGCAATTAATCAGTGGGAACAAGTTTGGCTATTGGATGCGAACCGGCAACAAGTCTACAAACAGCATTACTGGCAGAAAGTACGAAGATGCATTCAGAACAGAGCAAATGAAAAACGAAAAGCGAATCATCTCTCATGCCACGGCAGATCCATCAATTGATAGTGTAAAAGGAAAGGACGGCAAAAACTATTCCATCTCAGAGGCACTAGAAAAGAAAATCGACTGGATTCAGATTGATGTTGGATTTTTATCAGAGTCTGAAAAGGAAAGCACACTAGAACAGTGTGACTATGCCGTGATCAATGGATCCCACACAGTAATGGGTGAGATAATTGGTATCAAGGGCAAGCCAATCATTGGCATTCCCGTATATGATGAGCAGACAAACCAGATCCAGTGGGTGCAAGAGCACGGACTGGGAGTTTCTGCAAAAAAGACAAAGCAGGTCGTCTCTGCAATAACACATCTAAGGACAAACTACAACAATTTTGAGGAATCCATAAAACAATTCCAAGCTAATTTTGTTGCAAATGGTGCTAGGACTACTGCCAAGCTAGCTGCAGAAATGCTCGAGTCAAGATAAGAGATAATAGCTTTTTTGATCATTCCAAAATAGTCTGGTACGCGGTATTTCGATGGGCGAAATGACCGAAAGGGATGATGACATAATCCGCGTACCAGATCTTACCATACTATTTCATCATGCCAGTGCGAACGCTTTTATGGAAAAATTCTCTGGCAAACTCATTGGTTAATTGCCCAGAATGTGTAGCAAGAGAACGCAAGGCAGTAATTGAGCGAGAGGCTGCCGAAGGAAGCCAAGAAGGACTCCAAAAGCTAATCGAGCAAATTGAGATTCCTATGAAATTCGACCCAGTAACAAAGCATTACATCTGTAAAAGATGTGGCCTATACGCCACACGCGAGCAGGTAGGCGACATTCGAGAAAAGGTAAACAGACGAGACCCCACCAAAGAGGACAAGCACTATGATTATTTGGACTGGTGGCAAAAAAGCAAAAAAGACAAAGTCTAGGTGGTAATGATTCTTGGTCAAAAAGAAGGACGAGCTCCCAGACTGGGTATTAGATGACATAAAAAACGCAAAATTCGCAAAACCTGAACCGCTAATCAGGATGGGATATATTTTAGAAATTTACGAGTCTGATAAAAAAATTGATGCACAGTTGTATGAGGCAGTAGAAGACGGACGTCACATCGTAACGCTGGATCTGCCAAAAAATGTCAAGGCATCCGAGTGCCAGACCGGCGTTGTGTATGAGTTTGGAATCAGTATGTAAGGGCACCGCTTGCAAAAAAGACAATAGAATTCCTAAAAAAGGAAAAAGAAATTGAAATGGCGGCAATTTATCAGTTTGAGCTGCAAAAGCTGACATTGATGGATGTTGCATCGGATGACATGTCTGGCGATTCCGAAGAATAGAACTATTTTTGCAGTTTTCTAAATGCCGCACCCATTATAGGATTTATCACAAATGGAATGGTGTGCTTGAGCCAGACTCCAATTCGCACTATACCTGGCACTATGATTTCAAGGCGTGATGACTCTGATGCCCTAATGATTGCATTTGCCACAGTTTTTGGATCAAGTGATGTTGGTGAATATTTCGGCATTTTTGCGAAAGATTCGTGATCAAAGAAATTAGTTCTAACCATAATGGGACTAACAACAGTCACTCCAATCTTTGTGCCCCTTAGCTCGTGCTTTAGTCCTTCAGAAAAGCCAAGCATGGCAAACTTTGATGCGCAGTATGGAGCAATTCCCGGCAAGCCAAAGGAGGCTGCAACGGATGCCACATTTACGATGTGTCCAGAGTTTTGTTGTTGTAATATGGGAAGAAAGTTTTTTGTGCAATATATCATGCCAAAATAATTAGTCTGCATTTGTGATTCAATTTGCTCAATGGTAAGGTTTGCTACTGTACCATAAATGGCAAATCCCGCATTGTTTACCAAAATGTCTATTTTGCCAAACTTTTCTAAAACTGCATCAGACATTTTTTTGACAGACTCTTTATCAGATACATCACATGGACAGACCAAGACTTCTGTGCTGAACTGTGCAAGTGATTTTTGTAGTTCTTCTAGCTTTTCCTTTCTTCTGGAGATTATGGCTAGCTTTGCACCTTTTTTTGCAAATTCAATGGCAGCTGCCTTGCCAATTCCACTTGATGCGCCAGTTATGACAACTATTTTGTCTTTGAGTGGCATGTTTTGTGAGATTATTTGGTGATGATAAGTTGGTTTCTATTCGGCTGGCTTTTGATATTTTCGTAATGCCATCTTCATTAGCAAAAACCATGCAATCGGAATTGGCAGCTGGTACGTTGCAATTCTCCACGCAATGATGCTGTCCCACTCTACGCTATCACTGGGCAACTCGAGCTTGAATTCATCTAGGTGTGAAAGATACGCCCATGTACCAAATTCTACAAGACCTGATCCTCCGACCGTAATTGGCATGTTACCAATTGCGTTTCCTGCCATCACAGCCAAAATTGATTCTATTGCAGTTACGGTTTGTTCGCTTCCAAATGAAATTAGCATGAAAGAAATTCCAAAGACTAACCATGATAATAATGAGATCAAAAATGATATTACAAATGCCTTTTTGGCGTGTGGGGCGCGAATGTTTTGCCTAGTCATTGCACAAATGTCAGTCATCCATTGGTTTGTCTTGTCCAAATATTGCTGACCCTTTTCCTTGCGGAACTTTAATACTAAATTTACACAAAACTTGGGAACCTGAAAGTCTCGCTTGGCAGTCAAAAGGAACAAGCCGGACCACAATCCTACAACAGGTATTGTAGTACCAAGAACAATTACACCAATTACGATATGCCCGCTTACAATGGCAACAACACCTGCAATCAGGGATAAAGCACTGGCTGCCAAAACCTCTGTTACAATCTCAAATATTCCAAGCCAAGATGCCTTTGATGTCGGCATGCCGCGCTTGTTCATCCAATAGATTCGAACCACTTCGCCTCCAACAAACATTGGTGTGGTCATGGTTACAAACTCGGATCCAATTCGCACAAAAATTGTCCTCCAAAGCGACTCTATCTTTCCATGAAAGACGCCTATGATGTAGTGGAATTTTATTCCCTGCAGGAATAGTTTTCCCATCATTGCGGCAAATGCGGCAACAAAATTTATGATTCCAACTGCGAAAACATCTTCTGGCTTTACATCAAAGGATATTGCAATTATTAGAAACGGAATAAGGCTAGCTGCAAATGCAACAATTCGCCATTTCATTTTAGCAGGTTTCTAATTGAATCAAATATAAGCCAACAACTCTAACATCCAGAAATTGAAAGTAATTTTTGTTGCTGGAACTGCTGGTGCTGGAAAATCATTGCTTGCATCAAAAATTCATGAATATTATACCGCAAATGGAGCGTTTGCCGCAATTTTGAATCTGGATCCAGGTGTGATATCGCTCCCATACACTCCAGACATTGACATTAGAGATTCTATTGATATTGTATCCATAATGAAACAATATGATCTTGGGCCAAATGGTGCTTTGATGATGGCAAGTGATCTAATTGCTGCAAAGCTTGATGACATACAGGACCAGGCAGACAAGATAAATCCAGATTATCTCATAGTTGATACACCCGGCCAAATCGAATTGTTTGCATACAGAACCAGCGGCCCATATTTTATAGATAATTTTAGAGCAGACCAAAAGACTGCACTGTTTTTGTATGACGGGGTTTTAGTGACAACTGCAATTAATTTTGTATCAATGGCGTTATTGGCAACATCAATAAGATTGAGAATGGGAATTCCTGCAATCAATGTTTTAACCAAAACAGACTTGATTGCAGATAAGATATCGGAGATTTTACGATGGACTACAAATCTCAAGACACTTGAGAATGCGATATCTACAGAGGCAGACGGCGAAACATATGTTTTGGTGACAAACATTTTGCGCAGCCTGAACTTGTCTGGGTTTGCCCAAGGTTTGATTCCAGTCTCAAATGTAACAGGTGAGGGAATGGTAAACTTGCAGGGTGCTCTGAGCAGAATTCTTAACCAAGGGGAGGAAACAGAGGACTGATGCATTCAGTTACTGCAAAAGCCCCATCATCCACTGCTAATTTGGGACCAGGCTTTGACGTGTTCGGTCTGGCACTGGATGCCTTCTATGATACCATTACACTAACAAAACAAAAAAGCGGAATTACCATAATCACGAATGATTCCATTCCGATTTCTCCTGCAAAAAACACTGCAGGACTAGTTGTCCAGTACATGCAGAAAAAATTCAAAGTAAAAAGTGGAGTTCAAATTAAAATCAAAAAAGGAGTGCCTGCAGGATTTGGGATGGGAAGTAGTGCAGCATCGGCAGCTGCTACAGCAGTTGCATTTGACAAACTATTTGGACTAAAGCTAAACGGAAATACTTTGGTAGAGTGTGCGGGGGTTGGCGAGCGTGCAAGTGCAGGCTCCATCCACTATGATAATGTATCCGCATCTGTTCTGGGCGGATTTGTCATAGTAAGAACAAAGCCGCTAGATGTGATCAAGATTTTGCCTCCATCGGATCTAAGACTTGTGGTAGCGGTTCCAAAGATGATAGTTCCTGCGAAAAAAACAGAAGTATCTCGTAGTGTCGTTCCAAAACAAGTCCCATTGTCTAATTCTGTAACTAATCTTTCTAATGCGGCCGCAATTGTTGCAGGATTTGTGCAAAAAGACTCTGAACTTATTGGCAGATCAATCCAGGATGTGATTGTCGAGCCGGCACGGGCTCATCTGATACCTGGATTTGGCAGCGTCAAGAAAAATGCTCTAAAAGCAGGCGCACTAGGTGTTACCATATCTGGCGCAGGACCGTCAGTGATTTCGTTTGCCACAAAAAAATCAAACCTAAACAAAATTGCAAACGCAATGAAAAAGGGATTTGCCTCAGCAAAGACAGACTGCACCGTTGTGATCTGCAAGCCAAGTAGTGGCGCAAAGACGATCTAAATTGAAAAAAGCAGTCGTAATTTGTAGTGGCGGACTGGACTCGTTGTGCCTTGGGGCACATTTATCAAAGCAATACGAATTGTACGGAATTACATTTTCGTATGGCCAACGGGCATCAAAGGAACTAGAGGCCGCAAGAAAGGTAGGTAAGGCATTGCATCTAAAAGAGCATAAAATAATTCCACTGGATTTCATGAAAGCGCTTTATGGCACCAGCAATGTTCTTACCAGTACAAAAAAATCATTGCCATCAAAGTTTGAGTATTCTATTGTGGTGCCAATTAGAAACGCAATTTTTGTCACAATTGCTACTGCGTGGGCTTTTTCTCTGAAGGCATCCCTTGTGGCATATGGTGCGCACACTGATGACATCAAATATCCAGACTGCCGGCCGGCTTTTTCAAAAAAAATAGAGGCTGCGCTGAATCAGGGAGAAATTGATGGAATTAGGCTTGGAATCAGAAACAGGATCAAAGTCTGGTCGCCATATTCTGCTGGAATATCAAAGAGCACACTTGTAAAGACTGGCTATGAGAAGTTTGGTGAGGAGATCTTTCAGACATGGAGCTGCTATGCAAATTCCAAATATCACTGCGGAGAATGTGAGTCCTGCAATAACAGAAAGGCCGCATTCATTCAGGCAAAGATCAAAGACAAAACGAAATATCTGGCCTAGTAACGAGTTTCCAGAATTTTTCTCTTAAACACTAACGGTCTGATTCCCATGTACCATGCCAAGATAATTCCGGCAATTATTCCAAAAAAGTACCAGTTTTGCATATCAGGTGTTGCCTCTTTTGCAATAATATTTACTATCTCTCGTGAGGAAAGTGCGCCAACTGCCAAGGTGATGAAGAATTCTATTGCAAGCCATGTAAAGTGCGGCCAAGATTCTCCTGGAATGTGAACGTTATTGTGTGCTCCCACGAAAAGCTAACCTTGCACTTGATTATTTATCTTTTTCAAAGAAGTGATGATTTTGCGTTGCGAATTATGGCAACCACGTCCTCGCGGTTTTCCTTTCTTTCGTAAAATCCTCTATATGCAGCAGAGGTCATGGTTGCGTCGTTTTTGACTCCTCTCATTTTCATGCAGAGATGCTCTGCCTCAGATAATACCATTACGCCTTTGACTCCTTGCGCATGTAGCTCATCGGCAATGTCTTTTGTCATTCGCTCCTGTATTTGGAGTCGTTTTGCGTATTTTTCCACCAGTCTTACCAGCTTTGATACACCAAAGACACGGCCACTTGGTAAATACGCAATGCTTACCTTTCCAAAGAATGGCAACATGTGGTGCTCGCACATTGAATAGAATTTGATGTCCTTTACCACCACTGCATCAGAGTCCTCTGAGAACTGGACTGATAGTTCCGAATCAGAGTCATAGCCTGCAAAGATCTCCTCATACATGTCTGCGATTCTGTCTGGTGTGCCTCGCAGACCTTCGCGTGTTGGATCCTCACCTAATTCAATGATTAGCTCGCGCACTAGCTTCTTTACTCTGTCTTTGTTCATGGAGCACCTATCAGCTTGTGTAGTTGTGGTACTACACGTACCTCGGAATAGTGAGAAAAAGTCGCATCATAAAAGCTCAAAAGTTTTTGCAATGTTGGCTCTGCTACACCATAGGTCGGCTGTATTATAAAACCCTTAAGATCCCTAGCGCTAACGGTTTTGAAAATTTTATCCACCAAATCTGAAAATGTGTCCAGCTCTGTTTTTGATGATACCACAATTTTGATATAAGTTGGTTTTTTTGCCGCAATCGATTGCTTGAGACATTCCAGTGCATTTTCTATTAACGTGGAATAATGTTTTGGATCGACAAAATCAGAGTCCTTTGTCTTTAGCTCGATTTTTACATAATCAATGAAAGGTAAGACCTTGGCAAATTTTTTAGAGTCAAAGCAGGACGATTCTAAATATGTTGGAATTTTTTTTGATTGGATGAATTTTGCCATCTCGGACACTGCCTCTGCTTGGACTAGTGGGTCACCTCCGGTGAAATTCACCTTGTAGGTTTTGTCTACTAGGTTTTTTTCAATCAAAGAGCATGCATCTTTGATCTCATATTCTTGGCCAGAATCCATTGGGAGTGATTCTTTGGTGTCGCAGTAAAAACAGGTAAAGGGGCATCCTGCCAGCCTTACAAAAAGTGTCTTTGTTCCATAAAGAATGCCTTCGCCCTCAAGTGATGTGAATATTTCAAACAGTCTGACTTTCAAGTAGCCTGACTAGTGGGATTCATTATTTAATTCAGACTAGGAGATTACCGGCTGCTTTGTATACATGAGGCCTGCAACAAAAAAGATCACGCCCAAGATTCCGATCAATCCTCCAACAAATTCGATTGTCTCAAAGAACTCTGTGCTGGTCGGTGCCCACAAAAACGCCATCAGTGCACCAACTATAATCATTGGTATGCCAACGCCGACAGAAATCTGCTTTGATCCCATGCAAATTTGCTGTTCTTCAAAATCTATATGAAGTTTTGTTAGGATCTGTCATCGTCCTCAGAATCTGAGGATTCGACATATTGGGTTATTTCATCAATCAGTGCATTGATTGCACGGATTGTCTTTTTGGGCTCTACGCCTGTCTCTTTGAGCTTTGCAAGCATTGATTTTGCAGATTCAAACTTTGGCTTGATGTTCTCGTCAATGTGGGGTTCCAGTTCTGCTAGCTTTGCCTCGATTCTGGAGACTTCGGATGGTTGCTTTTTGTTTGCGTCTTTGTTTTTTTGGCGGTCTTGTTTGTCTGCCTTGTCTTGTGTTTTGGTATCTTTTGTTTCTGCCTTTAGTGCCTCAGTCTGAGGTCTTGTATCCGATAATTGGAATGATTCCCTTGGGGTTTCTTTTGGCGTTTCTGCTGCTTGAGTGTTTGCCGTGGGTTGAGCTTGTAATGATAACAAATAGGACTCGATTTCTCTGATTGCAGAGTCTAATGCTCTTAGTAGCTTTATTGGATCGTCAGTTGATGCTGGGTCTTTTAGTGAGGCCAAAATCGATCTTGCCGAATCAAATTTGGGTCGTATTGTATCGTCTACTTTTGGCTCCAAAAGCAACAGTCTGCTTTCTAGCTTGGATATTTCTGAGAGGATTTTCTGGTTCTTGGCATCCAGCAGATCCAAGTTTATCTGGTAGACGTGTCTTATTTTGATGACCATCTGGGTTGGGTCGCCTGCAGATGCTAATTCTTCTCGTGCCTTTTGGAGCTTGGCAATTTGCTCCTCAGAGAGGTTTAGTTCTTTGGCCTGAGCCAAAACTGCATCTATTTTTGTAATGTACTTGTTTGCAAAAGAGACAGCTCTTGTGTTGGAGCGCTCTTTTACCATGTTTTTGATTGTGGTTTGAAGTTCTGCGCCAGCGTTCTTTAGTTCTACGAATGTTTTTTCCAGTGATGCCATATCGTCATTCTCAAGGTGTGTTTTTGCAGTCTGGAGTAGATTATCAAATCTGCTAAAGTCAACCGGCAGGTTGTTCTTGTTGGCACTTGCCTTTAGTATGTTGATATTTGCCTCAAATCTTTTGAGCGCATTTGCATAGTCAAATTCTGGAACTGGTGCTGCCTGTGGTGGAGGTGTTGCTATTTTTGCAGCCATTGGCGTTGGCTCTGAGAAAATCTGTGTGACTTGTCTGAATGCCTTCATTGCTGCCAAAAAGTGCTTTTTTGCCTCTGCGGCATCGTCTTTCTTGACAGACGCGATCAGCTGCTCTGTCTCGGAATCTCCCATTGCGTACAGAGATTTTGCCTCTTCAGGTGCCGAAGGCATCTTGTCCAGCTGAATCTTTACTTGTGTTCTTGCCTGGTTTGCCAAATTTACAAAAGAGTCCAGCTTGGAATCTGCAAATGCTGGTGCTACCATCATGCTAGCAACTAGTGCAAATAATGCCATAGTTAGTATGGTTTTCATTGTTGTGACTCCTCCTTTTTCCTTAGTCGAACCAAGTTCTGAAAGTCTTTTTTCTCTATTTCAATAATACCTTGTCGTTCAAGTCGTTTTACTGCACGCCACATTGTGGTTCTGGGTAAGAGGAATTTCTTTCTCAGATCACGCTCAAAGGCTTGGCCGCCGTTTTTCTCCAAATACGAGACCAGTTGTTTGTCATCTTCCCTCATCTCTTGAGTGACCAGCTCGTCCGCATCTACCTCTGGTTCAGGCTCGGAATCCTCATCTTTGTTGTTCAGCAATGGCTTGATTGTCTTTTGGACTGCTCCTTTGGTCTTTTTGAGAATTAATGTGAGTGTGGTTACTGCACCACCGATTGCCACAATCGAGGTTGCGATTCCAACCACATTGTCTTTTAGCCAGTTGACTGGGTTTTCTGTTGGTTGATTGGTTTTGTGCTCATCTATTTTTTGCAGAGCCAATGCGTTTGCTTCTAGTGCCAGATCTTCGGCATCTGTGTATTTTTTATTGTCATATGCAAATACTGCCAGATCTAGTTTTTCTTGCACTGCATTTACATCAATTCCCTGAGTTGCTGCTTCTGCAACTAGCGTCTTTGCGTCATTGATTGCATTTAGTGCAGAAAGCGCAGGACCTGATGTGCTAAAGAAATACTCTATCTGGTTTTTGCCTTTGAGTAATGAGAGTTGTTTTTCATTAATGGAGTCAATGTTATCTGGATTTGCAATATCGACTACGGTTGATTCGTCTGGCATTGTTACAGTATAGTCAACTGGCGAGTCTACCGCAAAGGTCCAGATTTTGCCCTTCTTTGATACTAGATCATAGCTGTCATAAGCAACAGTGACGGAAGATGCGCCAAAAGTCTGAATTGTTGCTCCCTTGCTATCAATATCAAACGATAAGAGCAAGCCGTCCTCGTCTTGGACTACAAAATTATCAATAGATTTACCAAAGAGTGGAACCTTGAGTTCTGGCTCGGTTGGATCAGCGGATGATTGTTGAGAAATATGAGTAGTGCCATCTGGGTAAATTGTAAAGTCAACGGCTCGAAGTGAACCAAAAGATTGTGCAGGCAGTACTACTGTAAGAAGAAGGCCTATAGCTATTAGTGGTGCTTTTACCATTCTAATGAGGATATCTGTAATCCTTACAAAAAGCATTCCCTCAATGTTGGGTATGTCTTCTTGGATACAGAGTACTGCCCCTTGGTTTTTCATGGTTAATACCTCAAATTCAGCGCATCTAGGACGGATTGGAACTTGCGGAACTCTTGGACAAACTCGATGCCTTTTTCAGTGATTGTATATAGTCGGTTTTTGTCGGTTTTTACGGTTTGGACCAAGCCTGCTGTAGAGAGCTTTTCACACTTGTCTATTACGGCATAGTGCGAAAGGTTTGCTCGTCTGGATATTGCAGAGACGATAGTTCCCTGTCTGCCGCCTTCCATGGTGACATTGAGGATATCTCCCATTATGCCCATTTCGGACCTGTATTGTTGTTTTGACATGCTATAGTAATAGTGAGCTACATAGATTAGGGACATTTTGAAACCCCACAGCGGAACGTATAGCGGAATGCGCGTTTCGGGTGGTTGGAACACCCAAAAATTGACATATTTTGATGCGGGGGAAAAAACAATCCAAAAACATGGGTTGGAAATTTTTGTTAGTTGTGGGATTTTGTCTTACTTTATCTTTATTAGGAATAAAATGGCATTATCTACCATAACTGATACAACATGTTTGAAAAATTTAAGAAGACCGAGGAATCCCAACAAAGTACAGGTATGTTAGAGCAGGAAAAACCCAAAATCGAAGCGGAACGCATAGCGGAACAGACAGGATCTGGCTCTGAGATAGGTATTGGGGATTTGATGAACAAGCGTGCCAAGCTAGAAGAAGCAATTGATTACGTAGGATTAATGATAAAGAGTCTAAAGGACAAACGAACCAGGCTAGTCAAGGAGATCGAGGATGAATCCGTTGATATTCAGAATTTGAAGGAAAAACTAGTCAAAGTCAGTGAATACATAGAAGAGGAGGGTCGTGGGATACGGGACCTGTCCAATAAACGCGCCCAAGTGGAGAGCCAGGCAGATGAGGTTGGTGCCCTAATAAGTAACCTACGAAGCAAGCTAGCCAGCATAGACAGTGTAGTCGAAGGCGAGGCAAACAAGGTCAAGGCAATCAAGGAATCAAGACCCAAATCTTAGGGTATTTCATAGCGGAACGTATAGCGAAACGGTCATTTTTAGCAAAATTCGTCTAGAGATTTCGGTTTGATACCATGCCATAACAGACAGTTTTTGGAATAATAAAAGGGGAAACGAGATACTTTAGAGGTATCTTGTCGAGGTAGCGGACTTTGCGCTGACTGGCGTTGATGGGAATCTGTCCCCAACTGACGCCTCTGCAACGGCTGCTGCTTCCTCTAGAATCCTTTCGGATTCTTCGTTGGTTGTTTGATCCATGCCAAACGCACCCTCGCCTGAGAAGGACTCTGTCATTAGTCCATTTAGCATCTCGGTCATCATACCTAGTTCGTGGTCTGCCTCTGGCATGAACTTGCCAAGCGAAGACTTGAGGCTTCTCATTAGGCCGATTGTTGGTGCTATTGTGACTACTGTGTCTCCTAGGTCGCTGAATGTCGTTAGTCTTAGTTCGATTTGCTCTAGTGCCATTCTGCAATTTCCTAGCATCTTTGAGACCTTTCGGACCTCGGCTAGTTCGTTTGCTAAAACTTTGCTAGTGTGAGTATCGTGTTTTTGGGTTGCTGCAACTATTCTTTGGAACAGTTTTTCCTCTCTTTGCTTTAGTTTGGTCAGCATTCCGTCAAGCTTTGAGATTTGGTTGTGAAGGCCTTTTACTGCCTGCTCAATTCTTGGCTTTAATGCGCCTTTTGGCTTGAGGACGTCGCCCAATTTTTCAGATACACTTGGTGTCGATGGTTTGGACCATGAGTTCTGGAAGTTTGTCATGGCTGGTTTACTGTAGTTTATTGAAATCGAAAGGTGTGAAATCTATTTTACCAAAAGATCTAATGCGAAACTTTTGAGCCTAATTCAGCCGAGGCTAGGAGCGATAGAGAAAATAAAAAACAATTCGCCTAGTTTACTGGGCTAGAATGCTTTGTGGGTGCATCTTTTTGATATGGGAGTGCACTCCGTGATTTGCTGTGACTTCTTCGCCACACAATGGACATGTTTCCATTTTTATAGTAGTCCGTTCTATATATAGTATTTAAGGTTTACGTTTTTCGGATCTTTCAAGCTCCAAGATCAAAGATCAGGTAATTGATCCGTAGATGGTATGTGATCTATTGATATGAGCTTTGACAAAAAAAGTTTTCAGGGAAAAAACTGAGTTGGGAAAAATCTTGCAAATCATTCTACGGTGTGATTCAATCAAGGAAAAAATTCTTGGAATTAATTTTGCAAGCTACGAAAAAAATTTGTACTGCAAAAGTGCGAAGTTGTCTTGGTAGTAATGATCAAAAATGACATTGTGAACCAACATTTCCACTCTACGAATAAAATCAAACCAAAAAACGGTTTTCGTATGCGTATAATAGATAAGTCTTGTTAAATGTTTATATATAGAATCCAAAAATGGATTACACCTTATGACACAAACAGCACGAAATAGCGACCGTTGCCCTCGTTGCGCAAAAGGCGCAATGCTAACAGATGGTAGCACAGGCGAGATGTTTTGTAACACGTGCGGATTTGTAGCAACCGAGCGAGTAGAGGAAGAAGGTCCAGAGTGGCGTTCCTTTTCAAAAGAAGAAGGAGAAAACCGCACTCGAACCGGTACACCAACTTCACTTGCAATGCACGACATGGGTCTTGCAACAATTATCGGCCAAGCTGACAAAGACGCATCTGGAAAACCATTGACATCTTCAATGAAGAGCACCATCGAGAGACTAAGAACTTGGGACTCGCGAAGTCAAGTCCACGAACCAGTGGATAGAAACTTTAGACAGGCGTTTTCGGAACTTGACAGACTCAAGGACAAGCTGGCACTTTCTGATGCAGTCATAGAAAAGACTGCATACATCTACAGAAAGGCACTAGACAAAGGGCTTGTCAGAGGACGCTCAATTCCGGGACTAGTTGCAGCTGCTTTGTATGCAGCATGCAGAAATACAGAGACCCCAAGGACTCTGACCGATGTGGCAAATGGAATCAACATAAAACGAAAAGACGTAGCTAGATGCTATCGATTGCTCCTGCGAGAACTGGACCTAAAGATGCCAGTAGTCGATCCAATCAAGGGAGTCGCAAGAATTGCAAGCATTGCTGACTTGTCTGAAAAGACAAAGAGAAAAGCACTTGAATTCCTAAAGGAGGCTAGCCGAATTGAAGTGTCTGCTGGAAAGGATCCAATGGGACTTGCAGCAGCTGCTTTGTACTTGGCTTGCGTGATGCTTGGCGAGAACAAAACCCAAAAAGACATTGCCCAGGCAGCAGGCGTAACTGAGGTTACCATCCGAAATAGGTACAAGGGTCTCAAAGAAGCATTAAAGCTCTAAAACCTCTCTTTTTGTTGTTTTTTGCAAATTTTAATAGGAATTGTAATTTTGGTGAATTTGTGAAAAAGAAAAATCTCATTGGTTTGATTTTAACGGTGGCACCTCTGGTTGTTGTATTTGGCCTGATTTTGACTGCGCCATCAGATAACACTGGGCGCGAGCAAATCTACCATGCAAGGCTAGCTGATCCAAAGCAATACACAGACGGGATTTTTGTAGAGACATTTCCAATCAAAAAGGGAGAATACGAGTTTCGTTTTGTTCTAAATGGGGACAGCCCGCAAACACTTGGTGTCTCACTGAGCGGTACGACATTTTCATTCTCAGAAGAGTTTGAGCTAAAGGGAACCGAACATGGAGACATTGGCAAATACTATACCTGGGAGTATTTGGGCCAAAACAAAATAGAGATTCTAGATGATCAAGAACTACAAATAACAATAAACCCGCATGGAAACGTTTTGGGCCCGTTTTCGATTTATCTGATAAAATAGGTTCGGCGTGACCCCAGACGTAGAACATGAGAGAACACCTCTCTTATCCATAGCGCCAATGCGCTTGCAGGACACAAATTAGTTCTACTGGGTCACGCACCCCTTAGTCGATAGGATTTATGTCCTTTCGCATCATTTCATATAGGAATTTATGTTATTTAAGAATTAGTATGAATTTTTACATCATGATACCACATATAATGAAATAATTTTTGCACATATTTTTCAAACAACGATATTAGCAGAACCATTCCAGGAAAGGAAATGAAGCTTTCAGGAAAGATTGCACTGATCACTGGTGGAAGCCGAGGAATTGGAAAGGCAATCGCAAAAGAGTTTGCAGCTAATGGCGCAAGCATTGTGATTTCCGGCAAGGACAAGACGAATCTGGAAAAGGCCACATTAGAGCTTGACGCATTTGGAGTTTTGGCAGATATTAGAAAAGAGTCTGATGTTCAGAGTCTCATAAACAAGACAATTGAAAGATTTGGCAGGCTGGACATTTTGGTGAATAATGCAGGAGTATTTCCCAAGATCAAGCTGCTCCATGAGATTTCTGATTCGGAATGGAGGGATGTATTGGATGTAAACCTCAATGGCGCATTTTATGCTACAAAATATTCCATACCACATTTGCAAAAAAACGGCGGTGCAATAATCAATATCGCATCATCTGCTGGAATCAAGGCATACGAGAATTTTAATGCGGATGCATATTCTGCATCAAAGGCAGCCTTGGTTTTGCTAACAAAGTGTTGGGCTTTGGAATATGCGAAAAGCAAGATTCGCGTCAACTGTATTTGTCCTGGCGTCGTCGAAACCGGCATGACATCCGAGTTTTTATCAACGCCGGCAACTAGAGACATGATGAATTTTGCCTATCCAATAGGCAGGTTTGGAACCGTAAATGATGTTGCAAAGGCTGCCCTTTATTTTGCATCAGAGGAAGATGCATCCTGGGTTACTGGCGCCATTTTGCCACTTGATGGCGGCGAATCCATAAAATAAGTCCCAAATCAATTTAATACCAAAGAGATCACGCAAAGACATTGGAATCCCTAAAGAAAAGGCGTGCAAAGACCATCATATTATTATCTACCATTTGGTTTGCCATCGCAATTCCATTGCCGTTTTTGTATAATGTACCAGAAGAGGCAACGCCACAACTATTCACGCTGATTCAGATTTTGGGTCTGATCTCAATTCCATTTGTTGCCCTTGGAATAGCTTGGACACTAAAGCCAGAACTTGCGCAATAGCCATGTCTGAAAATCTACCATTCTCAAACCCACTCAGCGAAGCCTTTGCTGCGCTGGATGCTGCAAAAAAGGCAAGCCTGGCCGTAATGGAGGTGTATAATGAGGAATTTACATCTCAGCTAAAGGAAGATGATTCTCCAATAACAAAGGCGGACCTACAAAGCAACGAGATCATAAAGAGGGCATTATCATCGTCTGGATTACATGTATTATCGGAGGAAGACGCAGACGACATGGCAAGGCTACACCAGGAAAAGATCTGGATTATTGACCCGCTTGATGGCACAAGCGATTTTGTAAACAGAACTGGTGAATTTACAATAATGATAGCTCTAGTCCAAAACAAGATTCCAATAATTGGTGCAATTAGTCGACCAACAACAAATACAATATTTTTGGCGCAAAAAGGGGCCGGAGCATACAAGCTTGAAAACAACAAATGGTCAAGACTACAGGTAAGTCAGACAAAAGACATTACCCAATGCAAGGCAGTTGGCAGCAGATTCCACCTAACAGAGCAGGAAAAGGATTTTTTCAAAAAACTTGGCGTTGCAAGCTTTGAGAGCCGGGGCAGCTCACTAAAAGTAGCAGAGATTTGCCAAGGCATGGCAGACCTATACCTCACCACATCAAACAAAATAAAACAATGGGATACGTGCGCCTCTCACTGTCTGATAACAGAGTCTGGTGGAAAGATCACAGATACCATGGGAAAAGAGGTCCTATACAACACAGAAAAGGTAAACCATGAAAACGGCCTAGTTGTGACAAACGGGCTGGTCCATGAGGAAATTATACGAAGATTTTGTAGTTAGGCTACGTTTTTTGATTTTAGGAAATTGAGCAGTTTTTGCACTGATTCGTCCAGTGTTTCCTTGTCGGTTTCTACCACAAAGTTTGGGTTTTCTGGTGCCTCGTATGGGTCTGAGATTCCGGTGAATTGTTTGATTTCGTTTGCTCGCGCTTTTTTGTACATTCCTTTGACGTCTCTGGTTTCGCACTCATCCAGCGAGCATTTTACATAAACCTCAAAGAACCTGGAATCATCTGCTACTATTTTTCTTGCATCGGATCGATTCTCAATGAATGGGGAAACCAGTGATACTCCGACTGGAACGTTATGTTTTAGCAATAGTTTAGCTAGGTGAGCGACCTTTTTGTTGTGCTCTACTCGGCCTTCCTTGGAAAAGTCCTTTGGTGATAACCATTCTCTTAGCTCATCCCCATCTAGTATGGCTAGATTTGGAACAATTTTCTGCATTGCGCGTACAATGGTTGTTTTTCCAGAGCAGGGGAGTCCTGTCATCCATACTACAAATGCCATTTTCAGATTGCCTGCCTTTTGTAGCTCTTAAAGACTTTACGACACAAACCAGTCTTGTTTTTCTAAATAATCAATTTGCTCAAGGATGGTCTGCATTTTAGTAGACACTGCCATTACCGATTGGAACTGCTCATACATTGCCTGCTCTTCTTCTTTTGATATGATCTCTGCTTCGGCCTTGTTGAAAAACTCGTCCTCTTTTTTTAGGTGATCATCCAAGTATATTGAATAAGTTCTGAGGAATCTGGCAACTGGCTCGCGCGAGTTCTTGCCGTCCTTCCATTCTTGGAGGTGTTTGTTGATGTTTTTTGCAATTCTTCTTGAGAACTCGTGCTCTATCATAAATTTTCTAATTTCATCTCTGAGGGAGTCATAGCTTGCAACGCATGCAAAATACGAGTCCTCCTCTCTGGAATAATGAATAGAATCCAAAAACTCGGCAATGACGAAATTGATTTTCTCAATATCAGATAAGGGAATATTTTTTCCTGCGTAGAGTTGCTGGTAGCACTTTACGATTACTTTTTCCAGTCTCTTTATTTTGAGATGATCCTGTCTTAGAAGATCGGTTGCGCTCATGTCATACTACAAAATTAGAGTTTGCGCCATCAAATGGAATGGTCACGCCAGACAAATACTTGATTTTGTTTTGCACTATACTTTTGATGAAATCTCCAATCTCGCGCGGCTCGCCAAGTCTTTTCATTGGAATGTTTTTTGCCATCTCCGATGCATTGCCAAGATCCTTTACTCTATCCGTGTTGATAAGTCCTGGAGCTATATTCACACAGCTTACCTTTCTTGCGGCAAGCTCCTTGCTTGCAAGCTTGAATACTGCAGTAAATGCCAGCCTATATGCACTGGAAATGACCAGTCTTGGGTTTGGCTCTTTGATAACACCAGATGTAATCACAAAGACATAGCCACCATCTTGCACCTTTAGCTTTTGAAGCAAAAGACAAAATCCCAGGAAAAGCTGGTTGTGATATTTTTGCCACTCTTTCTCAGTTACTTCTGAAAAGGTCTTTGGTGGTGGGCCACCCGTGTTCAAAATCAAAATGTCCGTCTGCTTGTGTTTTTTGATGAATTTTTTGACGCTGCTCAGATTTGCAGTGTCGATTTCTTTGCGTGATGTTGCCACAACATCACACCCAATGGACGATAGTGAGTCTGCAATTGCCTTTCCAATTCCCTTAGATCCGCCAAGGACAAGTGCCTTCATCATACCAAAATAGAATGATAATTGATTTTAAGCTAGTGCCTATTCCAGCTCAAAAAGAACTATCTTTTTTGGATCGTCCTGTATGATTCCAAAGTGAGGTCTGGCAAATCCTCCGCCATAGTATCCTTGCGGGCCGCCAAGTCCTACCCGTATGATGTAGTTGTAGTTTTTCTCGATTGGAAACTCATGTTTTTTTAGATCATATTTTGATATTTTTTCCGTTTCATATCCAAATGTCCAAAGATTCGTGATTTGATCACCGTCCTGCTTGATGGCAGCCTCCATGTGTTGGTGGCCGCACAAAATTACAAAATTATCAAGATGTGCCTTGCCCTCACTAAATGCCGATTCTGCCTTGTAGTGATATCCAGAATAGCTGAAAAACTCGAAATCCTCTTCTGATAATCTTTGCCAAGTTCGCTGGTACAGCCACGGATCGTCACCATTTTTTGTGATTTTTTGCGGATCCACTGGACCCCCGTGAACACAGAAAAGTCTGTCTTTTTTATCTATGACAAACTGGTCGCCAAATGTTCCGTCCTTGTTTTGCCTAAAGAATTCCGTGTCCTGGCTTGTTAGCATGTCATGCTCTTTAATGCTGGAAAAAGAGCTGCCAGAGAAGAATTTTTTGTACATGACACTTTCATCGTGGTTTCCCATCACAGATATCATTGGGTAGGATTTTGATAGTTCACTCATTTTTTGCAGGACCTGTCTTGGGCTTGTGCCGCGCTCCATCAGATCTCCAAGATTGATTATTCTGGAAACCTTGCCATACTTGTCTGCAAAGTCTGAGGAAAGTGCTACTTCCAGAATTGTTTCCAGTCCCTCAATGTCTGCATGAATATCAGAAAATACTAGATCCATTGTGATGGACTTTAGTTTGCTAGATTGATTCCGCTTTCTTTGGCTTCTTGTTTTAGATCTACTATTTGGTTATTGAGATCCTCAATTTCAGCCACAAGCTCCGCTCGTCTGTCGATTAACGTCTTTAGCATCGAGCTGTACAGATTTGTTAATGTTTGACTCATTTTTTCACCGAACTCCTTTTACAATTTTAGTCTTAAACCCTTACTAATAATTTGTACTAGCGTGTTTGTCAACAATCAGCTCAGTTTGAGCTTACTAGGCACATTGTCCAAATTTTCCACATTGGAATGATGTGATTTTGTGTTGTGCCAGAGCGGTCCTTATTGGTTAATAAACCAAGTACGCACAGGTTAAAGACTAAGTAGGTCGTGTTTGCTCGTAATGTTTGAGGATGTTGTAAGGGATGCAATAAGGGGACAAACAGAGTCTGGCGCTACTGCGATACTGCAAGGTAGTGTACCTCAGGAGATTCACGGCTTTATTCCGGATTTGGTATCACAGCTAGACCAAGGAGTAGATTCCACAATAGTTGCCGATCAGGCACTAAACAAAACATTTGACATTGTGGAAAGCGTTGTGTTAACTGATGCTACTGCACATGTTTTGGACAAATTCTCAGACAGAATTGTGAATCTTTTGTTTGGCGAGGCATTCCTAAATGTACTAGCACAGGCAGCCACACTAATCACAAACAGCACATCACCATTCTAGGATTTTGTAAAGGAAACACAATGACAGCCCTTGACAAGACACTTGCCGGAATTGTCGTGGAGCTTAGAATCATGAAAACAACCTGCGGGGATATTTTTGCAACTCATGTATCTGGCTTGGAGATTTCCTCACTAATTCGCTTTGCGGTATTAAGCTACTGCCACGCGAATCTCACGTGATTGATGGTTGCAAATGTTTTGGTGTAGATCTGCTAATGACTCCTCTTTGAATGTTAGATCGCACCGGAAACACTTCCATGCAGTTGTTGTCATGATGAATATGGTGACAATTTTGTATTTAATGCGAACGTAGAATTTGTATGGATAAATTCTACGAATCCAAAAGTTAGGTTTTTGCTAAATTACATTCGTACTTTTTGCAAGCTCTAATGCTTTTTTGTGGGTCATCTTGATCTGCTTTAGAATGGTATATCGCTCAGGTCGCAATGATTGCGCTATTACTAGTGCTTCTACAACAACTTGTTTTTTGAGGCCGATCTGCTTTGCAGTGGTTGGTGCACCTGCATTTTTGAGCGTATTTGCTATCTTTTTCCAGTCCTGTCCCTGAAGCTTTGCCATCAGGATTGCACCAATTCCACATTTCTCCCCATGCAATCCTATTCCTGGCGCTAGCTTGTCCAACGCATGAGAAAACAAGTGCTCAGAGCCAGAGCATGGTCTGCTACTTCCTGCAATGCATGATGCAACACCTGCACTGATCAGTGCCTCTACGATTTCACGAATGTCTGGTCTTTTTTTCTTCTCAGTTGCTTCTAGTAAGATCTTGGCACTCATTGATGCCAAGTTTGATGAGTAGCGTCCGTAATATTCGCCGGTATTATCTCGTCCAAGCTGCCAGTCCTTTACTGCAGTTATTTTGGCAACCAGATCACCACACCCAGAAGCCAAAAGCTTCTTTGGTGCTCTTTTTATCACATCAATGTCTACAAACACACCAAGCGGTGCAGTTGCAACCAGCGAGTGTGGCTTTTCCCCTTTTACAGACACAAAGGGGCTTGCAATTCCATCATGCGATGCAGCTGTTGGAACACTGACAAAGGGTTTGTCTAAATTATACGAGATCATTTTTGCGACATCAACTGATCTGCCCCCACCAATCCCAACTATGAGGTCTGATCTGTCCTTTCTTACTTGGGATTCTACCATACCAATTGATTTTTCGTCGTTTGTCTTTGGGCTGTGCCAGACTGCCTTGATTTTGGAATCAGACAAAGACTTTGAGATTTTTACCCTGATGATTTTTTGAACGTGATTGCCCGCAATGATAGAGACCTTTTTTGTCGGGCCCAGATTTTGCAAAAACTTGCCAAAGCCCCCAATATTTTTTTCTCCTACTACTATCAGGCGCGGAAGCTCCATTGTATGAGATGGAGAATTACGCATTACGTCTTTGCTTGAGCCTACCAAATATCAATTTGGCCCCCCAAAGTTATTTAAAAGGGTCAGGATCATTTCTGATCATCTAGGAGTATTTTCTGTGTCAGCTAATAGCGTAGAAGACAAAATTCTACATGGAACAACCACAGTAGGGATTAAGGCAAGCGACGGTGTCGTATTGTGCGCAGACATGCGTGCAAGCGCAGGCTATTTCATTGCAAACAACAACACAATGAAGATTCAACAGCTGGCTCGACATGCAGGCCTTACTCTGGCAGGCGGAGTAGCAGATGCACAAAACATCACAGACGTTCTAAGATATCACGCAAGCATTCACCGAGTGCAAAAAAATGAAGACATTCCAATCAAATCTCTAGCAAGACTATGTTCATTGATGTTTCATCAAAACAGAGGCTATCCATTCATTGCAGACATTTTGCTTGGCGGATACGACAAACAAGGTCCACAACTAGTAAACGTAGATGTGTTTGGCTCAGTCGAAGAGAAAAAATATGTCACGACGGGAAGCGGCTCACCAGTAGCATATGGTACCCTAGAAGACGAATACCGAGACAACCTCAAAGTAGAAGAGGCCAAGGTAATCGCATTGCGTGCTGTAAAGGCAGCAATAGTTAGAAACATTGGAACCGGCGACGGAATCAATGTTGCAATTATAGATAAAGAGGGTTTTCGACTCTTGAGCAAAGAGCAGAAGAAAGCCATCATTGCTTTGTAGTGATTTAATGCAAAAAAGACAACAGGAAAAGGATTCATCTACAGCCCAAAGTGTAATGGCAACAATACTGCAAAGTATTCCAAAAGAGGCCCAAGTAAGCAAAATCGACTATGAGGGCCCACGAATTGCACTATACACGAGATCACCATCATTTCTGATGGAAAACAACCAGATAGTCTCAGATCTGGTAAATGTGATCAAAAAAAGAATCGTAGTCAGAACAGAAGAGTCGATTCGCAAAAACGAAGATGACGCCAGAAAAATAATTGCAGAGGCACTACCAAAGGAAGCAGAACTGGGAGGCACATATTTTGATACGGCAACAGGTGAGGTCTCTGTAGAGGTAAAGCGACCTTGGCTACTCCAGAACAATCCCGAGTTTAATTCAGCAAAACTAACTGAGCAGATGGGTTGGAGAATTCGAATTAGAAAGGCAACTATCATCCAATCCAGCACCATTCAGCAAATCAACTATAATCTCAAATTATCATCATCAGAGCGCTCAAAGCAGCTCAAGCAAATAGGCGAGAGCATTTTCAGGCCAAGACTAGCCCAAAGATCTGAGGTTTCTTTGATGACACTTGGCGGATTTGGCCAAGTAGGCAGGTCCAGCATGATACTTACCACACCAGAAAGCAAGATCCTAATTGATTGTGGTGTAAACCCAGGCGCACGATCTCCATCTGAGGCATTTCCAAGATTGGATTGGGCAAACATAACACTAGATGAGCTGGATGCAATTGTAATAGGCCATGCACACTTGGATCATACCGGATTCTTGCCGGTATTATGCAAGTATGGCTACAAGGGCCCAATCTATTGCACAGAGCCAACCCTACCAATGATGAATCTAATTCAACTAGATGCAATACGAGTAGCAGCTGCGCAAGGACGAGCGCCACTGTACGCAGAGCGCGATGTAAAACAGATCATGCGACAAACCATAACCATTCCATATGGAACAGTAACTGACATTGCACCAGACATCAAGTTGGTATTTTCAAATGCAGGCCACATTCTTGGTTCTGCGACATGTCACTTTCACATTGGTAATGGTGATCATAATTTTGTATACACTGGCGATATCAAATTTGGCAAGAGCATTCTATTTGATAGTGCATCATGGAACTATCCTCGAGTTGAAACCTTACTCATAGAGAGCACATATGGCGCAAGAGAGGACATCCAGCCAACAAGACAAGAAGTAGAGTCTGCATTCATCAATGCAGTAAACAACACACTAGTTGATGGCGGAAAGGTCTTGATTCCAATTCCGGCAGTGGGTCGTGCCCAGGAAATACTGATGGTAATTGATCACTACATGAAGGCAGGCCAGATGGTCGAAGCACCAGTATTTACAGAGGGAATGATTTCCGAGGCTACTGCAATACATGAAGCCTATCCTGAATATTTGGCGCGCGAATTACGCCAGAAAATCCTGGAAACTGATGATAATCCATTTGACTCTGAATATTTCACAAACATCGAGCACTCTGATGCAAGAGAAGAACCTCTGCGAGACAACACACCATGTATAATTTTGGCAACCTCTGGTATGCTAGAGGGCGGCCCAGTCTTGGAGTATTTCAGAAACATTGCTCCAGGAAACAAAAACAAGATAATCTTTGTCTCATATCAGGTCAATGGCACTCTAGGAAGACGGGTCCTTGATGGCTCAAAGCAGGTCTCCTTGCTAGGAAAAGACGGCAAAGTAGAGGTGGTAAACGTAAACTGCTCCATGATAAAGCTTGATGGATTTTCCGGCCACAGCGATTTCAATCAGTTAATGTCATTTGTGCACAAGCTAAGACCAAAGCTTCGACGAGTCTTGGTGAATCACGGTGAGCGAAGAAAGTGTGAAAGCCTTGCAATGAATATTCGCAGACAATTCCGAGTTCCGGCCCACTATCCACAGGTGCAGGAAGCAATCAGGCTGTTCTAGATATTATATTCAAAAAATGTCGGCAAAACTAGTTGCATCAATGAGCCTCACCATGATGTTGGTGTTTGGATTACTCTTTGCGTTCATGGCAGCAATTGGGGCTTATCTGAATGTGGGAGTTTTTGGAATGGCTGGAATGGGAATTTTTATGGGATTGATCCAATGGTTAATCGGTCCAAAAATAATCCGATGGAGTACAAACCTGAGGACGCTGAGCCCGGGTGAGCTCCCATGGGTTGAGCAAACAGTCAGGGAGATCTGCGCCAAAAACAACGTAAAGGTTCCACAGATAACAATTGCAAACAATGGCATGCCAAATGCATTTGTCTTTGGCAGAACAAGCAATTCTGCAACGCTTGCACTAACACAGGGGCTGCTAAACAACCTAACACAGGACGAGGTAAAGGGAGTAATTGCGCACGAGATAGGTCACATCAAGCACCATGACATGCTTGTAATGACAATAGTCTCTGTTGTGCCAACAATTGCATATTACATTGCCATGTCGACGATGTTTTCTGGCAGATCACACAGGAATCAGGTAGGTGGTGCAGCAATGATAGGAATTGGCGCATTTGTGGTGTACTTTATTACAAATCTCATGGTGTTGCATTTCTCAAGACTCAGGGAATTTTATGCAGACAGATTCGCAGGACAGCAAATCAAGCCCACACATTTAGCAAGTGCTTTGGCAAAAATAACGTACGGATTGAGCATACAAAAACAAAACATGCAAAATTCTTCGCTGCGAGCATTTTACGCAGTGGATCCTGTTGCATCTAGCCTTGAGGTATCCAGATTTGCATCATATTATTTGGACTTGCACATTTCAGAAAAAGAGGTCCAAGATGCGATGGACTGGGAGCGAAGAAACTCGTTCTCCAAGTTTGGCGAGCTGTTCAGAACACATCCACTTACATACAAAAGAATTGCAAAGCTCTACGAGCTAGACAAGGAACTGGACAAATCAGAAAAAACCTGATTCTAAATGAATTAGCTTTGCGGCAGATCAATTAGAATTATTTCCGCACTATCAGATTGTACATCTAGTTCTGTCTCATTGGTTATTTCTGCCGAGTCTTTTTCCTTCATTAGGATGTTGTTTAGTGTAATGTTACCAGTAATAACAAAGAGATAGTATTGCCTGCCTTGCTTGATTTGGTATTTTGTTTTCTTTGTCAGCTTTGAGATATAAAATTCTGCATCTTGATGAATCTTTAGTGCATGATTAGCAGGCCCAATTACTTGAAAAAAATTATCCAGTCTGTCTTTTTCCAGAAAAGTCTTTTGTTCCCATGACGGCTTGAGATTTTTTGTATCAGGTGTGATCCAGATTTGCAAAAGTTTCAGAGGTTTGTCTTTTGAGTGGTTGTATTCAGAGTGAAACACACCTATTCCCGCAGACATTCTTTGGATGTTACCAGCCTCAATTGTTCCAGTGTTCCCAAGGCTGTCCTTGTGCTCAAGTGTTCCCTGTGTGACATAGGTGATGATCTCCATGTCTTTGTGTTGATGAAATCCAAATCCCATACCTGGATGTATGATATCATCATTGAAGACCCGCAGTGGCCCAAAGTTTGTTTTGTCTGGGTGATAGTGCTCACCAAATGAAAAATGGTGATAGCTAATCAGCCAATCAATTTCTGTTTTAAAATTTTGATCATTCGAAACGATTTTGATCATTGTGCCTCCGCCAGTTTTTTCATTGCAAGAACAGCATTTTTTATCACTGATAAAAACTGTAAATCAAAATCTTTTTTTGCGTTTTTGTCTTTTGGTGTCCAGTCCTGCAAATATGTCAGGACTAGCTCACAGTCCTTTCCTTCTATTTTGTTTAGGAAATAACCATCAAATTCCGTATTATCTACTAATGTAAATTTGATCTCGCGAGATTTTTCATTAATAGTGATTCTTTCCTTGATGTTCATTCCAACCGCGGTCATTTCCCTTAGATAGCCATCAGTGTATTTTTGTATGATTGTGGATTCTGTGACTTGCTTTATGGTTTTTTCTGGGTGCTTTGCTTTGTCTAGTAGCAAGGCCCACAGTTTTTGTTCGGAACAATTGATCTTCTCAGAATGTGATATGACCACAAATTTGATAGTCTGATTTTGTATTTAATATTAAAAACCTAGATCTGCATTATGTTGTTTTTTAGCAGATAATTGATGCTACTAATGTACTCTGAATCCGAAATCCTTCCTTCAGTCCACCATTTTACTGGGTTTTTGAACCATGAAGGAATTCTCATTCCGTTATATTGAATTTGGATTTCCTCAGAAAATGCATTGGTATCGGTAAGCTCAGCGCTCCATTCCGTCTTTTTAATTCGGTCGTTATATTTGGCAAACAATACAATTCCAGTGTTTTTGTCAATTACTTCTTGGTATTGTTTGGTCTTGTCCCAGGCAATCATAGCATCTCGCTGCTGGTTCTTGAATGGGAATATCACCTCACCTGTGGTCGTAATCGGATATTTCGAGTCGATTGTAGTGCCTATTTTGATTGAAGTTTTGTGCACAAACGAATAGTATTGCTTGGTGTGGTCTATGAGCCCATCCGAATCAATGTGAAAGTTGTCTTGTCTTTTGTCCTTTTTTGTTATTTCAGTAGAGCTGATCGCAATTGTGTTTCCCGGCGTGCCAAACGTATGGGTTAGGTTTGTGACATCCTGGCTTGTAGTGTCCTTGATTGAATATTTGATGTAATGATTTTTTGAAACACAGATCTGATCAGACATGCATCTAGGTTGATCGGATAGTCCGATCGGTGCGTCGATCATTTTAGAGTTTATCAAAAATCTTATTCCATATGAGAATATGTTGTCACGCTCTTTTCCTTGCTGCCAGCGTGTTGCGTCATCTTTTATCCAAGATGGAATGTTTGAGGTCTGCTCAAAGCGATCGCGAACTGGCTTTTTTACGATCGGCTCACCCAGTAACGCGATCAGCCGATCTGTGCGATCAGAGCCCTCTGAGAACCATGTGATGTCATTATACAAGGTAAGACAGCTTCGAATGTCTGGATGATGTGCATATCTCTGCAAGAATTTGGCCTTGCCAAGTGTTTCAAGCTCGGGATAGATGGCCTCACACTCTGTGATTGTTTTGGCGTGATCAGATTCTGCAAATGCAAACGGCACAGCTACTGACAGAATAACTGCAAACATTCCCAGATGAATTTTATGCAATTACAAAATTTTCTCGGGTTAATCGATATTAAGAGGACGTAGAAATTATCCGCGCAGTTTTAATATTATTTCAGATCGTATTCCGGCTTCCAGATTTTTACGCCAGGAGGTGTAACAATGATTCGCTCTTCGCCAAGTCTTGCAATGTCTGCATTAAAGTTTTTTGCCTGTGCATATAGTTCTTCGACTAGCTTGCGTAGCTGCTCGACATCTTTTTGCGCCAGTGGTGTTACTCGCAAAATTAGGATCATGTTTTTTTTCATGTCATCTTTGATGGAGTGAATGTCGCTCTGATCACGAATTGTGATTGCCTTAAGATAAGTCGGGCTTTCGGTTTTTTGCATTGTGGTTATTATGATTCGTAAATACTCCCTCAAAAAGTCTTTCGCAAAAAATTACGCACAAACGTCCAGTTTTGTTCCTAAACCCTAAAGTGGATGTAATCAGACTCGGCAGCACTCTTTGCAGATATTTCCAAGTTTTGCTCACCATGTTGAATGATTACTGTTTGGTCTGTTTCTTTTGGTGCATCAGAGTATCGCAGTGTTACGGATGCACAGAGTGATTTGTGGTCTTGTAGATTTTCTCCGCGAAGCATAGAGACTGGGCCCATGTGATCCTTTGCAGTGAACAGTAAATCATTTGGTAGAGCCAATGCCTTTATGACATCATTTTCATCTTTGTTTCTTCCAACAATTAGTTTTGTTTTGTTATCTAGTCTAAAATGTCTGCCAATCTTTAGAAGATCAATGTCATTTACTGTTGGAGTCTCTACATGTGCAAACAAGTCTTTAGCTCGCAGTCCAAACGCAGGATCAGTCAGAAGGCATCCACCTCCAGCGTTTGGCGGGTTTTCAATTCCAAATTCCTTTGCCATATCAAGCTGCATTCGTCGAGTGCGTCCGCGAATCTTTCCCAAATCTTCGCGTTTTATGAGACCAGTCTCTTCTGGAATGGTCTTTGGCAGTAATGCAGCAGATAGTGGTCGGACGATGTATCCTTCAAGGCCTGATTCCTTTTCTATTGTTCTCAGTGCTGGTCCGTGCTGACTCATTGGCCTTTGGCCCAATACTTCACCAGATATGATAAATTCAGCTCCGATCTCGTCCATGTGTTTTTTTGCAGCCTTGAACATCATGGATCGGCAGTCAATGCATGGATTCATGCCAGAGCCAAACCCATATTTTGGATTCTTTAGCATCTCGATGTATTCATCACCGAGGTAAACTGTTTTTAGATTAACATTTAGTGCGTCTGCTCTTTCTCTTATTTCAAAACCACAACCACGGCCGCAATCAAAATCACAAAATGGAGTCTTGATGGCAACAGCAGATACTTCAAAGCCTTGTTTTTGCATCATCTTGACAGCTAGCTGACTGTCTAATCCACCAGATAACAGTGCAACAACTTTTTTCTTTTCTTCCAACTAGACAAAATTTCGTTTTCCAGTATACAAATGTTCCAACAAAGATTAATTCACTAGGATATGGCAAAACACGCATGAAGCAGCGCCGAAAAACGCTACTAAAGCATGCACAAAAAATCGACTGTGACACGCTGGTGTGCTTTGAGCCAGAAAACCTGTTTTATCTGACTGGGTTTTGGGGTGAGGCAATCGGTGTCTTGGAAAAAAACGGCAAGACCACAATAATTGCGCCAGAGCTAGAGGCAGGTAGAGCAAAAGATGATGCGATTGATTGTGATGTGGTAACATCAGAGAGAGGAGTCGGATTGTTGTCCAGCCTTGTGATGATGCTTAGGGGTAAAAAGGTCTGCACCGACTGCCAAAATTACAACACAATGGAGTCACTCAAAAAATCTATCCCAACCATAAAACATTCAACGGATCCTTTCTATCGCGCTCGTGAAATAAAGGACGAGTCTGAAATTACGATTCTCAAAAAAGCATCAAAAATCCTAGATGAGATGTACGAGTTGTGCACAAAAAAAATTGCTAAAGGTGTGCGCGAGTCCGAGCTGCAATCAAAGCTAATGGCGTTTGCAATGGAGCAGGAAATGTTTGCTACGGGTTATCGCTCCACTTTGAATCCTCTGATAATTGCCGGTGGGCCAAACGGCGCATTGCCACACGCACAGGTAACAAATCGAAAATTTGCAAGTGGTGATCTTATCGTAGTAGATCTCACATTGCGCTACAAGTGCTATGTCAGTGATGCGACCAGAACCTTTGGTTTGGAAAAAGTATCAGACCAGGCAAAAGAAGTCTATGAAATAGTCAAGGAATCACAAAAAAATGGACTGGCAGCTATCAAGCCAAATGTTTCATGCAAGAGTGTGGATGATGCATGTAGAGATCATATCAACCAAAAAAATTACGGAAAATTTTTCATCCATTCGACAGGACATGGAATCGGCCTTGAGGTCCACGAATTTCCCACAATATCACAAAAGAGTACAACCATTCTGCAAAAAAATATGGCAATCACTGTAGAGCCAGGAATCTATATTCCAGGTAAATTTGGCGTGCGAATCGAAGATTCAGTTATAGTGAGAGTAAAACCAATCAACATGCACCGTTTCACCAAAGAACTGATCATTCTGTGATTAGTGCCTAAAATTGTATTTTTTATCCAGTTTTTCCTCACAAATCATGTGGATAGGATCATGAGTGGGATGATCATTTTAGACATACACGCGTCTAATTACGATATTAGTATAGTATGATTACGTGGAGTCATTTTGTTGGGTATGTGCTTCCAATAAAAAAATTGGAAACGGCCCAACAATTTTTGTTAAGAGTTTTTTGCAGACAGGATTAGTATTTTCCAGGGAAACTTGATTGTATTATTTTTGGTATAAGGAATGGTTTTTTGCTTGATTGCTTGTTTTAGTTCTTCTTTTTGTTTTGGTGTGAGCTTGTCCAGCTTTTCTTTTAGTGGCTTTGCCAAGTATTTGAGATAGTCAGACCAATATTTTGAAAATGTACCAGGTGAATACCAGAACTTGTACTCTTGTATTGTAATGTGTGAAAAGCCGGCCTTTGTAATTGCCTTTTTGAGGCCTGCCTTGGTTCCAAACCTATCCAGATCTGGCGCTCCAGACGAAATATAATCCGGGATGAATTTCTGCACAGAATCCAAGATACTGGAAAAATATGGGACCGTACTACCAGCACCATGAGTTGCAACGATTAGTGTACCGTTTTTTCTAAGTGATTTTTTTATGTTAGATAATGCCTTGGCAGCATTTGGAAAAAAGAACAATGCATACTGACATGTTATGACATCAAATTTCTGATTAAACGCAAAGTTTTCTGCGTCAAGTATGGCAAAGTCTACGTTTTTTGCCTTGATTGATCTTTTTGCTATGGACAGCGCTGTTTGAGAGCTATCTGCGCCTATTACATGCCCAAATCTTCCAATTTTTGATGTGATCTCTTTGGTTACTGCGCCTGTCCCGCACGCCAAATCAAGCACCAAATTGCCACGGCGAAGCTTTGCCATCTTTACTAGTTTTTGTGTGCTCTGGAACGGTCCTATGCTTTTGCCTGCCCATCTCTTATGATAACGAGGTGCGATTTCATTCCATGTTTTGATCATTCTCTTTTTGTATTCTATGGGTGATGAGCTAACCAAGTTCTCAATAGTAATTTGGTAGTACCTTTTATTATATCGTCAACGGCCTGAACAACAATGGAAGCTAACATCAAAGAGGGAAAGATAAACGACATCACACATCTAGGTCTCAGACTAGCTGTTGGTGTCATCTTTCTAGTGCATGGAGTCGGCAAGACTGCAAATCCAGGCTTTGGCGGCTTTTTGGGAAGCCTTGGGATGCCAGCAGAAATGGTAATGCCGATTGCTCTTGCTGAAAGTATTGGTGGAATTTTGCTAATCATTGGAGTTTTGAATCGAATCTCTGCTTCAATATTATCAATCATAATGCTTGGCGCGATATTTCACGTCAAAAAAGCAGAAAACCTCACTGGCCAAGGCTCATACGAGCTTGATCTGATCTTGCTTGCAGCAAACCTGTGCATCATAACCATGGGCCCAGGCAGAATCTCTATTGCTCATATAGCAAAAAAAATTCCGAGATTTTTGCACTAGCTCCAAAATCTATTTTTTATTTTTACTATGATTATTGCTGGAATGACAAAATACATCCCTATATTCAATAGAATGATTCCGATTCCATATCCTAACATTTCCTGCTCGGAATCAATATTGACATGATTCAGAATTGACAGAGTAGAAAGCATAGGTGTTATGGTTACTTTTACCATTTCCTTGAAGATTGGGTTTTGTCTTTCTAAATCAGCTATTGTAGGGCTGAATGTATAGTAAAATTCGTTAAAGCCAGCCATGAATACAGTGCCAGAGCCAGTACCAAATAGGGTACTGGCTCGGATTTCCCTCAAGATTTGGACTTGTGGGGCAAGCTCCGTGCCAAATGCTGCAGTTGCAATTGCGCACTGTCCCGGGAGTTTTGGTACATCTTTCTTACTATCATCTGTTGGTAGTGCAGTTGTACTAAACGATTCAAGTGCTGCATTAAATTTGGGTATTGTAGCATCAAAATTGTTCTCGCTGTTTGTGTAGGTTATGATATAGAATTTGTCGCCAGAATGCATCACAACTTCCTTGAACTTTACTTTGATCTGGCCAGATGTAGTGTTGAATTTGCCTAATGCTTCACGTATGTAGCCATCATTGCCTTTAATCATTGTTTTTTGCTCATCCAATATGGTGAGAACACCGGAGTCTATTGCTGGTTTTAGTGTTTGCTTAATTTTTTCAGAATAATCATCTAGTGTAGTCCCGTTTGTTGGTTTGACAGAAACCGAGATTGCCGGTGTGAATCCACCAATTTTATCACCAACAGCTACCACGTCTGGTGTTTCGGGGTTTCGCTTTGGTGGCTCTTGTGTAAACCATCCTGCTGGTGGTACAAATGAAAATCCTAGCTTGTCATTAGAGTATGGGACGGTCTCGGTAGTTTTTGGTGCAACTCGCTCAGGCTCGCCTTGTTCTAGCAGATCTGTAATGTCTGATCGGTTCTTTACTTCGGCCTTGAGGATCTCGCCTTTGCCCCAATCATATGGGATGTTGTTTGTTGGCTCACCTGGATTTTCCAAGTTTGCTATTTTGTCCAAAGTGTCATAGCTTGTCTGAGTTGTAATTCTGCCAAACACTGCATAACTTTGGTCTAGTGCAGGTGTGTCCTTGTGAACTATGAAAAACTGTGAGCTTCCACTATCTGGATCACCGCCCCGCGCCATTGATACTATTCCTCTCTTGTGAGAAATAGTATTGAATTCGCCAGGAATGGTATAGCCAGCATCGCCCGTTCCCCACTCAGTGAGCTTTTGGTATCCACCTGGCTTTGTCTTTGGGTCACCACCCTGAATCATGAAATCCTTGATTACTCTATGAAATACAGTTCTGTCATAAAATTTCTGCCCAGTCAGATTTAGAAAGTTCTCTACTGTTCTTGGCGCATCTGCTGGGAATAATTCTATTACTATTTCGCCTGATTGTGTAGTTAGTACAACTACTTTATCAGAGATCTCTGTTTCCGCAAATACTGGTATTAGACCTGCCAAAAGCAAACCAACCACAACAGAAACAACAACCGAATATTGCAATATGTGACATTTTTGCCATCTCAAATAAAAGCTAATGGCATTGGTTTTTAACAAGTCGCCCTAGTTTGAAAATCATATGGATTCTGATGAGAAAATAAAGACTCATCTGCTTTCAGTATGGCTGGAAGAAAAAAAATTATTTACAAAAAGCAAAGAGTGTATGTTTTTTGTCACCGACAAGGGATTGTACTTTGTATCAAAGACTGAAGCAAAGAGCCAGTGGTGGAAATCAACCGTTCAAAGACAGATTGTATATTTGATTAAAGATCCGGAAAACACCATTCTAACTCACGATGGGTATGGTGAGAAAAATCTCACTGCAGATCTGGAAAATGAAAAAAACCCAAGATATGCCATGTCTGATGTAATTGAGGTAGGTATGGAAGAAAAAGCATGGGGGACAATTCTGTTTTTGAAGCTGCGTGATGGTGAAAAAGAAAGAAAATTCCATCTCTCCATAGTAAAGGACTGGGTTACCTATCCCGCAAAGGCTCCAATGAGTTTTCTGCGAGTGAATTGGACGCCGGTTGTACAATACATCAAGTCCAGGGTGGAATCATGAGTAATGTCTATGCGGTTGGTGTAGGCCCGGGTTCACCAAAATACGTCACAGAACTAGTCAAAGAGGTAGTGTTGAATTGCGATGTGGTGATTGGCTACAAGTACACCTTGCAAACAATCGAGTCATTACTAGATGGAAAGGAAGTACATGAAATCACAATGAAAAATCAAGAGGAAGCATATCAAAAAGTAGCAAAGACACTTGGTCAAAAAAAACTAGTTGTTCCATTTACTGGTGATGTTAATTTTTCAGAGTCCGAAGTGGTAGACAGACTGATAGAGATTTTTGGTAAAATCTCAATAATTCCTGGAATTTCAGCAACTCAAGTTGCAGCATCCAAGGCACAGGTACCATTGGATCGCTCCAAGATAATAACAATGCACATCACCACACCAATCGAGGAAAAAAAACTCGAGCTACAAAAGGCGATTCTGGATGGGTTTTCCGTCGTTTTGGTACCAAGGCCCTGGCCACGAGACCCAAGCAAGCACTTTATGCAATCAGAAATTGCACATTATCTGAGAAAAAATGGCTTTGACACCGCAAAGTTACGAGTGCATGTCTATGAATTCCTAACAACAGAGAAGGAAACCGAGTTTGTTGGATTTGTCAGGGACTTGGAAGGAAAAGAATTCTCTGATCTGTCAGTAATGGTAATCAACCAACACAAGCTGGAATCCTACATCAACTTCTAGTTTCGTGGTTTATTCTGGCCAAATTTTACTATTTTTGACTCATCAAAGACAAATATTGTGATGTTGATTTTTTGATATTTTTCATCATACAATCTGAAAAAGCCTGTCTCATCAAATGTTACACTCCAAGATTTGCCGGGAGCAATGATTCCACTTGAAATTTTGTTATCTGGTATAAACGAGCTTTTTGTAATTTGTTTGCTTTGATTATCAAGAATTCCGCTTTGAAGGGAGTGTGCTGCATTATCTTCATTTACAAACGTTATAGTGCCACCAGGTGCAATTGTGATTCGATCCTCAGATAGGAAATTTGATCTAAAGCCTGAGATTTGTGTCTTGTATGTTACGGCGTCTGGATTTGCTGCTCCTTCTAGGATTTTAATGGTGACATCAGATTTTGTTGTCTTGTCTACCGGCTTTACTAAAAATTCAGAGACCTTGCTGGTGTAGACTAGTTTTGTTTTCTGTTTTGTTGCATCGGTTATAGTTCCACTAAAAGTATAGATTGATTCGGTTGTTGTCTTGTCTACTAGTTTTGCGATTCCGGATACTGTTGCCTCTTTTCCTTGCGGATCAGTTGCCTTGGCATTAAATCTGAAAAGCTTGCCATTTTGTAGCATAGAGCCAGAAAAATCAGACAGGGTCCAATCTTTTTGGTCAACTGTGATTACACCACCCTGTAAAGTAAATTCAGATTTTGTTTTTGTCTGAGTTACGGAAAATGTGATTTCTGTAACAGAGTCAGAAATTGACTTGCCAGATACAGCAAAGCCGCTTCCAGAAAACGTAAACGCCTTGTTTCCGGCAATTTGTGCCTCGGCATCATGAATGGTTAGTGCAAAAACCACGCCCAAGAGTACGGCTAAAAATGCTAGATACTTCACAGTATAGCCACGTCCTGATTTTGTTTATAATTTACTACTGAATTATTTTTGGCAAAGCCACAAAAATTAGTCAATTCTTGAGATCTTCGATTTTTGGTATTAGATCTTCGCCCTCAAAGTTCTCTATCATGTAGGCCTCAATGATTCCACCCAAAAGCAACAAGCCAATCACAATTCCAATTTCTATTACTAGCGGCTTCCATTGCTCCTTTAGTGGAGATTTTTTGAATAATGCCATTATCAGAATAAAGCTTCTAGACATTGCAAGTGAATATGCCGCAAGCTCCATCAGACCAAACGGCGTGGCAAAGATCAGCGCCAGTGGTGGAATGTTTCCAAGCAATGGTGTTGTGGTAGCAAGTGCTGCAAACGCAAATCCAGTAGAGACTGCAGAAAATATACCCCAGCCAATTCCAAACCCAGGAATGAACATTGCAAGTGCGATCTCCGTATTATGCAGGAATATCTCAAATCCAAAGTTCTCACCCTTTAGTGATTCAAGCAGCTTGTTGAATTCCTCCAAGAAGATTTTTGCTTCTTCCTCCGGTACTTGCATCTCCGCTCCTAACGAAAATGCTGCAGAAAATACACCTAAAAAGACAAAGAAAAGTATGATTCGCTTTTTCATTTAGAATCAAGTTTTTTGGCGGTGAATAAGAGTTTGTTGATCTGAAGCAGAGTTAATTAAAACGTCATCTGATGTTACCTTGTTTATGATTAGTGATATCGGTGCTGCATTAAATTTTGTAATTAACAAGGGCTTTCAGATCCATCCAGATGCGCTAAAAATTCTAGAGCAAATCGACGTAAAGGAGTTGGAGAGGATCATAAAGCAAATCGTAAAGGAAAAGGAACGCCAACAACTATACCTGATTTCACAAAAAGACCTCGAGTCCTTCCTAGGCATAAAAGAGGACGAATTCATAGAGGATGATCATGAAATCATCTATGACCCGACTCCTTACATCGCATCAGCCGAGGGAGTTCAGGGCTTTACTGCCCTGTTTACAAGCAGATTCAACAAGCTCAAGCGAATAATGTCAAATCGCCCAGAGGCAAAAATGATAAAAACGGTTTCCGCCGTGCTTGCCACCAAATCAAAAGATGAGGTCTATGTGTGTGGTTTGGTCACAGACAGGCGAACCGACAGGAATGTCACAAAAATAACACTGGACGACCAAACAGGAATCATAGAAACCATTGTAATTGATGAGGAGCTACAAAAGACCGCCTCCGGATTATTGATGGACCAGTTTGTTATGGAGAAAATCGTCGCCAGTAAAAACGGTGGCTTTATTGTTAAAGATATTATTTTGCCGGACATTCCGGATCATGCCGCAAACCGCTCAAAGACTGAGGCCTATGCCGTTTTTGTCTCGGATCTACATGCCGGCTCTAAATATTTCATGGAAAAAGAATTCACAGACATGATAGCCTGGCTTTCCAGCCCAGACCCAATAGCAAAGCGGGTCAAGTTTGTCATTTTGGGCGGCGATGTGGTGGATGGAATTGGAATATACCCAAATCAGGATAAGGAGTTAGTTGCACTAAACACGGCAGACCAGCTAAAGCTGCTCTATGACATCCTAGACAAAATACCAAAGCACATCAAGGTCTTTATCGCACCCGGCAACCATGACCCAGGAAGAAGAGCACTTCCCCAGCCGGCAATTCCAGCAAAATACTGCCCAGACCTATGGGGTAGAAAGAACTTTTTCATGATAGGCAACCCGGCTATAATATCACTCAATAGCGTCAAGGTATTGATTTTCCATGGCCAGTCAGTGGATGACATTGTCAAGACCACGCCTGGACTCAGCTACGACAAGCCTGCAAAGGTCATGCAGTATTTGCTAAAGGCGAGGCATTTGAGCCCAATTTATGGGGCAAACAGCCCACTTGCGCCAGAACTAGAAGATTATATGGTAATTGATGAGGTACCCGATATCTTCCATGCAGGCCACGTCCATGTGGTGGATTTGGACCTATACAAAAACATCCTAATTTTGAATTCAGGTGCATGGCAATCACAAACACCATTCCAGTCAGGTGTTGGAATTACGCCGACTCCGGCAGTTGCGGTCTTGGTGAACTTGAAGACCTTTAAGGTCTACACCAAGGACTTTACTAAATAACGTCTTCCAGCGTAGCTTCTGAGCTAAACGTATCCTTTACTATTTCAGGTGAAATCGTTAGTGTGAATTTTTTTGTCCTACCATGAATTCCTTGGTGGATTATCTTGCCGGAAATAATGCCGGACATTTCAATTTCAGAGAGCATCTGTGTTACCCTTCTTTGTGTGAGTTCTTTTTGGCGGATTGCCTTGCAGAGGGTTTTGTATGCTGAATAGATCTCACCAGTAGATAATCCGGATGCCTTCATTACCGCAATGATTAGGAGTTTTTCGTGTAAGGGGTAGGATCTGAGTGCTGTTGTTTCCTTGTCTTCTTCCATTTTTGTAGAGGCTGTTCGGATGTGTTCTTCTTTGACTGTATCAGACTGTGCTCGTTCCGCTATCTCACTTGCCACTCGGAGTAAATCGATCGCACGCCTGGCATCGCCATGCTCGCGTCCTGCCATTGCTGCACAAAGGTTTAGCGCCGAGTCCTCGACTACACCCTCCAAAAAGGCATCCTTGATTCTGTCCCTTAGTATCTCTTTTAGCTGATCCACTGAATAGTTGGTAAAGACAATCTCTTCTTCAGATAATGAGCTGATTACCCTGGGGTCTAGTCTTTCCTTGAAGGTAAGATCGTTTGATATGCCAAGTAGTGTCATAGAGCCTTTTTTTAGGCGCTCATTTGCTCTAGTCAGTTGGTATAGGATGTCTTTGCCTGTCTTTGATACCAAGTGAGCCAGATAGTCGATTTCATCTACAACCAAAATGATGTTGTATTGGTTTTGCTCTATTCTTTTTAGTAGTCGTTTGAAGACCTCTGATGTAGCAAGGCCTGTTGGGGGTAATTCGTCCTCATCCAAGTCCAATTGCCTTCCAATGCTTACAAGCAAGCCATAGAGTGTGGTCTCTTCCTTGGCATTAGAATAGATCAGTTTGATCGGAAATTTCGACTTTTCAACTCGTTGTTGTATTTTGTTTAGGATTTTTTTGACCACCAGAGTTTTACCGGTTCCTGGCTTGCCATACACCAACAAATTAGAAGGTCTTGACTGCTTCAAAATAGGCGATAAAGACTGGGTTACCTTTTCCAGTTCTTCATTTCTATGTAAGATGATATCAGGTAGGTAGGAAAAATGTAAAACACTTCGGTTTTTTATTATGGATTTACCACTTTCTACATTATCCAGAAACCGATCAACTGGGTCATCTACCATTTACTCTCACACCTCGATTTCCAGTCCATAACAACTTTGACTAGATAAGAAGTGTTTAGAATGAATATGATAGTTTGAGTTTAGTTTGTAATTAATTATTTTTAATTTGTTTTTCATAAAAAAATTTAGAAAGAAAAAGAGTGG